>JAFRAB010000052.1 GCA_017405675.1 Erysipelotrichaceae bacterium
CCTTAGTTGGTTGTATATTACTTTTCTCCTGTATTTTGGCCCAAATACGATATGATATCTTGTATAATATTTTGTGTGGGCCAGTGAATCATACTTTACTGCCATACTTTGCATCCTCGCTTTCTAATAGTGACTTCGACAATCCTATTATATTGCTTGGATGCTTTTCTTTACAAAAAGCATCGTCCCTCCACCTGCCTAGCAGGTGGGTTTTGATTTCGCACTTTGTGCTCAACCGTCTTAGAAGACGACATAAAAACCGGTTCACTGAACCGGTTTTACATTGTTTTATTAAATTGCGAAGTCGCCCTTATCAAAGATGACAACTTCTCTGCCGTCTTTGGTTGTACCGACAATATGCATGTCCTCTGTACCGATCATGAAGTCAATGTGGATCACTGAATCATTGAAGGTATACTTAGGATCTGAACACTTTCCAGGATTCAGGCCTCTGCCTAAAGCCAGGTGACATGACGCATTCTCGTCAATCAGAGTTGTATAGTAAACGATACCGCTCATGGAGATTGGTGAATGATATTCGACTAAGGCTGCTTCACCCAGATAACCGGCATTTTCATCCATGGTTACTAGAGCTTCCAGCATTTCCTTGCCTTCATCAGCGATAACTTCAACTACCTTGCCGTTTTCAAATCTGAAGCCAAAATTCTCAACACTCTTACCGCCTAATACCAGTGGTCTGGAAGCGAATACCACACCGTTGGTACCGAACTTCTCAGGAGTCGTGCAGATTTCCTCAGTAGGAATATTGGCGTTGTGTCTGATATATCCAGGAGGCAGCTGTCTCTTACCGAATCCAAAGTGTGAATCAGGTGTCAGTTCAACAACGAGATCAGTACCGTTGGATGCAGTATAGTGGAATTTTGTAAAGTTGTAGGAATCGATGATATCGCCTTTTTCTCTCTTTCTGGCGTTCTTTTCTTCCCAGGTCTTTACAACATCATTATCTTCATCGATATAGCAGAGTTTCAGGATCAGTTTCCATAACTCATCGTATCTCTTTTCTTCCTCAACATCCTTCAGGATAAAATCAGCCCATTCCCTGGTAGGAATCATGGCAATGCACCACTGACAGTGTTTTTCTCTGGAGGCCTTTCTCATTATATTTCTGACAGCATCAATATGAGCAAAGATGGCATTGGCCTGATCTTCAGGTACATCAGCCATTAAAGCCGGATTGACGCCTTCCAGACGGATATAGCAGGCTCCCTCATCAAGATACTGCGTGCACTGCAGTTCTTCCCAAGGTTCAACCTTTCTGACGTCTTCATTCTTTCTGTATCTGGCAGCGATTTTCAGATTAGGTTCATCCAGATAATGTACTACTACATTACCGGCACCCAGTTTATAGCATTCTTCGGCAAAAATCGGAGTAAAGTAAGCTCCTTCAATGGCAGCCTCAACAAGTACTGTCTGTCCCGGCTGAACATTAAGTCCTACTCTGGCCAGGGTATACGCATATTTATGCTGCATCTTTTCCAAATTCATTTGATGTCCTCCCTATTTTCTTTTTTACATAATAATGTAAATCATTTCAGAAATCAAATGATTGGCTTTTCATCAGATGTTTACATTCCAGTAATACAGAGTGGACGTTGCAACATCATATATCGCAAAAATATAATCCTCTTCGGCATAGATTATTTCTTCATCCTTCTGATATACATCGTATTTGCCAAAGCCTCTGGTGGCATAGAAATAATATCCTGTTTCAGCAGGAATCTTCTCACTGATAACGGATTGCCCTTCAATGAAATATGACCGCAGCTTAAGATCCATCGGCAGCTGATGCCAGTAACTGCTTTCCCGCAGTTTTTCAGCAATGGCATTATCAGGATAGCGAACAGTGATCCTGACGACACCGTCACCATGAAAACCGTCTCTTTCATCACTGTATCTTATCAGTTCACCAGCAGGAAAACTGATCTCACTCAGCTTACCGACATCATTTATCCGGTCAGCTGCCATTCTTTTCTTATTAGGAGCGAATCCTTCCTTTACGGTACGGTAATTATCCGGAATCATCCATATGTCAGTATCACCGCGAAAATCATCAACTTTTCTGACATCCATTTCAATAACAGGTGTCCAGTATTTCTTTATGCCGGCTTCCTTATCACTGCTAATGATTGGAAACATGAACAGTATCAGCGGTATCAGTATCAGCCATACCAGTCGGACCTGTCTTTTTTCCCTTTTGCCCAGATATAACAAACCGTACAGACTGCCGCCTGCCAGAAGTAATTTAAGTATCAGAAATAATATGTATTTCATAACTGCTCCTATAAAAGGGCATGAAAAGCCCTTAATTAAACATCCTTACGGCTGATCAGCACAAAACTGCTCAGATAATTGAATACCGTCAGCGCCCCATAGACAATTAACAGGATCGTAACCGGTATGATATTGTTCTGTAACAGAAGCGCGCTTGACTGGCTGGTGTGGGTCAGGTCTCTGTCGACATCTATTGAATGGAAGATGTTCAGCAATAAGGCCGGCATTTGCAGCTGACTGCTTGTTCCGTTAATGCCGCCGCAGAAATCACAGCACCATTTGAACAGTGAACCGAAATGATAGTTAACGTCGATGCCGTACAGCAGAGGTGAAGGATATCCTTCCTGATTGGAAAACATCAGTACAACTCTGACGATAACCGGCAATGCCAGAACGCAGATCATCAGAAACAGCATTGGCAGTAAGGCTATTACCTTCTTTTTGACCAGACAGCTTAATAAGGTTGCCAGAGAACTGAAGAAGGCTATGACGATCAAACCGTACAATATGTATGCCGGGAAATAAGCCAGCATTCCAGCCTGAACATTGCCGTCAAAATTACCGAAATATGATTCCGTCAGGAAGAAGACACCTAAACCCAATAACATCAGTATGATGCATCCTGTTAACATGCCTATGATCTTTCCCAGCAGAATGGAACGGCGACTGTTTGGCTTCGCCACCAGCAGTCTTATTGTTCCCTCGTGAACTTCACCGGCAATTAAGCCGCTGGCAATAGATGCGACAATTATCATCAGTATGGCACCGTTTATCAGAAAGAATACGGCCATATGCTGAATGATCAGACACTCATTAAGATACTTGACAAACGTTGTGGCATTGGAATGATTACAGTTGATACCTACAACATAACCTCCTGCCACACCGGCAAGTATTACCAGAATAATGCTTGTCAGTCTGAGGGTTTCCTCAAGCGTTCTCTTTATTATCACTTTCATGATTACTACCCTCCATAATGTGTTTGTACAAGGCATCCAGCGACATGACTTCTTCCTGCAGCAGATTCAGGATAAGTCCCTTGGTATAAGCCAGAGTAACAATATCCTTTTTCAGCTGTTCCATGTTTTCAGCCATGAAACGCAGGCCTTCATCAATTACCGTACACTGATAATGATCCTTAAGTGCTTCATATACAGCTTCATTATTGCTTGTATTAACGATAAGAATACCTTTCTTGAACATCTCCTGTGCTTCATGAATAGGAGCATCAAGAATGATCTTACCGTGAGAAATCATTATTACATGACTGATTACCGTTTCCAGTTCCGTCAGTACGTGAGAACTGATCAGTACCGTCAGTTTTTCATTTTCAACCATGTCTCTGACCGTATCCAGGATCTCCTGCCTGCTGGTAGGATCCAGGTTGGCTGTAGGTTCATCCAGCAGCAGAACCTTTGGATGATTGATCATGGCCTGTGCCAGTGAGACTTTTTTCTTCATACCGGTAGAGAACTTGGCAACTCTGCGGTTGGCATGCTCGTTAAGTTCAAACTTATCAAGCAGTTCCCTGGTTCTCTCTACGGCTTCCTTATCGCTTAAGCCTGACAGTCTGCCCATGTAGTGCAGATATTCGGCACAGCTCATATCCCGGTAAAAACTGGTGAATTCCGGTGAATAGCCCAGATCCTTCAGGGCAGCCGTTGAGGCTAAAGGATGATCAAACACCTTGCCTGAGCCACTGGTTGGAAACAGAGAACCCATGATCATGGCCATGGTCGTACTCTTGCCGGCACCGTTAGGACCGACAAAGCCATAGACCTTGCCAGGTTCCAGTTTAAGGGAGACTTTATCGACAGCAGTGAAATTACCGAATTTCTTTGTGATTTCATTCAGTTCTATACAATATTCACTCATTTCTTCTTAGCCTCCTTTCTTCTGAATTTTCTGTTAATCAGGATCTTCTGCAGTTTACCGAAGATGATACTTAACAGGAATGTAACACCGGCAACCACACCTACCATTGTATAGTCTTTGGTCTGGGCAGTAACTTCCGTTTCAACGGATTCGCTGTAGGTTTTGCCCTGGCCGTCATCCATTGACAGTTTCAGATTATGCTTGCCTGCCAGCAGTTTGATGTCACAGCTGGAAGCGTCACCCTGGTATACGATCTTGGTATTATCGTAAACAGTCATGACACTGTAATCCTGCAGGCTTTCCCATTCCAGATGAACGATGTAATTATCTGTTACTGCAGGCACTTCACTTTTAATGACGAAACTAGGTTCCGTATTGAGTGAGTACAGCGTTTTGTTAGCCAGTGCCAGCAGATTACCGTCCTTACCAGCTGACATCTGTGTGGCAGCCAGACTGTATCCGGCAATTTCCTGATTCTTTTCCAGGTCAAATATTCTTGTCATTTTCTTTTCGTTATTGACCAGAGCTACCAGGTTTCCGCCGTTTCTGATCTGAACCAGATTACCATAGTTATTTTCAAAATCGTTAATTCCGATAATTGTTTCACCAATCTGCTGGAAATCAGCCCCGCTCAGAGTGATCATTGCGAAGACCTGTTCCCAGTTTTCATTAGGATAGCTCTTGTAATAGGCAACGTCCGGACATTCATCGCCATTGAGATCTCCTACCTGTACAGCTGTGAGATCATCATATTCCATAACGGTAAACGGTACGATGTAATCAGCGAAGTATTCTTCCTTATAACCGCTGTCTTCCGGTCTGAACAGCAGTTCACCGGTCTTGCCGTTATACATGCCGATAAACCAGTCCTCTATGCCATACAGTTCATAGAAACCGTCATTGTTATAGTCATAATTGCTGACCTTGAAGGCTTCACCCATGCCCTTGACACCTTCAGGACATAACAGGTACATGGTAGACAGATTGCGTCCGTTTATGATTTTGAAGACCTGACGCCCTTCAGCGTTGAAGTCCACCATGCCTATTTCCCTGACACCATCCTTATTAATGTCGCCAAATACCTGAGAAGTATTCATGGCATCAGCCTTATCCGGATTTGCGAAAGCCGTTCCGGTTTTTCTGTATTCAACTTCCATGTAACCATAGCTGTATGTCAGCTTTGACTGGAATAATCTTGTTTCCTTTTTATTAATACCTACATAATCGGTAAGACCATCACCATTGGTATCTCCTACATCCAGCAGCATGCCGTCAAATTCGACGCCGCCATAGGTGTTGCCGATGATTTCGTTCTTGCGGCTGCCTACGATCGGTCCCTCAACGTTCAGTTCATAGACACCGTCTCCGTCAACATCACGGAATATATCAAAAGAATTTGCATTCAGGTATTCCGTTATCTTATTCCAGTTTTCATCATAATAGGTATTGGTAATGACCCGCTTGTCCATAAAGGCTTTACCATCTTTACCGTTTACGATAATGAAGTCAGCCCAGACTTTCCGATCCTTGTTATTGTATCCGCTCATCAGGATCATGACATCCTTTACACCATCGCGGTTATAGTCTCTGTCATATCTGATATATTCAAATCCTTTATGTATAAATGGTTTTTCAGGGTCATATTCCCACAGCAGGGTTTTACCATCCAGTTCATACTTGGAAATCTTTTTCTTTACACCACTCTTGCTCAAAGTGCATAGGATATAATCGTTCTCAATGGTCAGAATATCTGTTTCACTGGACCGATAAGCCGGTTCAATCTTCTTAAGATCAGCAGAGACATTCAGACATCCGTTATTGAAGATCTCCAAACAGTATTTTTCGCCATCCCAGCTTAATTCCATTTTGCGGTCATAACCGAAATAAGAAGACATAATATCCTTCCGCCGGATCATTTTTCCTTCCATATCATACAGAGCCATGCCGCCCTGTCCTTCTTCTGTATGGTTGATCACGGCGATAACAGGCTGATCATTGAGAACACCCAGACAGGTCTTCTGATATTTAAACCCGTTAATATCTGCTGCGAATCTGGTATCAACTGTTCCGGTTTCCCTGTTATAAACTGCAATTTTTGCCGGATAGGAAACATCAGTCCAGCTGCTGCAGCTGTCAAGTCCGCCCATATAGGCATTTATCAGCATGTACTGGTCGTTAACATCTGCAAAGCGGTATCCCATGTAAGCCCAGTCATTTATACCGGTAACTCTGTATACCGGAGCACTGTAACTCCAGTTAAGATTGTTGGCTGAAAGTGAATCCAGAGTTTCCTGATCGATCACTTCCAGCGGTACAGGAACGATATTGGCTGTTTCATTTCCCTTTTCATCCACAAAGGAGTTGTAGATGTCTATGATATTCAGAGTACCGTTTTCACTCAGCACATATAACATGCCGCTTTCGTAATACAGATCCCAGGCATTATATATGGCCGTCAGTTCACGCTTGTCATCCCATGGAATACGGAAAGTATGCTCTTCAGCAGGATGATATTGTTTCAGCAGTTCCATGGTATTGCCGTCAATGATACCGGCCACATTCTGCTGACCGCAATAAGCCAGATCATCAGTACCGTCACCATTGAAGTCATCAATGGAAATGATTTTCCAGATGTTATCGGTTTCGCTAAAGCGTCCCAGTTCCATGCCATCAGCCATGTTAAGCTTGATGACGTTGTAATCGTAAACGACATAGGCTGTACCATCCTGGCGGGAATACATCTGCTGAATGAAGCAGTTGACATCAATGTTGGTAGTAAGGTTGTCATCATAACCCAGTCTGGTAAGTCTGACTGTGGAAATAACATGACCGTCAGATCCGCTTAAACATAACAGCTGCGCTACCTGAGCCGGTACCGATTGATAACTCAGAAAATCATGATAGCCGTCACCGTCTACATCCCCTACGCTGATGAGTTTCAGCACACCGTAGTTGGTAGGAAAATAGACATTACCCTCCGGTGTAAACAGATTTATGCCGGTTTCTCCATAGTATACTCTGGCTTCAGATTCGTTGTATGGAATGGTAAAACTGCTTTCACTGTTAGTTATACCGGTTTCTTCGCTTAATTCTTCAATGCTTTTCTCCAAAGCACTGACCCTGAAACCAGGCAGCAGCAATGTCAGACACAGCATTACCGCAAATATTTTTCTAATCATATTTACTCCCCCTTCATGAAGAATGAGTAATCGTCATTCTTCAGAGCATCAAGATATTCATTCATGATCAGTTCCAGCTCACTGTAACTGACAATGTGATTCAGCATGGCCTTTACTTTATTGTTATTTGGCATGCCTGTTATGTACCAGCAGGCATGACCTCTCATTTCTTTTATTCCGTTAAGTTCCCCTTTGAGATCAACCAGTTTCTGTGCATGTACCATACACTGTCTGATCTTCTCCTCAGCTGTAGGATCTTCCAGTCTTTCCCCGGTTCTTTCAAAATGAACCAGCTGCTGGATCAGCCATGGATTGCCCAGACATCCTCTTGAAACCATGAACCGGTCACAGTTGGTGTGCCGCTTCATGGCAACCATGTCATCAATTGACTTGATATCACCGTTGCCGATGACAGGAATGTCAACAGCTTCCTTAACCTGTCTGATGATGTCCCAGTCGGCCTTGCCGCTGTAATACATGGTTCTGGTTCGCGGATGTACACAGACAGCGCTTATTCCCGTAGTTGAAATCCTTCTGGAGAAAGTTACGGCATTGATATGTTCCAGATCCCAGCCTGATCTCATCTTTACAGTTACCGGTTTCCTGACATTTTTAACGATTTCCGTCAGCAGTTCCCGGGCATATTCAGGACTTCTCATCAGAGCGCTGCCCGAATTATTATTTACTATCTTGGGAACCGGACACCCCATGTTTATGTCGATGATGTCACAGTCCGTCTCTTCGTCAAAAAACCTTGCAGCAGACACCATGGAATCAATGTCATGGCCAAACAGCTGTAAGGCTATGGGATGTTCTTCAGGATCAATATCCGTCATGATGATAGTTCTCTTATTCTGATAGGTTATAGCCTTGTCGGAAATCATTTCAGACACGATCAAAGCAGGATCAAACTGTTTGATCATCGTTCTGAATCCGATATTGCTGATACCTGCCATTGGTCCCACAATTATATGATTCCGCAGTTCCAGGTCTCCTATCTTAAAAGTACTCATCAGGCTCTCCTACTGATATTGACAGTTTTTTTGCTCCATCAGTCACAGATAATTATATCACCACTGTCTTTTATTTACTTTAAGAAATCCTTAACATCCATGAAAGAAACGTAAAATAATACATATTGTCATTATAAACAAATATTTTATAATAAGGGCAGGAGAAAAATGCCATGAATTATCTGTTTGATTTGGACGATACCGTATACTATCAGGATCAGCCTTTCATTGATACCTATGAATCAATGTTTGCTGACAGATTCAGTCTGGACCCTGGAAAGCTGTTTATTCAGTTCCGTGTTCACAGTGAGGAAACCTTTGCCCGGAGTGAGAAAAACGAAATATCCATGGAAGACATGTATGTCTACCGCATCAGCGAAGCTTTCAGGGATCTGGGCGCTGAAATCACCCGAGAGGAAGCTTTGGAATTTCAGTATACCTACGCTAACCTGCAGCATCAGCTGAAGCTGAATGATGGCATGAGAAAAATACTTGATTACTGTAAGGAACATAATATTTTTGTGTCTCTTATTACCAATGGACCGTGGGAACATCAGCGTCAGAAAATCAATTCCCTGGGTCTGGGCGAATGGATAGATCTGGATAAGATACTTATTTCTTCAGAAGTCGGATTCCGCAAACCGGGAAGAGAAATATACGACATGGCTGTCGAGAGATTCAATCTTGATCTTAATGAAACCTATTTTGTCGGCGACTCATTTGAAAATGACATAGCAGGTGCTCATAATGCCGGCTGGAAATCGATCTGGTTCAACCATCGACACAGAACCGTAGACTATGATTATACGGCTGATTATGAAGTATTCAACTATGATGAACTTCTGCAGTTAATTAAATCACTGTAACAAAAAAGACATATCTTATATGTCTTTTTAAATCCATAGTAGTTGATCCTGATATCATCAGTTATTTTGCCTGCTTAAGCGCATCTGCCAGCAAAAGCGGTTTCCCTGGATCCTGACCAACAGTTTTCGTAAACACTACAGGTATTACAGTTATCAGCACGCTATTTCCCTCAACAGAAAAAGACCTCTGTTTGTTCAAGTCCTGTTCACTAAATGATTGCAAGCTTTCATATATATTTATCCGAGTTCCTGTTCCGTTACAGCCCGGACAGGTAATCTTTTCCATGGATAACAGACGTTTATATACTTGACCTGTACCCGAACACTTTGCACATTTTCCTTCCACAGGAACTCTCAAAGTCAGAACCTTCTTTTCTGATACAGCTTTACTGTCTATTTCAAAAGGAATGAATACAAATCTTTCATTCTTAGGTATCGGCAGTGTCGGATTATAATGGGAAAATACCACGTCACAGCCAGGCAGTTTTTGTCTGAATTCACTGATAGGAGGAAACGCCTTTACCCCACAACCATCAATAATAAGATTTTTCAGAGTCTTCATGCTGAAAACAGGAGTGAGAATGGTTATCTTATTGTTGCCTACATCCAGTGTCTTAAGTTTCAGTCCCTTAATCGGAGAAAGATCTGTTATTTCCTGATCTCTTAATGAAAGAACTGAAAGATTAGTAAAGAGGCGAAGATCTTCTATGTTTTTAATTGGAAAATCACTTTTATTTACGATCAGTGTTTTCAGTTTCAATACATCATCTAAGGTTATGGAACGATTCATAATCGTTGCATCCTTTTCGTTAAGCTCATTTCTTACAGCTTTCTCAAGGCCAGGATCATGGAACTGAATGACACGGTTTGTTTCAGGTGCCGCTTCTCTCTTTATTGATTCTGTTTTCTTCTGACTGACCTTCTGCTTAGAATCACTCTTAAAATTCACATTGAAAGAACATGCATCATCCTTATAACCCCAGCTATCATCATTCGAATTGCTGGTTTTCTTATTGTTGCCGGAACCGGAATCCACAAACTGAATGAAAGACAGAACGGCCAGTTTATCTATCATTCTGATTACTGAACATAAGGCCTTTCTGCCAATGTTCATTTCCCCATCTGCAGCTACGTTTGCAGGCATGTCACTGTTATGAATTATTCCATAGCCATAGTCCGACTTTGCGGCCAGCCCGGTATCCATTGCTGCAACAATATCAACCACAACATCCTGATATGTTTTCTGACTTTCCATTCTTTTCCCGATGGTACCATAAGAAGATCCATATACTGTTTCACTTTTTTCCTGATACGGGTCAACAGTTTCTGTCTTTTCGGTTGCTGCTGTTCCATTAAGATCGGCCAGCATTTCAAAGGCTGACTGATAACGGTCAGATGGATTGAACGCACATGCCTTCAATATTATCCTCTTAAGCTTTTCTGAACCAAATAATGGATCCGGGAACCTTTCCCCATTCATTCTCCTGCTCTTGGCTTTTTCTTCCTCAGACACCTTAGGGATGGCCGGTGGAAGAGGCAGGAAAGGAGTTCTTCTCTCGTTTAGTACCCAGTATAATACAAGCCCAAGTGAATAAATGTCAGCGGTCTTACCATATGGCTTATTCATGTATACTTCCGGTGCCATGTATTTATATGTTCCAGCCATGGTACCGACAGTTGTATGTTCCATTTCTCTGGCAATGCCAAAATCACCAAGCTTATAGTCACCTGTATCAGAGACGAAGATGTTTTCAGGCTTTATGTCACGGTGAACAATGTTCCTGCTTTCACACAGTATCAGTGCATTGCAGATATCCTTAGCCATCCTGATGACCTTCTGCTCATCAGGACAGCCTGACTTTGGAAGTGTCTTCATTAATGGCGTAAGCAGTTCCATCTTGATGTAGATGTCCCAGCCTATGCCATCCTGTTTTTCAACTATGCGGCAGTCATCACAGTAAACGACATTGGTGTTCCCTCTTAATTCATACATCAGTTCATATTCACGGCCGATGCTGTCCTTATGATCCTTAAGAACATTTATGATGGCTTCTCTGTCATAGCCGTCATTTCGGTATGAATCAACAATACTATCATCTTTTGGTAATGAAATATGCTTAACTGCTGCCTTTTCAGCAGAAGAAAACAGTTGTCGTTCAACTTCATAAACGGCACCAAAACTGCCTCTGCCTATTACTTTAACTGTTTTCCAGCCTGGCCAGACTTCAGGTAACTGACTGTTTCCCATATTTATTACCACCATTAACTAATTCTAATAACAATAACTGTTATGTTATCTTCTCCACCGTTTTCAAGTGCCACATCAACAAGCTTACTTACACACTCTTCAAGACTGCTGCCTGAAACCAATATATCACGGATAACTGATTCATCAACCATGTCCGTCAGGCCATCACTGCATATCAGGAAAACATCTCCCCTGTTAACAGTTTCACTGCAGACATACGGTTCTATCTGTACTGTTTCCGGATCGATTCCCAGATACTGTGTAAGCATAGGCTTTCTGTGCATTCTGTCATAGATATCGACATGATCCACAGATAACTGAACTAACTCATTATCTTCCATCTTATAACATTTACTGTCGCCAATATTACAGCTCCAGAAGTATCCTTCATGGAAAAACAATGCTGCCATGGTCGTTCCCATTGCATATGAATCCAGCTTTTCACTTTCACTGAAAACCTTCTTATTCAGCCCCAAACATAGTTTCTCCAGTGAGGGAGTTATATCATAAGGATTTATTTCAAATAGTTCATCAACAGATGATGAAGCCACATGCGAAGCAACTTCCCCATAATCGCCGCCGCCCATACCGTCAAAGACCGCAAAAAACAGGTCTCCGGTCAGTTTTTCATTCATAGTAACAGGAACCTCAAGATTATGATGTTCCTGATTCATGAAACTACCGGCAAAATAGTAATTGTCTTCGTTATTGCTGCGCTTAGCCCCCACATTACAGAGGCAGGCCGCTTCAATCATTCTGCTGCTTTTATGTAACATTATTCACTTTCTCCGAGAGCCTTTATTTCCAGTAGTTTTGCCCACGGTTCGAAGTCTTTTGAACGATATCCTTCAAAAATGATTTCAGCAATGTCATCCATCATGAAACCATACTGCATTGTAATATCCAGATTTCCCTCCGGATATGGCACGCCGACATAATCAACGATTTTGCCTGGATAAATTGATGACTGCTGCAGATAACCAAAAATCATAACCGGCTTAGTTGCACCTTCTAACATAACAACTGATCCAATTGGTAATATTCTATTCATTTTCATATCCCTCTCTATTCTTCATACAATAAACTCTTCCAGATACGCTTTGACGCTTCTACTGGGCCGCCTGATTCAACCAGGAAATTCAGTGCATCTACATAACCGTCATATACTCCATCAAAAGCACTGCCATGCTCACTGTAATAGTTCCTGAAATACTCCCCAAGTTCATAATCTCCTGTGACATTTCTTGCCATGTCTCCCAACATGATCTGGAAGGCATCAGAACCGCTTCTTGCTCCCTGGCTGGTATAATATTCACCAATTATCGGAAGATACTTAACATCATTAAATGCTATGTCCCCGCAAGTATCCAGTACAGGCTGAACACCGGTATTCCAGACATAACCGAATGCGTTCTTCATACTCGGATCAAATGTAAGTTTTGCCTGTGCTTCCACTGAATCCAATACCAGATTTGTAAAATATTTTGTTTTAAATGATGTTTCATCCATACCCAGAAATCCTGCCGCTGTAAATGGATTTGTCTTAGGCAGATCAAGGATTTGTTTGACACCTGTTTTAACAAAACTTTTAGCGACTTCTTTTGCTCCGCCACTGATATCACCTTCTGATATCTTTTTCATAACCTTGTAAGCTTCAACATACTTCTTCGGGCTGTATGGCTTTTCTTCATCATCTGTTAAGTAATCTTCGAATTCAATGAATTTATCAATTGCGAGTTTTACTAATGGATATGCATTCCAGTATGTATCCTCAAATCCGGCTAAAACATTGCTGAGGTCTTCCATATTACCCTTAAAATCATATCCAGATTCCTTCAGGATCTGTAAGAACTTATCAGCCAGATCCATGCCATTATAGGCAGGATCGCCTTTGTCACCAAAACCAAAACCAGCCAGTATCTGATTTGGCTCAAGGAATGACATTGCGCTAACTCTTGCGGCTGTAGAGCCATTCATCATCATATTAGCAATTGATAATAATGACTTTTTTGCACTCTGGATCTTGCCGATGAAGTTACCGGCAATGTTTTCGCTCCAGCTGTCATTAATGCCGTTTAAGGCATTAAGTAATTGTGTATTTAATGATTCATAGGCACTCTTAATACTGTTCATTTCTGAAGCCTGCGCTAAGAGTTCCTGAGGATTTAACTTAATATCTGCCATAGCTTTTCACCTATAAAGATAACCCTTCCTTAAGTGACTGGAAATTTACCATGTTGATGCTCTGGCTGGCAATGTTGTGACAGCCGTTAACGGCTGATTCAAATGTACCGGCAAAGCCTGTGCCACCAAATGTGCTCGGACTGATAGACAGAATTCTGGCAATGATACCGTCAAGATTATTATGAGCATTCATGTTTTCCCTTTCAGTTTCATCAAAGATGTTTGAAGACTCCTTGATAGCACTGTAGAAAGATGCAGAGTTACTCTGTATGACTCTGATTCTTTCCTTATTCATTCTGGTATAGTTGTTGATCTCATCTCTCTGCGGACAGATCCAGTCGTTATGAATAGTGATCTGATTGAGCAGATTCATGGCTTCACTTATCTCGTTATTAGCTCTTTCAGCGATTGAAACTGAATTTCTTAATACATCTGTATCTATGTTTAGTACTCTCATCTCATTTCACCTCACTAAAATGAATTCCTGATCTTCTGGGCACACTGTGCATCAATGGCTGTGAAATCATTGTCAGCTTTATTGGCATATTTCATGAATGATTCCAGTACATCAATCATTGATCTGGCCTGTTTCTGGTAGCCGCGCATCATTTCCACATATGAATCTGCTGCCTTGCCGCTCCAGGATGAACGTACCTGTTCAATGAGATTATTCAGTCTTGTATTCAGTTCTTCATAAGTCTCAATAGAGTTCTTCAGAGAACTGGTATTCTGTTCAAGATTATCGTAATTAATTCTTATTCTTGCCATATTACATGCCCTTTCCCTGAACGATTTCTCTTCTTAATCTTTCATCCATTTCTTCGTAATATCTGACAGCCTGCTCAATTTTCTGAATGGATGTGTTCAGATTTTCATTGATCATGGTACTGATTTGATTTATCAGTCTTGTTGACTGTTCAACTATTGCACTTCCCGTTTCCCCGCTCATGCCGGATGCATTGGCTTTCAGGGATCTTAATGTATTAATTGACTCTTCAAGTTTGGCAATAGCCTGTCTGATCTTTCTCTGATCAGCTTCAGCTGCCTCTCTCTGAATTTTTATTTCATTTACTGTTGGCATATCATTCACCTACTTTCCACAGGCAAATTCACATGCCTGCTGAACTGCTTTATTAAGCTCAACTGCTTCCGGTTCACCGTTTTCACCGGCCTGCCAGATTGTTCCGTTCATGCACAGCCAGCTCTTTCTGTATGAGCCTGTATTTGCCTTGGCACAGATGATTGAAACGATTTTTTCAATCTTTTCTTCATCAAATGTTCCATCTGTAGTCCTACCATAACCATTGAAGCATTCTTCAATAGCTTTTCTTAATTTATCCTGACTGTATTCAGTAATAGTAAGCTTGTCTTCAACGCTGACCTTAGTGATCTTATCATTCAGAAAATGGAAATTACATTTGTCAAGTTCCCCGTCTCCAGGCTCTCCTGACATCAGTTTTGATTCTACTTCACCGAAGAATACAGGAACCAGCAGTTCACTGATTTCTTCACTCACTGAAACATTACCGCTGAAGTCTTCTTCCACATACCCCTTATCAGCTAACTGAGACAATGTTTCCTGTTCATGGACAGAATATCTCTTCTGAATATCAGGCATATGAGCAATGTACTCGTAATCAATGTACTTGGCTTCAAGTACAGTTCCCAGGAAATAAAGTTCCTGAGGTGATATTGTAAGTGTCTTTCCCATAGTTTCCTCCTCACCAGGTTATTTATGTCACGCAGTCCGGTCATTGCTCTTATTGACAATGACATCCGCAAACTGCAATACCTTTCCCTTGTAAATGTATCCTGATCTGACAATCTTCAGAACATAGTCAACAGGAACTGATGCATCATAATCAGTATCAACCCCATTATGATACCTGGTATCAAACCGGACACCCGTTTCATTTATGCAGATCACTCCATACTTCTTAAGATTCTCAACTGACTGGTTGTAAAGAATCTTTACTCCTTTCAGCTCACTTTGGTTCTTTATCGATTTCATGCCGTATTCCATATTGTTTATCACGGCAATCTGATCCATGATCATCGCCACCATGGCACTGTCAGTTGTTTCGGTTTTCTTACTCTCGTTTTTCCTTATTTCTTCTTTTTTTGGCTCAGCCTTTTTCTGCTTTGCCTTCTCCTCTTCCTGTCTTTTCCTGATCTGTTCAGCAGGAAGATAATCATACAGGTTCATTACATATGGATTCTTGTCCATTGTATCAACCATGAATTTTATAGACCCATCAATTTCAAAATCCAGCCAGTAATTGCACTGTAATTCCGTTGTTGCTCTGTTTGGATCTTTCAATGACCATTCAGCAACAATCTTTTCCTTATTGTTAAGTTTTTCATACAGACGGAAATTGACTCCCGGCATTCCCATAAAGGTGAAGCTCTCTTTTGGAACACCAGCTGATAGCGTTCTGTCAGAAAAGAATAATTCTCTTCTTTTATCATTGACTGACAGTTCGTAACTGAACGGACCGCCGGTTGACAGAAATACTGTGTCTAAAGTAAATAATGTCAGAACACTGCTGCACATTTCCAGTCCTTTGAGATATACTTTGTCATCAAGCGGGGTTACGATTCTGTCAAATATCAGTTCATGGCTGGTACGCAGCTTATCCCTGACCTTCTTCACAAATTCTTCATATCTGCCATCCACGCTGGCATAATACAGCAGAGCTGATTCATCATTTATGAACTCTTTACTGTTCAATATGTCCAGAGGATCATTTTCTGAAGTTGCTACAAAAGTATATAGTTTCTCAAGAACAGCATTGCTGTACTCATAAGATGCCATGGATATGTTCTTACCATCAAGCATCAGAGTAAAGAACCTGCCGTTTTTTACCTTATTTCTACTAACAGCCCAGGCCAGCAGGTCCGTATCGTAATAGAAGCGGAACATGGACAGTCCACTCTGTACAGCGGCCGCATTAATTGTCCTCTTTTCATCTAGACCAAAGCTGTCAGGGATAAAGAACACCAGATTAAAATCACTGTATCCACCATTCCTGCTTACAGTTTCCTTTATCTTTCCCATAGCTGCAAGAAGAAATCCGTACTTCCTCAAGCCGGCATCTCTGTCCTTCATGTATTCCGCGAGAATAACATCATATAGTAATCCCCTGTCACTGTTAAAGAGTACGGTTATCTTACCGTTCCTTATGTCTACATATACATGTTTCTTTGAATATTCAGCTGTATTC
This sequence comes from Erysipelotrichaceae bacterium, assembly GCA_017405675.1. Next base: position 16,882 of record JAFRAB010000052.1, read on the forward strand.
ATATAATTCCTCACTAAATGTAGATCCTGTCGCCGTTCCAGATACCGGCACTGCCGAATGTTTCATTATTCTTTAAGCTGCGATTCAGTCTTTCACAGTAAATTCTCCTGTATTCAGGAGTTATTCTGACATTACTGTTGTACATGCATACTGCCTCTACAATATCTAATAACAGCTTTTCAGCGAACACGTTCAAAGGGATTTCCATGTCATAATCAGGAAATTCCTTGTTACGGCTGCCAACTGTAACTATTACACTGCTCTTCATAATAACTCCCACTAACAAATTTCAATTAATGTATTCTTTTCTTTTTCATGGAATACAGCCTGGCTGTTTTCCATAGTAATACCTGCCAGCTGGGTATCACTGTCCAGATGCAGAAAACTGTGACTTGCCGTCATTCCTCCAACGGCGATACCTTTGTTTACCTTGTAAGCTGCGTTCAGTAACTGCTTATACTCCTCAGCATCACCTAATGCTTCAGTACTTGCTGAGCAGATGATTATGACACCCAAAGTAGCAGTCTTGGCAAAGATCCTGCCAAAGGCTTTAAGGTCTTCAGCGGAAAGTAACTGCTCCAGCTTATCTGCATCATTTACTACCAGACACAGCTGTTTCTTTCCCTTACGCCACTTCTTTACAGCATCATTGCCCTGAACCTTAACTGCGTTGTATTCCTGAAGTCTTGCATTAAGTTCACCTTCAAGTTCAGGTAATATATCCTGCGGATTTTCGCTTATGTATGTGGCTCTTTCGGCAAATGAATCATACAGTTTAACATGAGCTAGCTTTTCAGCGGTATCTACCACATAAACAGTATTGTCAGGATTGCCCACCAGTATTCCCGTCATCATGGTCATGGCTCTTATTCCCAGCTTTTCATCACCATAGCTGACAGTAAGTATGTTACCATCAGTCATGTCCGTCACGACAGGTTTAAGATATGTAATGTCTCTGCCGATTGGTAATAATTCCCTGTTTGTATATTCCTTCAGCATTCCCGTAAGATTTCCCGTATTGTCATCGGAACCATCATCCGTTTTCTCTTTATCCTGGCTGTTCCAGGCATCCTTCATATTGTTGATCAGTTCAAGCAGTTTTTCGTGTCTTAACTGATCGTCCTGCTCATCAATGTATATGGCTGTCTGGAAAGCAACCGGAGGATTTCCCCTCATTAAGGCACTGCCCGGTACCGTTGGTAAGCTTATTGAAGCTATTGGACCAACAATGTTACTGTAATCTCCCTTATCAGCCAGCTGTAAGGTAATAGCACCCTTGACCAGTTGAGTAAGCTTGTACTTGATACCGGAGGTTGAGTTGGATGTAAATATGACATACATACCATAGGTCAGGCCGTTTGTGGCCATTTCCGTTATTACCTCTTCTAATGAAGGATACTGTTCAAACAGCGGCACGATGTTATCGATCATTACTATGATTGCCGGCAGATTGTCAGACACTGACCTTCTGTAGGCTGTCAGTGAGCTTACGGAATTAGCCAGGAAGGCTTTCTTCCTTCTGGTCAGTTCATTACGCATCTGCTTAACAAATCTGTTTATCTTCTCATCTTCCTGATTCAGGATGACTTCCCTGACATGAGGCATTTCTGAGAATTCATTGAGTGTCCAGTTACCGGCATCCAAAACGTACATGTTAACTTCATCAGGTGTATAGTACATGCCCAGTGATAACAGTAATGTCTTTAATAATGTGGTCTTTCCAGAAGCCGGTGAACCGTAAATGGCAAAGTGTCCGGTATTGGTGATATCCATCATCTCAATACCCTGAGCCTGAAGCTGAGGAATGTCATACATGCCAATTGGAACACTGATTACATCAGGATCAACGCTCCTGCCGGCAGTAATAATGTTCTTTGCTTTTACACTGTTACCGTCATGTACTCTGTTTTCATAATCAATACGTTCAGGCCAGGTTTCACCATTAAAACCACCGGCTACATTTAATGCAGCCAATGGGATCCAGCTTTCGAGTTCAGGCAGCCATGGCCCACGCAGTTTTTCAATTCCCAGCATCTTGCTGATATTGTTTATTTCACCGATAACGGCTGTTAATTCATCAACCGCATCAGATTTTCTTTTTGTTTTCTTATTAAATTCAATTCTTGAGCCTTCAGCCGTAACTATTCTTACCTGATTACCGCTGTCATTCTTTCTCAGGGCATTGCCTGTATATAAGGCGCCGCTGTAGAATGACTGGAACAGTTCAAATAGTTCATCGTCACCTACTCTGATATAGGCACGTCCGGCTGTCGTGATTTTGGCTGCATCAGGTCTCTTCAGCATTTCCCTGCTGTCAGCCACATCCTGAACTTTCATGCAGATTCTGAATCTGGAGTTGGAACTAATCTGATCGTTAACGACACCGCCAGGCTTCTGAGTTGCCAACAGCATGTGGATGCCTAAGGAACGGCCTACTGTTGCCACGGAATTAAGTTCAGCCATGAATTCAGGCTCTTCTTTCTTCAGTTCAGCAAATTCATCAGTTACAATGATCAAATGAGGCAGTCTTTCCGTAACTCTGCCTTCCTGGTATGCCTGCTGGTATTTATCAATGTTATTTACACCGGCAATCGCAAAGAGTTCCTGCCTTCTCTTCAGTTCACTTTTAAGAGATATCAATGATCTGGTGATATTACGGTCAATGTTGGTGATCTTGCCAACTACGTGAGGCAGTGGTTCCATCAGATCGGACATGCCGCCACCCTTGTAGTCAATGATGACAAAGTTGACATCATGAGGATGATAGTTAACAGCCATTGACAGTATCCATGACTGTAACAGTTCACTCTTACCTGAACCTGTTGTACCGGCTAATAAGCCGTGAGGTCCGTGTGACTGATCTCCGCTTCTGATATCCAGTTCAAAAGGAACACCGTTATTCATCATGCCGATAGGTGCCTTTAATGTTCTGTAGGTTTCTGCTGAATTCCAGCGGTCAGCTATGTTAAGTTCACTAACCGTATTAACCCCATAACCCTGCAGGAAGGTTATGGAAGAAGGAATTGAACCGGCTGAATAGCGGCTCTCCAGTTCAATGGCTGCCATCTTACGGAAGAACGCACTCAGATCGTCTGAATGAACAGGATCATCAGGCCTGAATATTGTTCTCTCATTGTATACGTCTTTCTGATAGGCAACCGGTTCATTATTTAAATCAACAATATACTGACAGCTTGCCGGTAAGTCATAAAGCTGATCATACAGGAATACTGTCGTAATGCCCAATGACGGATCATTTGAACTCAGGTAATCATACAGTTCGCTGTCAACGATCATGTCACGGCTGCGGATAAATATTACATAATGAGGAAGTACGGCCTTTTTGTTTCTTTCGGCATCACTTGCATCTTCCTTTCTGCGCTTGCAGATGTCAGACAGCATTTCAGATATGCCATCAGCTCTTTCCCTGTCAAAGGAAATGAATCTTACCTGACCTGACTCATCCCAGATATGCGGTGCCCATCTAAGGTCACGCCATACGGTTTTGTCGGATTCGTCAAATATGCCGGCAATCCTGACTGTCTCAAAACTATGCTCGGCAGTAAGTTCAACAAGTATGTTTCTGGCCAGATAGACCAGTTTTTCCCTTGGACCTACGATACCGACTGTTCTGTATTTTCTTAAATCTATTCTTATCGGTACGTTTTCAACGTACTTGGTTTCTTCAATGATCTGCCCTGCCAGTTCTTCCAGTTCGTCATCAACCAGCTTGAAACCGTCATTATCAGCTCTGCTCTTAACGGAAACACAGAGCTTTTCCCTGCCTAACCCTATTCTGGCGGTAAGGAAATCATTATCTGCAGGTCTTCTTTCCCACAGGAAACGGCTGACCGTTCTCGGTGTCATTACCTTTAATGTTTCAAGGCATTCTGCAGGTCTTGGGTTCTCGGCAGTCAGAATGTTACGCTGCACATCGGCTATCTTTTCAATTCGGGCTTTCTGATCGTTAATGTAGGCAGTATACCTTTCCTGTCTCAGTTTCTCATATTCAGCCAGCTGCTGCTGTTCTTCCTTACTTAACTTGCTGTAATTTGCCATGCTCATGACCGGTGATATCAGTCCGGCAGCCTTCATCAGTAATGTTGCTGGAGTTATGGCACCGGAAGCTAGACTGGCAGCAGCCATGGCTCCTGAACCTATCAGATAGGCAAAGTTATTCCTGCTGCTGGAGCCCATCGGACCTTTGCCAGGTACAGCTGAAAGGATTATTTCCTCATTTGGCAGCTGTTCACGTATTCTCGGTGAGTAATGGTAGTGGATGTATTTCTTCTCATCTGTCTGCGGAACGTTAACAGTATTTCCTGAAGTACCAGCTGATCTTTTACTACTGATGTTTACTTTAAGACCGTTTCCGGCATTTTCAAACACAAATCTTCCTGCTTCAAACTTCATTTTGAAAGTATAGACAGATAATACGTCACCGTTTTTCATGACAGCATTCTTTACCTTTGTACCATTGACAAAGATACCATTCATGCTGTTGGTATCTTCAACAAGCACCATGTCATTGCTGTAACGGATCGTAAAGTGATTACGGGATATGATCCCTAAAGGGATGCAGATGTCATTGGTCGATAATCTGCCACACTTTACGGTAACATCCTGAGGTACGGATATCTTTTCATTATAAAAGCCTGTAACATCTGAAACATATACGGATAATGATCCGTCACTGTTCAGATATTCAGGCTGATTAAGCTTAATAGGTCTGTCCGTAAAAGAAAAAGGGGCTAATGCAGAAGCAAGGATTTTATTGTCATAACACTTAAGGATCAGCTGGTTGGCAGCGAAGTCATTAACTCTGACCGCATCATTTCTTCCCGAACCAAACGTAATAACGGAATCACTTTCCAAGACAGAATGATACTCATGATTGTAGTATCTTAAAGCTACTGCATATGACATAAATTACCCTCTTTTTTTATTTACCCTATTATATACATATTAGCATGATGACTGTTATTTCTCCAGTCTCCAAATTCGTGCGGGTATCTTAAAATTATGACTATAGCAGAATATAAAACATCTTTAACATCGAAAAAAAAGACATATTCCTGTATGTCTTTTTAAATGCCGGCATGGCGGATCCTGTTAGACAGGATCTACCATAGAACATAAACCGTTTCTTCCAGCCCCGCAAGGCAAAATAGGGTCAGAAAGAAAGGTCTGCTCGTAACAATACTTACTGACTGCTCTAGGCAGCGTTCAGTTCCTTTCTCAGTTTGAACAGCACTACTGCTGTAACAATGGCAGCTACCAGGGCTACAATTCCTATGACAGCTGAAAGGCCGAGTATCAGCTCACTCTTCATCATTCCACCGATAAGAGCTGTTACTACAAAGCCCAAGCTAATTAAAATATTAAAATACTTAAGGAATCCCAGTGTACCTTTCTGGGTTGAATGGTAATCCTCTGCGATATTTTCCAGAACACCGAACAGAACGAAGAAATAGACACATGAACAGACAGTTACGATTGTCTTGAGAATGTCCAGATTAAGCTCAGGCTTTACGATTCCGCCAAGCCATAAAGCACCTGTAACAATTATCATAACCAGAGCGATCCATTTCATATATGACTTATCACTGATATATTTTCCCAGTTTGTCAAAAGCCAGGAAGAAAAGCAGCCAGCCAATGAAATCCGGTGTAATGCAGATTGAAACTGAATTTATTGTTAAGTTGAAGTTTACTAATGTAAACAGGAAGCCAAATGCTACGTAAGAAATACCTTTTTTAATATCCATACTTAAGTCCTCTATAATTTATTCTATACAATCTTGTACTATGATTTAAACAAATTTTTGTAAAATTTTCTGTGTTTAAGTAAAGCTGACGCCAGTATTTCACCAAGCACATAACAGCCAACGATTTCTCCGGCACTGACATAAAGCATCATCAGTACAACCGGCATGTCCATGCCATAACCATACTTCAGAACAAAAGGAACAATAATACCGTTGGCAATTATCGTCGGGATGGGAACCAGCCAGCGGTTGTTTCGCAGCCGATATCCTCCGGCAGCTCCTATAAAAGTCGCCAGCGAGCCAAAGATGACATCCCAGATAATTGCTCCGCCAAACAGATTGGCGATGATACAGCCGATAAAAAGCCCCGGTATGGCAGCTGATGTAAACATCGGTAAAACAGTCAGCGCTTCTGCAATTCTGACCTGTATGGGACCGAATGATATTGGTGCAAATATAACTGTTAATGTGGCATATAAAGCTGCAATCAGGGCACCCTGTGCCATGTGCAGCAGTCTTTCTCTTCTGTTATTCATTAATACTACCTGTTATTTGATATGAACAGTATCTGCTGTAATAATGCGTTAGTGATCACATTTATCCGCATCACTGCCAGATGGACCTTCCAGCCGTACAGAACGGTCGCAATGAACTCCCTGACAAAAGCGTTGATCCAGAAATAGCTTTTGGTTGGACTGCCGATCCCTTCGGCATCAATTCCCTGCTGTCTTGCTAAAATGCCAGAACGGAAAACATGATAATTAGTTGTGGAAAAGGCAATTGCCGGTTCCTTTTTATCGAAGTATTCATTTATCAGTACAACCGAATTACCGAAGTTTTCCCTGGTATTTACCGACTTGTTTTCAACCAGGATCTGTTTTTCATCAATGCCGGTACTGACCAGATAATTTCTTACAGCTTCATCCTCGGATATGATCTCATCGTCACCTTTACCGCCGGAAGGTACGAAAATAATGTCCCTGCCGGTTTTTTCCTTCTGCATGCGGGCAAATTCCAGAGCCCTGTCAGCACGTCCCTTTAACAAAGGTGTTACACTGCCGTCTTCTCTTATCTGACAGCCAAGGATCATGATGCAGTCTTTGTTAAATGACGGGATGTGACGGGCAGCCTTGATGCTGAGAATAATACTGGCCATCAGAATGCATTCAAAATAACCTACTCCCATCAGGATAACTTTTTCAATGGCTTCAATTACATATCCTATTGGATGATTCTGATTATGCACATCAATTATCGGATTATACCAGTACAGATAATAATCCGTTAACAGAGGTATTACCGTGCTCAGACATAACACGATTCCCAGAATGGCTCCGAGCATGTTTGTCCATGATTTTCCTTCCTTTTTCATCAGCTGAATGTTACTGATGGTAACTATGACGAAAACAATAAAGGCTATCGGCAGAGCAACTACCGCAAAGTATGAAAAAGTACCCAGCATTGATCTGACTGATGAATCAAGTCCCTGATAACTGGCCGTAAACACAATAAGATCCAATACAAAGGGAAGAATAAAGATAATCAGTCCCAGCATTAAGATATTACGGTACTGATACATCGATTTCTTCATGCTCCGGCGGTATTCTCTAAGTGTGCCCCATAGTATGACAGCCAGATAAACTGCTGCAGCTACAGGAATGATCCTGCCTCCGTTAAATCGGCCGTAAAAGGTGTTTACGGTTATGATCCCGAAATCATGAACATATACCGATTCAAGATAGCCGCTGTCTGTACCCGTTACCCGAATGGTATCCTTGCCCTTGGAAACAGATTGCAGAGTAATATAAAAACTGTCCCCATCCTTCGATGTATCTGTTATTTTTACTATCTGTTCTCCTTTGTCCAGTTTGATATCGGTGACTTCTCCCATTCCTGCCGTATTGACTTTCAGAGTATAGGTATGACCTTTAGTCACAATATACCCGAAGCACATTGCGAACAGGAGCAGCCCCAGTAATAAATAATACCTTTTCTTCATTTAATATCTCTTAACAGAAAAATCTGTACATTCTCTCCTTATAATCCGGTGCCGTATCGAAGGCAGCATGTCCATATCCCTCATACATGTATAACTGCGAATCAGGTATGGCTGTCAGTAATTTCGAAGCCTGCGGTCCCATAACGGCATCATCCCGTGCACCCAGTATCAGAGTCGGACACTTTATATCTTTCAGTCTTTCCATGATGTAATAGTCATTCATGGTACCGGCCATTAAGATAAAACGTTCCATGTCTTCAGCGGTTACGGCTGCCCCTGCAGCCTTAAGCAGTTCAATACTGGCATTATATACTTCTTCAGGATAGATCTTTTCCCCGAATGCCAGATACAGCTGAGATGCATTACCCTGCCGGGCCAGTTCTATCCACCTGGAAACAGTCTCCTTCATCTGCTCATTGATGGATGCAGCTGTTGAACCAAGAACCAGTTTGCTTACCAGTTCAGGATATTCGATGGCTATAAGCATTGCCATCATTCCGCCCTGAGAAGCCCCGAACAGATAAATATCGTTTAGTCCCAAAGCCTTAAATACAGAAACAGTATCTTCCGCCATCTGACTTAATGTATACCCTTCTTTTACCTCATTACGGCGGTCAAAAACATATACGGTATATTCATCCGCAAAGATCCGATAAGCGTCAGCTATCAGCTGGGCTGAAGGCATGACGCTGCCGATGCTTAAGCCCGGCAGTATTACCATTGTACGCTCTCCGGTTCCGAATTGGAAATAATTCATCGTAAATCCATTTACTTCTGCTTTTTCAATACTTATGCTCATATGATTTCCTTTCTAACGGAACCACTTATCCGCCATTGTCGGTTCAGGATAACCCCAGTCTTCCGGCACATTCTTCGCTGTACCCATGAAGTCATTTTTCTCCAGAACACGTGCCGAAGCTCTGTTCTCAACCATGGTACTGGCTGTAATGATTTCTATATCAGTCTGGTTATAGAGATAATCAACCATCAGCTTTACCGTTCTTGTCGCTATGTCTCTGCCCCAGTATCTTTCCCGCAGACGGTATCCGATACAGGTCTTATGAATCGAATCCTTGAAACCGTAGAATTCAGCCAGACCGCACAGGCGGTTATCTTCCTTCAGACATATACCCAGTATCAGTGATTCCTTATTACGATACAGATCACCGTAAAGCTCATTTATCATCTGATGAACATCTTCATACTGTTTTTCAAAAAGAAAAGTCGGCAGATAACGGTAAACATTATCATTCTCAGTCAGTTCTTTTATTGCTTCCGCATCTTCATCAGTTATTCTTCTTATGACAATACAGTCATCCTGCAGATACGGCAGTTCTTCAAACAGTTTAGTCATTTTCAGCATCCTATATATTATATCGATTATATTGTACAACAGTTCGAGACATTGAAAAACCGGAACATCCGTTCCGGTTCTCATTCTTTATTAACTGGCTTTCTTGGCTCGCTGAGCAGTGACATATCCTTCCAGAGTTTCTCTGGAGAACTGATATCTGGTCCCGCAGAACTTGCATACGACTTCACAGCCGTTATCCTCATCGATCATCGTCTGCAGATCATCGGCCGGCAGCTTGCTTAAGACACGGGCAAATCTGGCTTTGGAGCATTCGCACTTGAAGGCCGGATTCTGTCTTCCCAGTTCCTGATAGTCATCAAACATGGCATCAATGATTTCCTTAGGATCATCATATTCCAGCATAAGCTGTGATACCGGCTTGATATTGGCAACAATGTCCTCGATTATTCTGATGCTTTCTTCTGACGCATCAGGCATCAGCTGGAATACCAGCCCACCGGCTGAAACCAGTTTTCCTGTCTCATCATACCCTACGCCGACACTAATGGCACTAGGTGTCTGTTCACTTAACATGTAGTAATAGGCAAAGTCATCACCTATTTCGCCTGTCTGAAGATCTACTTCTGAAACAAACGGCTGCTTCATGCCCAGATCCTTGACTACTCTGAGATAACCATTTGTTCCGATCAGGGAGCCGATGCTGGCCTTAGGATCATCAACATCAGGATTCTGTACGAAGCCTCTTACTGATGCATCAAAATAACCATCAACGGCGATCTGTCCTAAAGGACCTTTGCCATCGATCATTATTTCCAGTTTCTCCTTACCGCTTTTCAGCATGCTGCCCATCATGGAACCCATGGTAAGCACGCGGCCTAAGGCTGTGGCTGCCGATCTTGACAGCTTATGTCTTTCTGCTGCCTCTCTGACCGTATCAGTCGTACAGCAGCAGATAACCTTTACTTCTTCATTGAGGACAGTGCCTCTGCATAATACATCAGTCATTCTTTTTCACTCTTTCTCTGCAGTATCCGGGCAAACCTGAATACTTCAATCAATATATACGCAATCATGGCATAGATGATAATGCCTAATCCCGCAACAATAAACCAGTTGCTAAGCATTACATTTGACCGGTAAAAGCCGATATAGACAACAACATAAGCGAACACGATCGTTCTGAAGGTATCCGCAAACTCATCCAGCTCATTTTCCACAGCCAGCTTATGCAGTCTGTTAAACAGCATAAACATGAATACGACGTTGCAGATGAATTCTGCGACCCGCAGCCCGAAGGCTACATATCCCAGCTGCGCATTCATGAGGCCGAAAGTAAAATCCATCAGCGAAAAGAAGAAACAGATCATGCATACCAGTTTCATGGCTTTCAGCTGCTGCCCTTCATACAGAACATGCGCTGTCAGGTAAACCAGATAGAAACCGATAAAAGACGGAACAAAGTTGACCGTCATGGTCTTAAATTCCACATTGAAGTTTATCATTATGAAAATCAGACCTACGGCTATCTGCCTTACTGATTTGACTATATCGTATTCCATTTCCGCCTCCAAACAATAACAGCACTTCCGTGCTGTTATCATTATACTATTACTCCCGGTTTTCTTCTACCTTTTCAGGCTTCAGTGTACCGTACTGAATGATCGTATCGAGATCTTCCTTGGTCAGGGTTTCGTTTTCGACCAGCGCCTTGACAATGTTGTCAAGATCCTTACGGTGTTCCGTAATAATGGATCTGGCTTCATCATAACAGCTGTTGACGATCCTTCTGACTTCCTGGTCAATTTCATACGCTACCGTATCGGAATATGACTTATTGGAAGTATAGTCTCTTCCCAGGAAGACATTTCCACCGTCAGAATCATACTGAACAGGTCCGATAGCTTCGCTCATGCCATACTGATTTACCATGGCCTTGGCAATCTTGGTAACCTTTTCCAGGTCATTGGAAGCACCGGTACTGATTTCGCCAAGGACTATTTCCTCAGCCACACGTCCGCCTAACAGACCGGTGATCTGAGCCAGCAGTTCCTTCTTGGTAGAAAGGAACAGTGAATCTTCCTTCGGAGTCATCAGGTTATATCCGCCAGCCACACCTCTTGGAATGATGGTGACCTTCTGAACGATATTGGCACCTTCCAGGAACAGACCGACTACGGCATGTCCGGCTTCGTGAGTTGCGACCAGATTCTTTTCCTTATCAGAATACTTTCTGCTCTTCTTGGCAGGACCGCCCATGGTTCTGTCGATGGCTTCATCGAGGTCTTCCATGGTGATCTCATTTCTGTTTCCTCTTACAGCCAGGATAGCTGCTTCATTGAGGACATTTTCCAGATCAGCGCCTGAGAAACCAGGTGTTCTGGCAGCCAGAGCGTTTAGGTCAACATCAGGGGCAAAGTGCTTATTTCTGGCATGTACTTCCAGAATAGCTTTTCTGCCGTTTTTATCAGGCAGACTTACTGTGATCTGACGGTCAAAACGGCCAGGTCTTAACAGAGCCGGGTCCAGAACGTCAGGACGGTTGGTAGCTGCGATAATGACGATACCCTTGTTATCTTCAATACCATCCATCTCAACCAGCAGCTGGTTAAGAGTCTGTTCACGTTCATCGTTGCCGCCGCCTAAACCGGCACCACGCTGTCTGCCGACAGCATCGATCTCATCAATGAAGATCATGCATGGAGCAGTACGCTTGGCATCCTTGAACATATCTCTTACACGGCTGGCACCGACACCGACAAACATTTCCACGAAATCAGCACCGCTGATTGAATAGAAAGGAACATCGGCTTCACCGGCAACCGCCTTGGCCAGTAAAGTCTTACCTGTACCAGGAGGGCCAACCATCAGAATGCCCTTAGGTATTCTCGCACCCATCTTGGCAAATTTTTCAGGACTCTTCAGATAACTGATGATTTCCACCATTTCCTCTTTTTCTTCATCACACCCGGCGACATCGTTGAACTTAACCTTGATGTTGCCTTCCAGACGGGCTCTTGATTTTGAGAATTCAAAAGCCTTGTTGTTCTGTGAACCGCTCATGCGGGATATGAAGTAAATGCCTACACCGGTCACTACGATAAGAGGAACTATCTGAATCAGAGCTTCGATCAGCGGATTGGTCTTATAGGCATCAACGATCTTGATGTTGCCTTCCTTGACCGTCTGCTGCAGAACTGCCATCAGTTCGTTATTGCTCTGTTCAGTGTTAGGAACCGTTACTGTAAATCCCTTTTCACCGTTTTTATCGGTATAAGTACCCTTAAGATCAATGACCGTATTGCTCATGGTTAAGGAAACCTGTTCGATCTTCTTGTCTTTCCGGTTAAGCAGTTCCACGAACTGACCGTAAGTCAGTGCACGGTTATTGCCCTGCATTGCCACGGAAGTAAGGAAAATCAGAATAGGAAGCATTAACAGATACGGGATGGTACTTATCCAGTTTCTATTGTTATTCAATTAACTTCACACTCCTAAACTAGTATAATTCTTCTTTCAATACTCCAATGTATGGAAGGTTACGATATTTCTGATTGTAGTCCAGGCCAAAGCCTACTACAAACTCGTTTTCTACTTCAAAACCGATATAATCAGCCTTTACATCAACCTGTCTTCTGGACGGCTTATCCAGTAAGGTAACGACCTTGACGTCATGTGCTCCCTTATTGTAAAGCAGTGTCTTCAGTGAATTAATGGTAACACCGGTATCGACGATGTCTTCAACCAATACCAGGTCACGTCCCTGAATTGATACTTCCAGGTCTTTGATGATCTTGATATCACCCAGTGATTCGGTTCCCCGATAACTGGAAACAGCCATGAAATCAATCTGGATATCCAGTGATACTCTCTTGATCAGTTCGGCCATGAACGGAACAGAACCCTTAAGAATACCCACAAATAATACATCACGGCTATCTGCGTAATCATGATCAAGCTGCTTTCCCAGTTCGATGCAGCGGGCTGTGATCTGTTCTTCGGTTATCAAAATCTTTTTCAAATCGTCCTTAATCATACTAACTCCCCCGAAAACAAGTTATTAAAATTTTAGCACAAATAAATCAGGTTTAGTAGAGAAATGCGTCTTATTACAGCCAATATTGGCGATAAAGACAATAATCCCTTCTCTGTTTACAACTACCGGCCAGCTGAAGCGGTCTTTTCTTTTTATCTTGCGGTCAATAAAGAAACGGGACAGTTTCTTATGCCCGAATCTTAACTCAATGACATCATCCGCCTTACCGTTTCTGACAGTCAGAGGGAAATCATCTTTACTGACACTCAGACCTTCAATAGTCTTTCCTTCATCTTTTATCTCAAAATAAGATGTTCTGAAATACCTTACTTCATCAAGAACATAACTGTATCCTTCACACGGTCTGTGAACATATACCACACCGTATTCATATACGACTTCCAGTCCGCTGTTAAGCGGAATGAAGCCGTTTCTCTTACTGTTGATGACAGTCTGAACAATGTCTTCAATATGCTCTGAAGAATAAGAAGCATTCCTGTCCTTTTTCCATAACAGCCAGCGCATCAGATCATTAACATCCGGATCCTGTTCAAATGCGGAAATCTCAATTTCATCATGGTAATCCCTCTCAAACCTCTCCAGCATTAAACGCTGATTTTCATTCAGTTCTGCCATTTCGCTGACCCATTTTTCAATCTGGGCATCATCAGCAGGTTCAATCAGAGTGTGTCTGATCCTGTTGCGGGTATAGTTATCCGTAAAGTTGCTTTCATCGTCATGATAAGGCACTCCGTTTTCTTCACAGTATCTTCTGGTATCCTTCTTGCGGTACGGCAATAACGGTCTTAATATCTTCATTCCGTGATGATATCCTTCATAAGGAATACCGTAGTACCAGCCATGAGAGCCTCTTTCCAGGGACATCAGATAATTCTCAATACTGTCATCCTTCTGGTGACCTGTCAGCAGGTAATCACATTCCAGCTGATCATAGACTTGCTTATAGAAATCATATCTGGCTTCACGGGCCCACATCTGGAAGTTTTCACCGCTTTCCTGCTTTGGATACAGTTTAAACAGTCTGACATCATTATCACGGCAGAACTTATCCACGAGTTCTTCTTCCATGTCGGCAGTTTCTCTCAGTTTGTAATTACAGAAACAGACCGCAATATCCAGTTTTTCTCTGACACATAAAGAAAGAAGCATCATGGAGTCACAGCCTCCCGATACCCCTAGCAGATACCTTTTATTTCTGTCCAGATCAAGTTGGTAATTCATGTCTATATTCTAGCACTCATTCACTGAAACTACTACATATGAAAAACGCCTGCCACTGCAGACGTTTAAAGACTTAATCCTTCCAGAAAACGCTTCTTAATATCCCTGAAACGGACAGTGTTAACATCAATATGTCCCTTGATGTCAATGATACGGGCCGTATTTATATACTTGCCGTCATTCAGAAACAGAACCGATTCCCTGTATAATCCCTCAACATAGCCAAGACGGTAAAGATGCTTTAGGCCTGACGGGTTTTCCTTTGGATCATAGGCATTGCGGTAAGCTTCGCTGTTGGAAGTCATCGGGATCACAAAGGCCTTGCCGTTAAACACATTCAATACTACTCCGAAATGCTGATAGCCCGCTTCCGAGATATAGGCTCTGCCAAAATCGATATAACATATGTCCCCGGCTCTGATGTTCAAACCGAAATGTCGGCATGATTTCAGCCTGCCCCTGTTTTTATAATTGTATTCGCTGATAAGTGTATTTCTGACCACTCCCAGCGGCATGTCGTAATATTCATCTCTCAGTTCATCTATGTGCTGATCAATAAGCGATTCAATATTGCGGTAGTCGCATTTTATAACATCCATTTCCATTGAAAAAGAACACCTCCTCAGTACTTATTAGCTGTACTGAAGAAGTGTTCCTATATTTTATGAATATTTACGGTTCAATGGTCCGGGCAATATCCTGCAGTCTTTCAATGATGTTAATGCTCTGCGGACATACGCTTTCACACTGACCGCACTGAATGCAGTCTGAAGCCTTGCCTGATTCAGCTGTAATTCTGTTATATCTGTTAACCAGGCCTTCTTCCTGATCAGGCAGACCGTTAAGCAACTGTCTGTTCTTTATGCTGAACAGATCAGGTATTCTGATTCCCATCGGACAGCCTTTCGTACAGTAGCGGCAGGCTGTACAAGGAATCATATTTATGCTTTCCAGTATTTCCTGAGCTTTCTTAATGACTTCCTGTTCCTTCTCGTCCAGAGGCTTGAAATTGCTCATGTAGGAAACATTATCTTTTACCTGTTCAATATTGCTCATGCCTGACAGAACAGTAATAATGCCGTCCTGAGAAGCTACGAATCTGATAGCCCATGAAGCATATGACATATCCGGTTCAGCTTCCTTGAAAATCTTTTTAATGTCATCTACAGGGTTGGCAAGCTGGCCGCCCTTGACAGGTTCCATAACCACAACACTCTTGCCGTGCTTACGGGCAATTTCCAGACACTTGCGGCTCTGTACCTGAGGATTTTCCCAGTCAGCGTAGTTTATTTGCAGCTGAATGAATTCAGCATCCGGATGTCTGGTCAGCAAATCATCCATTCTTTCCGGTGAAGCGTGGCAGGAGAAACCCCAGTGCTTAACCAGACCCTTTTCCTTTGCCTGTTTGACAAAGTCCCACAGACCAAGTTCTTCGTATCTTTCATAGTTATTGTCCTGAACAGCGTGCAGCAGATAATAATCAAAGTAACCGGCCTGAGTTCTTTCCAGGCTTATCTCCAGCTGCTTTTCAGCCTGTTCCTTGGTCGGGTTACCCATCCAGGCATTAAGCTTGGTTGCCAGAGTAAAACTGTCTCTTGGGTGACGCTTTACCAGAGCTTCTCTGGCAGCTTCTTCACTCTTGCCATCATCATATACATAAGCTGTATCAAAATATGTCAGTCCGCCTTCAAGGAAGATGTCCACCATTTCCTTGACCTGTTCAATGTCAATTTCACCGTTCTCCAGTTTTGGCAGTCTCATAAGGCCAAAGCCGAGTTTAGGAGTCTTTTCGCCGAAATACCTTTCCATTATTATCACTCTCTTTCTCTGATATCATTATACTATTTTTTGTTTTTCCAAACAAAAAACCCTTATCGGGTTATTTGACAAGTTCATTTGGCCAGGTATTGATACCGCCGAATTCTACGATATTGGTATAGCCGAGCTTAACCAGTTTTTCACTGGCATCCTTGGAACGGTTACCGCTGCGGCAGTAAACAAATATCATCTGACTTTTATCCGGAAGCCGGCTGATTTCCTTATCGCTTATTTCCTCATTAGGAACATTTATGGCTCCCTCAATATGACCTTCGTGGTATTCTGCAGCAGTACGTACATCCAGAATGATATAGCCTTCATTTTCAGCCATCATCTGAATTGCCTGCTCACTGTTTACCTGGCGGTATGTTATTTCCTGAACCGGTTCTTTCTGCTGACAGCCTGCCATAATAAACAGAACCAGTAATATGACTATGATTCTTTTCATAATTGCTCCTAATAGTATTTTACTGAAAGATCATCAAGCTTCAGTGCTGCCAGACGGGAATTGGCATCATTGGCAGCCAGACCGCAGTCGATATCATACCATTGTCCGTCTGTTTCAATAATGCGTCCGGTCGTATCGATCCTGCTTACAACGTTATGGCCGGTTATGACGATCTTACCGTCAACATGACAGTACTTGGCTCTGTCCCAGACATAATGGTCTATATCCTCTTCAACTTCATTGAAGAAGACATCCTTTTCAAAATCACCGTATGGTTTTGAATGCACCAGCAGGAACTTTCTGCCGTTTACTTCCACGTTAAGCTGTACCGGCATGGTCTGCAGGAATCTGTATATCTCTTCCCTCTTTTCCACCGGAAGTCTCATGTAGTCATTATAGGTATCAAGTCCATAGTTGTAATACTGCCAGTGGTCCCTCTTGTTATAGTAATAATTCAGGACACGCAGATTCATGGAACGGCTGTTAAGCATTTTTTCCGCTTCCAGAAACAGGTACATCATAAGTTCATGATTGCCCATGATGAAAGTGATCCTGTCATCTTCCATCATTTTGACCAGGACCTGAATGCCGTTTCTTCCCTTATCTATAGTGTCGCCCAGACAGTAGATCTTATCCTCAGGACCTGTATCCCGCAGGAATCTCTCCAGATTATCACCGTGAGAATGTATATCACTTATAACGTATGTTGCCATGCAAAACTCCTAAAAAAAGAGGATTATTCATCGCTCTTTGTTTCATCTTCTGCTCTGTAATGCTTCTTGGCAATCTTATCAAGCAGGTTGAGTATCGGACGGTAAGAAGTAGAAATCATACCGGTATACTCGATGAAAATCTCAAAAATCATAACCAGCAGCAGCAGGATAAGCAGACCTAAGGTTGTATTGTTGATATAAATATAGGCTGTTATGCCGAAGATGGCGGTAATGATGTAAATCGTAATGGTTGCCCCTGTCTGTCCCAGTGACAGATTATTCATCAGAATATGATGGAAATGCTTCTTGTCCGGGGAACTGATAGGCTGGTGATTAACCTTTCTTCTGACAATGGCAGAGAAAGTATCGAAAATAGGAACGAACAGCAGAATGATTGGAATTGCCAGCGTAATGAAAGTAGCACTCTTATACCCATACAGAGATATGGCGGCAATCATGAAACCAAGGAACTGTGCTCCGCAGTCACCCATGAAGATGCTGGCCGGATGGAAGTTATGGAACAGAAATCCCATTGTACTGCCTGCCAGGACCATGCTGATCATGTAGACATTATACATATTATATGTTGTAGAAATAAGGCTGATGGTAATTAAGGTAATTACACAGAAACCGCCGGCCAGACCGTCAAGACCGTCTAGCAGGTTTACCGCATTGGTAATGCCTATGATCCACAGATATGTAATGATGTAACCGATAATATTAACATTGAAGATAAGATTGAAAGGCAGTCTGAGCTCTCTTAAGTTCATATTTCCAATAAAAACCAGAACCGAAGCAGCCGCAAACTGGAAGACTATCTTGAATAACGGAGAAACGTCAAAAATATCATCCAGCAAGCCTTCCGCAAAGATGATCGTTCCGCCTATGACAAAGGCTCTTACCGTCCTGCTGTCTTTTATAAACAGTAATACACCAATGATGAAAGCGATATAGATGGCAATGCCGCCTACTCTCGGAATCTGACCGTGATGGACAGTTCTTTCATTTTCCTTCGCATACAGACCAAGCTTTCTGGCTATTGTCTTGAGCGGGAACTCAAGCAGCAGCGAAATAATCATTGGTACAACAAAATATAATATCTTCATGTATTCACCTAACACAGTATAGCATAATCTTAAAGGCTGTACATTATCGCAATCAAAAACTGTGCAGCCAGATAACCAAGTCCCATTGACAGCAGAAACAGCAGAACAGTTGCCTTGGCTGCCCTGTCCGGTCTGTTCAGCATAAATTTGCTGAAATCAATTCCACTGAGACAGTAAAAACTGAAGGAAAAGGTTATGATATGCAGAATGATTTTAACAATTGCGTTGATGTTCATCTTCTGAGTGCACGCAGCCTTTCTTTGTTTTCGTCACTGATGCGGAATGATTCAATGGCTTTCTGAATGGTTCGATTGTGAGTAAACATATTAAGTTTACCATCTTTCAGTATTAATTCAACCTCATCAAAATAATTAATTGCCGCCGTGGCCAGCAGCCAGGCCTGAGCCATTTCAATATAATACTCTTCACTGTCTATGCCGGTACAGTATTCCAGAATATCATTGATATACTCATCTTCCAGATATCTGTTAAGCATCATTACCAGAACGAATCTTACAGTAAAGGTCTCACTGCTTTCACGGTATTCATTAAGATACTGCCACATCAGTGCTTCATCTTTCTTATTGAAATGGAACGTGCTGGAAAAACTGTCAATCAGAGACCAGTTGTCACATTTGGCCAGATAATTATCAATATAGGGTTTCTTCTCAGCTAAAGGCAGCTTGGAATACGCAATAACAAAACCCTGCAGAAGAACTTCTTCCTGACTTTCATCAGTTAACATGTTAACTGCTTCAATGCCAAATTCTTTTGCCAGGCTTTTAGCCAGATCTCTGAGTACGGGAACCCTTACTCCCATTACCGGATAGCGGCTGCCCGGATTCAGATTGCCGGTAAACTGCCGGTATTTCTGCCGGGAATTAGCTTCCAGATATTCCCTGATGTTCATGTTGTTCATGGATAATTAAAAAGCACCGCAATGCCCCATTTCTTATCTTTATTATATCGTTATTAAACCCTTTTATCATCACCAAAAGAATATATGTTATAATTGCCGTAGACGAGGTATTCAAATGTTTAACAATATTAAGGAAGTACAGAAGTTCATTAAAGAACAGAATATAGCTTTTGTGGATTTCAAAATGATTGATCTGAAAGGACGCTGGAAACACCTTTCGATCCCGGCCAGCCGTCTGACGGAAAGCACTCTGGCGGAAGGCATCGGCTTTGACGGCTCCAACTACGGATATGCCGATGTAAAGAACAGCGACATGGTCTTCATACCGGATATAAAGTCTGCCGTAATTGATCCATTCATTGAAGAAAAAACTCTCACCATGCTGGGTGATGTCTATGTAATAAGAGAAAAGGATAATATTCCTTTCGGTCATTATCCACGCAATGTAGCCAAGGCTGCTCTTGATTATCTGAAGGAAACAGGTATCGGAGATGAAATGATCATCGGACCTGAATATGAATTCCATGTCTTTGACACGGCATCATATAAGGTTTCAGCTGATGAAGTCTCCAGCAGACTTACCAGCAGTGAATCATACTGGTCAGCCAATGATGAACTGTCAGATGGGTTCCATAACAGATATAATGGCGGCTATCACTGTGACCTGCCTAATGATCTGACTTATAACCTCCGTAATGAGATCTGCCGCAATCTTGAACTCTTCGGTGTCAATGTCAAATATCATCATCATGAAGTAGGCGGATCCGGACAGCTGGAAATTGAAGTTGAACTGGGAGACATGCTGAAACTGGCCGATGACACCCTGGCAGCCAAATATGTTATCAGAAACACAGCGGTCATAAACGGTTTTACCGCTACCTTAATGCCGAAACCAATATACGGTGAAGCCGGTAACGGCATGCACATACATATGCTCATAAAGAAAGACGACAATAACATCTTCTACGGTGATAAGTATGCCGGACTTTCACAGGATGCTCTTTATTTCATTGGCGGACTGCTGAAACATGTCAGAGCTCTGTGCGCCTTTACCAATCCTTCAACCAATTCATATAAAAGGCTGCTCCCGGGCTTTGAAGCACCGGTAACTGTAGGCTATGCCATGGCTAACAGAAGTTCCGTAATCAGAATTCCTGGTTATGCCAAAAACAGGGATAAGAAGAGATTCGAATTACGAAGCCCTGATGCCACCTGCAATCCATACTTTGCCTGCAGTGCCATCCTGATGGCCGGAATCGACGGTATCGTCAATAAGATCGATCCTGCTGATTATAACTGGGGACCATTTGATTTTAACCTGTATGATCTGACAGCCGAAGAAAAAGCCAAACTTGACCATCTGCCGACTTCGCTGCCTGAAGCCATTGCCGAACTGAAGAAAGATCATGACTTCCTCACTGTGAACAATGTCTTCCCTGAAGAGCTGATTGAAGCCTGGATCGCCATGCTGGAAAAAAATGCCGGATATGTTAATAACATTCCACACCCGGCTGAATTCGAATTATACTATGACTTATAAAAATAACCTTCTGATGAAGGTTATTTTTTTATGGCAGAATCGTAATGTTATTTACAGGTTCAAAATCTATGTTCTTATGTTTCATGATGTATTCCGCAATGACATCAACGCTGCTGGTCAGTATTTCCTTAAGTGTTTCGGCTTCAGCTATCATGTCAAAGTTGCCTCCGCCGCTGGCACGGTAATTGTTGATAACTAATGTAAATACATCGTCGTCCTTAACCGGCTGACCGTTCCTTGTCAGGGAAACAATACGCTGCCCCAGAGGATTTCTGATATCCATGACATACTCTACACCGTCCAGCATGTCATAGTTATGATACTGAACATTAGGGAAGTCAAACAACGGATTGATGATGACTTTGCCATCCTGAATGCTCCAGAATTCGGCACATTTTTCCAGATATTCCTTAATCGTCTTACCGTAAGCTTTCTTGACAACCAGAGTATTAGGGAACATGTATGTACTGATCAGATCCCTCATGGTAATGTCACCGGCAAAGCCCGGTGCCGTAAAGAATATCCGGGTTCCGGAAATATCTGCTCCTGTTAGATCGACCTGGACCCTGTTAATGAAGGTTGCCAGCTGTGACTTGTTAAAACGGCAGTCAAATTCACTGTGAACCTTCAGATCCATTTCCGTATGGCCTAATGCGGTATCAAGCCATTTCTGGGTTTCCCGTTCTTCAGCATCAGTAACCCGCATGATATCAGCTGCCGGTTCGCTGTCTGTCGGCAGCAGTTTCGGTGTTATTTCACCGGTTTCCGTCTTTATTTCTATGCAGGAAAGATAGGCTCCCGTGTAACCCGGTTCCGTAAAAGCCACACCATCCAGGGTTCCGCAGTATATACGGTGCTGGTGGCCGCAGATCAGAACATTAAGTCCTTCTATTTCCTTTATCATTCTGTACCCCTGGTTTTCACCGCAGTCCTTTTCGCCCAGAATACCTGTAACCGGATCTCTTTCCAGTCCGCCATGATACAGACAGACAATGTAATCAGGATTCTCTTTTTCTCTGATTATTCTGACTGTATCTCTGGCTGATTCAAAAGCATCAATGAATTCCATATCAACAATGTTTTCCGGTTTTTCCCAGTTAGGAACCAGATGGGTAGTAATACCGAAGAAGGCAATTTTCTTGCCGGCAATTGTTCTGACATCATATGGCTTACCCATTGGTTTGCCTTTATAAAGAACATTTGAAGTCAGGCACACGGCTCCGGTACCTTCAATGAAGCCTTTCAATTTATCATATCCGTAGTTGAAATCATGATTACCGACATTCAGATAATCATATCCAACCTTTCTCATGCACTCAGCCAGTTTATTCTCCTTATCAGGATTATTCAGATAATGATAAAAAGTAAGCGGCGATCCTTCCAGAGTATCACCGTTATCCAATACTACTGTATTTTCATTTCTGAGATTTCTGATCATGGTCCGCAATCTGGCCAGTCCATGATTACGGCTGGTCATGTCAGCATAACTGTAAGGATATACCATGCCATGCAGATCTGATGTTGAAAGAATTCTTATTATATTATTCATAATTGTTACCTACCAATATTAATTTACCATATTATGACGCAAAAAAGGAATGACCCGCCATTCCCTGTTCTGATTATTATTTTATTTATTAATAATATTATTATTCCTTATAATATCTTCCGTAAAATCCGCTATTCTTACAAGCAGAGGTTCACACTTGATACCGGGAACATAATTATGCCGTTTAAGATAAACACAGTGGGTGCTCCCGAATTCCTCTTCAACACGTCTGAACAGTTCAGCAGCTGCCTCTCTCATGACATCGGAATCATGGGCGTGACCGTTAACCGAATAAAGTATGCCCAATGCACTTAAGGCACTGGCTATTCCGCCGCACATTTCATCGTGCCAGCATCCGCCGCTGAAGCAGCTTGAAGCATACAGAACTTCCTGCGGCAACTTAAGACCATAATAATCATTGATGGCACGGATCATGGATTCGGAACAGCTGTAATTATATCCGTTTCCCGGATAATAGTACTTTACTACTTCATCTCTAAGCATCTTCTATCACTATTCCTCTTCTCTTTCTGAAAATTCGGTGTTTGAACGGATTTTCTTCTACTCTTTTATAATCATGCCCGGCATTGCTGTTCCAGCAGCAGATTACACGCAGATCTTCTTCGCCGGTATTTATCAGTCTGTGAGCATAATGACCGTTAATATGATGAAGACTGCCTTTATGAACACGTTCACACCAGTCATGGCCATTTTCATCCATCATCATTAACAGCCCTTCGCCAGATGCACACCAGTAATACTCTTCACATTCGATATTCTTATGGAAATGACCTCTGGTCATGCAGCACTCTCCATTGACTCTGACCGGATGCAGCAGACTGATAGCCCAGTTCAGATAACCCGGTTCTTTTTTTTCACCCTTAACGGTCATTACTTCGTACATGACGGTATTCGGATCAAGTGTTTCATCAACGGATTTATAAAAACTCATGGCATCCTTATACAGCTTGCATGACTTTTCAACTTTCTTTCCGCTGAGATCCCCTTCATATACATGGAACAGGCCTGAATCAATTATCTCCATAAAAATACCCCCACTATCATTATTATACTTTTTTCTTCTCCTTCAATTAATCATTTTTTACTTTCAGTAAACGAAAAAAGATCAGATTTCTGCTCTGATCTTTTTCTTATTATTCTCTGAGTATCAGATCTTCATGGCTACTTCGTAGGCATTCCAGATTACTGTTCTCAGATTTCCTACCTTATTGCAGTCACCTACCAGATAAGCATTCTTCTTGTTTCCGGTAGCCAACGGCATTGGCATGTAACCTACAGCGGCAATTACGGAATCACATGGTATCTCGATCTGATTTCCATCTTTATCGGTACAGATCACCTTATCATCCTGAACTTCAGACAGTGCTGTTTCCAGATAAACCGGAACCTTCTTCCACCGGAAGAATTCTCTCAGATATGAACTGTTAGCCAGACATACACCAGTCTGTGCTATCAGGTCGTTTTTCATTTCTACGATGACAGGATTCCTGCCCTGAAGATACAGTTCATAAGCTATTTCACAGCCGGTCAGACCTCCGCCTATTACAGCGACATTATCCTTTACTTCCGTACCATTGAGATAATCGCAGGCTTCAATCATTTTCTCATGACCTTTAATTTTTCTCAGGATCACTGGTGTTGAGCCGGTTGCTATGACAACAGGGTCATTGCCGAATTCAGCAATGTTCTTTATTTCAGTATTATATCTGACTTCAATTCCCAGCTCATCCATCTGTCTGATATACCATTTCAGCAGATTTCTCAGCTTACCCTTATATGATTCAGCACTGGCCGGAATGAATGTGCCGCCCAGTCTGTCTGTCTTTTCATAAATGACAGGTTTATGACCTCTGAGTTTTAGTACTCGAGCTGTTTCCATGCCGCCGATGCCGCCTCCGACAATGGCAACTGCCTGAGGCTTATTGGTTTTCTTAATGTAGTGCTTGCTCCACTGCATCATTTCAGCGTTTACCGCACATCTGGACAAATGCAGGCTGTCCATCAGATCCTGATCATTTGGTACACCTTTATAATGAGCCATGTTGAAGCAGCCGTTATGGCACAGGATACAAGGTCTGATCTCTTCTTCCTGGCCGTTCATCATCTTGGTTACCCATTCTGGGTCAGCAAGGAACTGTCTGGCGAAACCGGCACCGTCAAGCTTACCAGCCCGGATGCTTTCAGCGGCTGTTCTCGGATCCATTCTTCCGGCACATACTACCGGTATATCAACATAATTCTTAATGTGTTCTACATATTCCAGGTTACAGTTTTCCGGCATGTAAACCGGCGGATGAGCCCAGTACCAGGCATCATAAGTACCATTATCGCAGTTGAGCATGTCATAGCCTGCTTCCTGCAGGTACTTAGCTGCTCTTTCGGATTCTTCCATGTCTCTTCCGGCTTCTTCATATTCCTCACCAGGCAAAGCGCCTCTTCTGAATCCTTTGGTCTTGGATACGACACTGTATCTTAAGGAAACCGGGAAATCAGGACCGCAGGCTTCCTTGATAGCCTTAACGATTTCAACAGGGAAACGATATCTGTTTTCAAATGAGCCGCCGTATTCATCAGTACGGTGATTAACATATTTCAATGTGAACTGGTCCAGCAGATATCCTTCATGAACAGCGTGGATTTCAACACCGTCAACACCGGCATCCTGCAGCATTTTGGCACACTTGGCAAATGAATCAATGAATTCCTGGATTTCTTCTTTTGTCATGGCTCTGGAAGGAACCTTGTCAGACCATCTGTTTGGTGACGGTGAGGCACTGGCAGTAATCTTATCCAGATCCATGAACGGCTTGGAAGCTGTTCTTAATGCCTTATTTGTATATAGTTTTTCCATCATCTCAGAAATGGTAAAGCTTCTGCCGAAACCGGCTGTCAGCTGTACGAACAGCTTGGCTCCGGTCTTATGGAATTCAGGCATCCATTTCTTCAGATCAGCGTACATTTTTTTATTGGTATGCAGCCACTGTCCGAACATCGGATTATATACAGGCTGACATCCAGGTAAAACCAGACCGGCGTTGTTCTTGGCAACTTCCATGATGAATCTGGCACCATCCTTATCAAAATGATTGTTTTCCATCCAGCCAAACAGATCTGTACCGCCCATTGAGGTCAGCACGATCCTGTTCTTGATCTCCACATTACCTATTTTCCAAGGTGTAAATAAAGGTTCTAGTTGTCTGTCCATATTAACCCTCCACTTCAACCGTACCGTCTTCAGATACGTGTATCATCTGTCCTTCTTTAACATATTCCATGAATTCATCGCCAAGATCATCAACCATGACGATTGGATAATCTGACCAGTTGGCAGTCAGAACGGCACCTGCTACGGCTAAGGTATCAGCCTTATGCGGGAACAACATGCAGGCCGGTCCTACTTTCATGCAGGAAGCACAGTACAGTACCATGCCTCCGGTAGTGGAACCGATGGTCTCAGGTAAGCATAAGGCCTTACCAGGAATCAGTTTATTATATATTTCCGGATTGTTGTGGTCTTTCAGAACTCCCTTAGGGTTCATGAATGAACCGGCAGTCTTAAGATTAGCCAGGGTGTTGAATCCGGTATGAGTAACAAGAGCTTCAGCATCAACTTTCCCCGGAACAACCGGTCTGCCTTTAAAGATCTTTGACATTACCGTTCACCTCCCGTCAGGATTTCCACAAGCTGTTTTTCGTTATAGAACCTGGCACGGCTGTAATAACGCAGTTTGTTGGAAGACGTAATGATATTTGACTTATCCGTCAATGGATTTGAAGTATATGACAGCGGGCATAATCCGCTTACCGTTACTCCTATCTCCTTCAGTTTCCGGGCCATCTCCGGATATTCCTTTTCAAACTCAGCTCTGACATCCGGGGCAGCGCAGAAAATAGTTGGAACCGTGACCTTTTCTTGGCCGTTTCTGGTCAGTCCTTCAGTAAGTCTGTTTGTCCATTCTACCAGCTGATCCTTTGAAAAATGCGGACACCCTGCAAAGGCAATGTCTGGCTTGGCATTAAGATCTTTCCATACAATTGGATAGCTGGCCTGAACTCTTTCTATCTCCTCATCATCAATAACAAATACTTTTGCCTCCGGTTTGATCAGTTTGTCACCGAGTTCTACGGCTTCAGGAGTAATGTTTTCAACATGATACAGACCGACAGATCCATTGGAAGCACTGGCAGCTCCCATGTCTTTCAGATAATCCTTAACTTTCTGATTGAGTTCAGTTCCTAGCCATTTATCAAGGCCTTTTATGTATGGAACATCTTCAATACACTTAAACCCTATGGCACTTCCCAATAACTGCGGCTCAGGTAACTGCGAACATCTTACCTCAATTATCCAGTCTGCCTTTCTGCCCTCATCAGTCAGTAATCCGAATTCCGGAACATAACCGAGAATATTGCTCATAAGTTCCAGAATACCGGAATTACGGTTACATCTGGCTCCTATTACGGAGTTGGCATAGGATACAGCTGAAGATTCAGCCCAGCCTAGAATATCACCCTTCTTTGGAATATTTCCTACCTCAGGCATATATGCCGTACAGGTATAGGCATTGGCATCCTTAATGCCCATTCTTTCCCATTCCTTCTCCATTCTTCTCTGATTGGAGAAAATAAGTTTGAATACTGCTTTCTGTGCTGCGGTTGCCGGGACATGATCTTCAATTCCTCTCGGATCAGTCGTGAAAGACTGTTTTGGAATTGCTCCACCGGCAATCAGTTTTTCCATCAGATCAAATACAGGTTTCCAGGTCAGTGATCCGGTACCGATTACCGCATGTCCCATCTGACCGGTAATCTTTACCATTCTTTCAGCACCAAAAGCTTCTCCATACATCACCAGTGTATTGAGAACCTTCTGCATTGCTTCACCCTGTTCTCCTCTCTGAACTGACAGAAGTTCGTCGTTTAAAATCATACTCTGTCCTTTCTTTATATTATTAATTTTATTATTTACTTTATTATCATTATTATTTTACCATCTTTTATATATCATTTTAGTGCTTGTGAATTTTTCAGTATTTTGGCAGAATCACAAAAAAGATTACCGGTTTTGATATGTACCCCCTAAACTGGACAAACACCAGTAAAGGGGGTTTTCATATGAAGTATAGCTGGGAGTTTAAATTAGAATGTGTCGAGAAGTATCTTAAGGGAGAGCAGGGAAAAAAACCAAACCATATAGAAACAACAGA
>JAFRAB010000004.1 GCA_017405675.1 Erysipelotrichaceae bacterium
ATACTGCCAAAGTATCGCAGGATGATAATATACAATAAGTTGAGGGCAGATATAGGACAAATACTGAGACAATTGATAGAAAGAAAACCGGACTGTGAATTGTTGGAAGCAGAAGCGTGTCCGGATCACATCCACATGTTGATAGAGATAGCACCAAAGTATTCGGTAGCAGAGTTTATGGGATATCTGAAGAGTAAGAGTACACTGATGATATTTGAGAGACATGCGAATATGAAATACAAGTTTGGCAACAGGAAGTTCTGGGCACGAGGATATTTTGTGGATACAGTTGGGAAGAACGAAAAGGCAATAAGGGAGTATATACAAAATCAACTGGCCGAAGATAAACTGTATGATCAGATGAGTATGAAGGAATTCGTCGACCCGTTTACGGGTGAGCCGGTGAAATAAAGCGATAAAAAAGCTGCTTTAAGCAGCAGCTTGTGAAAGCGTTGCGGCTGTCAGGCCTCGCTGGACGAAGGTCCTGCGCAACATCATGCCCTTACAGGGCTTTCGATACCACCAATTTTATTGGTGGTTATGATATTGGCTTGTAGAATTGTTAAAAAAGGTATAATTTTATCCCCTGTTGTGATAAAATATTTATGAAATTACAGGAGGAATAATTTTATATGCCATTAGTAACATCTACTGAAATGTTTAAAAAGGCCTACGAAGGCGGCTATGCAATCGGTGCTTTCAATGTTAACAACATGGAAATCATCCAGGGTATTACAGAAGCAGCCAAAGAATGCAACTCACCTGTTATCTTACAGGTATCAAAGGGTGCAAGAGCATATGCTAATCGTACTTATCTTGTTAAGCTGGTTGAAGCTGCAGTAATCGAAACAGGTCTGCCAATTGTATTACACCTTGACCATGGTGATTCATTTGAGACCTGCAAATCATGCATTGATGATGGCTTTACTTCAGTAATGATCGATGCTTCAAGCAAACCATTTGAAGAAAACATCGAAATTACCAGAAAAGTTGTTGAATATGCACATGCACATGGTGTCGTTGTTGAAGCTGAACTTGGAACATTAGCCGGTGTAGAAGACGAAGTAAGTGTTTCTGAAGAAGATTCATCATACACAAGACCTGAAGACGTTGAAGAATTCGTAAGAAGAACTGGCTGTGACTCATTAGCAATCGCTATCGGTACAAGCCATGGTGCTTACAAGTTCAAACCTGAACAGTGCACACGCAATGAAAAAGGTATTCTTGTTCCACCTCCGCTGCGTTTCGACATTCTTGAAGAAGTTTCTAAGAGATTGCCAGGCTTCCCAATCGTATTACACGGTTCAAGCTCAGTACCTCAGGAATATGTCAAGATGATCAACGAAAACGGTGGTAACATGCCAGATGCAGTTGGCGTACCTGAAGAACAGTTACGTAAGGCATCTTCAATGGCAGTATGCAAGATCAACATTGACTCAGACTTACGTCTGGCTATGACCGGAACAATCCGTAAGTACTTCAATGACCATCCATCTCATTTCGACCCACGTCAGTATCTGAAACCAGCAAGAGAAAACATCAAGCAGTTAGTAAAGCACAAAATCGTTGATGTTCTCGGTTCAAACGACAAGATCTAATTATTTATCCGATTTCACAGGAAAGAGACCAGTTAAGGTCTCTTTCTTTTTTTATATGATTCTTATATCCTTACTTACTTTATTCAGTACTTCACAGCCGTCAGAAGTAACAAGTACCAGATCTTCTATTCTGACTCCGAATTTCCCCGGCAGGTAAATTCCTGGTTCAATTGAGAAGATCATTCCTTCTTCAGCAAGATTGTCATTGAAACTTGATACATCCCCTTTTTCATGAACAGTCTGTCCGATGAAGTGTCCTAATCGGTGTGTAAAGTATTCTCCGTAACCGGCATCGGAAATGATCTTTCTGGCTGCCTTATCAATATCAGATAGCTTCATTCCCGGCCTGATTATGCTTTCTGCGTATTCGTTTGCTTTTCTGACAATATTGTAAACATGCTTTTCTTCATCACTTACTGATCCGTTAAAGAAGGTTCTGGTCATATCAGAACAGTACCCGTCTTTTATACAGCCCATATCTATCAGAACAAGTTCATTATCCTTCAGTACTCTGTTTCCAGTCATATGATGAGGATCAGCTGCATCATCGCCAAATGATACATCAGTACCGAAACTGTTACCATCAGCGCCCAGTCTGAGATATTCAGCGTCAACAAAGGCGGCAACTTCTTTTTCAGTCATGCCGGTCTTTATATAATTCATGGCATTTAAAATGACAGCATCATTTATCTGAGAAGCAATTCTCATTTTTTCTATTTCAGCTTCATCCTTAATTGCTCTGACATTGTCAACACAGTCACCAGCAAGCCGAACCTTAACATTAGAGTTACTCTCAATTAATGGAATGAGGAATTTTGCCGGCCATTCCTTGTCAATTCCAACCGGTTTTTCAGCATCTAGATGATTTACTATCTCGTTTATAACATCTTCTCCATCGTTATACCATACTATCTCATATGGAACTTCAGGCATGAAGAATAATCTGTTGCAGAAAAACACATGATTTCCATCTGACTTAAGAAGTAAGGCAAATAATCTTTCTCCCGGATAAACTGTGACTCCCGTCAGATATTTTATGGCAATTGTTTCAGAAACGATCATCTGTGTCAGACCGTTTTTTCTTAATTCATTTATAACTCTTTCGATTCTGTTCATTATGATCACCTGTATTTATTCTCTAGTTTTTCTTTCACATATTCAGGAACAAAGGCTGTAATATCCCCTTTATAGCTGGCTATGCTTTTGGCAGTGGAACTGGAAAGGAATGAATATTCAGGTTTGGCAACCAGGAAAACAGTATGTACATCCGGTGCAAGAACCATATTGGCGGTAGCCAGCTGCATTTCATATTCATAGTCAGTTACGGCTCTGATTCCTCTAATAAGAATATTGGCACCCAGGGATCTGGCATACTCAACCGTCAAACCATCACCTATCTGAACAGTGACATTATCAAATCTGTCAATTACGTGCTGAACCATATCCATTCTTTCTTCATTGGTAAAAGTACCCTTTTTTTCGTCATTATTCATGATGACAACGACAACTTCATCAAATACCTGTGAAGCTCTTTCTATGATGTCCAGATGTCCGTAGGTGATTGGATCAAATGATCCCGGATAAATTGCTTTCTGCATCGGCTTTCTCCTTTCTGAGATAACTTATTCTATTAATACCGTATGTAGCGGTTTTTTCCAGTATGTATGGTTTATCAGGGTCTATCTCTGTTCTTTTATCAGTTTCAACAACAATCGTTCCATCATACTTTAGCAGATCGTAATGCGCTATCAGATCAAGTGCTTCCTTTTCGATTCCCTTGTTATAGGGAGGATCAAGGTATATCAGATCAAATTTAAGATCCTGATTTTTCAGTTTTGTTAAAGCACTTCTGTATCCTGTATTCAGCACCTTGGTCTGATCCTGTACTTTCAGGTCAGAGATGTTGCTGTAGATAACAGAAACTGCTTCTTTTGACATATCAACAAGATAGGCAAAATCGAATCCGCGTGACAATGCTTCCAAACTGATCGCTCCGCTGCCGGCAAACAGATCAAGGATGACCCCACCATTAAAATATGGTCCCAGGCGGCTAAAAACAGCTTCTCTGACACGATCTTCCGTTGGTCGAGTGTTATTACCTGTTAATGTTTTCAGCTTTCTGGAGCCATATTTACCACTTATTATTCTCATCTTCTATTCTGCTGTTATATTTTCTGATTACGTTCTGTGAAATACCCATTATTGCCAGCGTACAGATCATGGAAGTTCCGCCTCTTGATATCAGCAGTAATGGAACACCAGTCAGTGGAATAAAGGCTGTAACTCCACCGATGTTCAGGAACATATGAATGAACAGATAGGCACAGGTTCCCATTAAAAGGACCTTTTCCTTTTCTGTTTTAACCTTCAAGGAATACTTGATCAAAATGAAATAAATTATGAAATAAGGAACAAATACACATGCTATGCCTATAAGTCCGAGTTCTTCAACGATAACCGGGAAAATATAGTCGGCAGAAGCAGAAGCAAGATATCCGAACTTCTGAATCGAATTGCCAAGTCCGACCCCGTACAGATTGCCTCTTGACATGCCAAGCAGACTGTTAAGCAGTTCCTGGCTGTAACCGAAACGGTCCCACAACGGGTTACCGGCTGACAGGAATCTGTATAACTGATAGGCAACTTTATTAAATATTTTGCCCAGGAATTTGTTATCCCGCATAAACTCCCGCAGAACATCGGAAGTCAGGAAATTGCGGAATCCTTCTGTCATCAGCAGACTTGTGACTACGAATATAACAATTACTATGGCTATAATGGCCATCTGCCAGCCTCTGTACAGTTTATTTGACGGTATAAGGAAGCAGATACCTCCAATAGCCATAAACGCAAAGCCGCTGCCGAAGTCACTCTGAATCACAATAATTATGAAACCGAATACGAAGAGAACAAATAATGGATAGAATACAAGAGTACTGGCTTTCTTAACATTTGTTGCCCTTTTGTCGCACATGAATATAGCAATCGTCAGAACGATAAATACCTTGGCAATTTCACTTGGCTGGAATGATAGTGGCCCGAGACTGATCCAGGCATAGGCACCGCCTATGTTACCGAACAGTCTGGCTGCCAGCAGCAGTCCCCCTACCCCCATCAGTTCAAGTATTATTCTCTTAGAGGCCTTCTCCAGCGAAAAGGTCTTTATCATAAACAGATAAACAAAGAATCCGGCAGCTACATAAATAAGCTGTCTGATGACTGAAGAAATAACGACCTGTGTCGCATTGCTTCTGGATGTAATTGATGCAGATGCTATCATAACCGTTCCGAACAGAGTAAGAAAAACCAGACATATGGTAATCATAATGTCTGTTTTCATTCTCTTTCTGACTTTACGGGTATTATTCAGAGACATATAAAACAAACCTCACTGCTTCATTATAACAAAGTTATAAATAAATTGATAAGTTTATTTGTTTTATATATAATGTTGGTGAAAAGAAGTTTACAATAATCAATTGTTTATTTGTTTTTCACTTAATAAGGAGGTTTTTTAAATGCGAATTACAGCTTCAGACATAGTAATGGATGGGGATCAGGTATTAAGAGAAAAAGCTGTTGATGTCGAATTACCCTTATCAAAAAAAGACAAACAGATCCTGACGGATCTGATCACATATGTTCGTAATTCACGTGATGAGGAATACCGTGAAAAGTATAACGTAAAAGCCAGCGTCGGCATTGCCGCCCCGCAGATCGGGATCTCACGCAAGCTGCTGGCTGTATCAATAGAAGATGAAGATGACTGTGTGGAGTTTGCACTGGCAAATCCTAAAATCATATCAAATTCCACGCAGAAGGCATATCTGGAAAACGGAGAATCATGCTTAAGTGTCTCTCCTGATGTTGAAGGAATCGTTCCAAGATATGCAAAAATAACTGTCAGAGCATATAACATGCTTACTGACAGACTTGAGAATATTAGACTGACAGGATATCCGGCTATAGTATTGCAACATGAAATAGATCATTTATATGGTCACCTTTATTACGATCATATCAACAAAAATGATCCATGGGCACCAGTTCCGGATGCAGTCATCATTTAGGAGGAATAATGGCAGGACAGAATCAATACAATCCTCGCACTCTAAGTACCTACCTTCCTTCTGATACCAAGATATTCGCTCTTGGCGGATTGGGAGAAGTAGGCAAAAACACTTACTGCATAGAATGTAATGATGAAATCATTATTATTGACGCCGGGGTAATGTTCCCTGATGACAGTCTGCTTGGTGTGGATTATGTAATACCTGATTACACCTACCTGATCAGAAATCAGGAAAAAATTAAAGGATTATTCATAACACACGGTCATGAAGACCATATCGGCGGGATTCCATATCTTCTGAAAGTATGTTCGATAAATGATATATATGCATCCAAATTTGCAGCCGGACTGATTCAGAAGAAGCTTGAAGAACACCGTATGTCAAACCGCGCGGTAATACACATCATTAACAAGGATTCCAGATTTACATCCAAATATTTTCATATTGGCTTTTTTGATATTACGCATTCAATTCCGGACAGCTACGGCTTAGCCATCCAGACACCTAACGGCTGGATACTTTCGACCGGTGACTATAAATTTGACCTGACCCCTATCGGTTCAAATGCCGATTATCAGAGAATATCCTACATGGGAGAATTCGGTATAGATCTGCTGATGTCAGACTCTACCAACTCTGAAGTACCGGGTTTTTCAATAAGTGAAAAAACGGTTGCCAAATCAATCGATGAAATCATCGAAAAGACCAAAGGCAGAATCATCATTGCTACCTTCTCCAGTAACGTTCACCGTATCCAGCAGATTATTTCTGCTGCCATTAAATTCGGACGAAAGATATGTGTCATCGGACGTTCCATGGAGAATGTAGTACAGATTGCCCGTGACTTAGGCCATATAAAGGCCAGAGACGACGATTTCATTGATCCGACATTATTAGACAGCTATGCAGCAAACAAGCTCTGTGTACTCTGTACGGGCTCGCAAGGCGAACCTATGGCAGCCTTAAGCCGTATAGCTAACGGATCTCACCGTTTTGTTACCATAATTCCTGGTGATACGGTTGTATTCTCAAGTAACCCTATTCCAGGGAACGCCAGCAGCGTTAACGGTGTTGTCAATAACCTGACAAGATTAGGCGCCATCGTTCTGACAAATTCAATGCTGAACAACCTGCATACTACCGGACATGCCAACAAAGAAGAACAGAAACTGATGCTTCAGCTTGTCAAGCCTAGATTCTTCATGCCAATGCATGGCGAATATAAGATGTTAAGAATGCATGCCGACACCGCTACCGAAGTCGGTGTTCCTGATGATCACATCTTCATCTGTGCCAACGGTGATATTCTGGTATTGAGAAATCATGAAGTATACCTGTGCGATACCAACCGTATACAGACAGATGACATCTATATCGACGGCAATGATTCCAGCGGCGTTGCAACAGCAGTGCTTAAGGACCGTCAGGTACTGGCCAATAACGGACTTGTATCAGTAATTGTAACGATCAATTCACAGAACAACACGATACTTTGCAGACCGAATATCGTGTCCAGAGGATTTATCTTCATCAAGGAAGGTCAGGAACTTCTCCGTGATGCCGAACTTGTTGTATACAAGGCTGTACGCCGGAAAATGGCTCAGAAAACCACATTTGGCGAAATAAAGAACTGCATCAGAGAATCACTTGAACCGTATTTCTACAGCAAGACACACCGTAACCCTATTATCATACCGGTAATACTTAACCATATTGATGGTCAGGCCTTACGGAAAAGATAGCAGCAGATAAGTTTCTACTGCTTTTCTTTTTGTTTGTGTTAGAATAGAATCATGAAAAAGAAGCTGTTTTTGATTTTGGGAATTACTACATTTCTGTTGCTGACCGCCCTATTCGGTTATCTTAATGCCAGCAAGTTCAATCTCACTGATTATGAGGTCACTTATCTGGACATAGAAGATGATACCGTTCCGGAAAGCTTTATGGGGAAATCAATCATATTCATTTCCGATCTGGAATATGGAACCTTCTTTGACAAGACCAGACTGGAGCTTTTCAAAAAGAAGATAAACAGTTTCAAGGCTGATGTCATCGTATTCGGCGGAGACATGTTTGATAAGGAATTTGTTCCTATCAGCGAAGATGTCAATATATTGACTGATCTGCTGAGCGGTCTTGAAGCAGATCTGGGAAAATTTGCCATTCTTGGCGATTTCGATCAGATAACTGACCGGCGTAAGGCTCTTGTTTCAAAAATACTGTATGATTCCAACTTTGAGCTTCTTGATGGGAATCCGATACAGCTTCATAACAATTCCAGTCAGCAGATGAATCTGATTGGGATCAACTATTCTGAAGATACAAATGATCTGTCCGGCACCTATTCGAATGTGCAACCTGAAGACTATACGATTACCATAATTCACGGTGCTGCCATGGCAGATATCCTGCCAATCAAGATCAGCGATCTGACCATCAGCGGTCATTCCCACCACTGTCAGGTAAACTTCCCATTCTTCATTGAAGATTCATTTAAACAGACAGGTGGTTATGCAACTGGTAAATATAAAACCAGCAATACCCTGCTTTATGTATCAAAAGGTGTTGGAACAACCATTAAAGATTACCGCTTATTCAGTGATCCTGAAATATTGTATATAACATTTAAGGAAAAATAAAAAAGCTCCAGACGGAGCTTTTTAAATCATTTCAATTAATTCATCAACTGTAGGCATGTCCATTATGTTCTTTCCATAATGTGCATAGCATACCTTAAGATCTTTGTCAGTCATGAACAGGGCAGGCAGCTGCAGTTCGTTTCCTTCATAGTCACCGTGAGCGAAGCCGGCTTCTCTGGCTTTTCCACCCTTTTCTTTCAGTTTATCAATGACATCACCTACCAGCTCTTCTCTGGAAGCCGCAGGAGCGATCTCCAGCGTATTATAGATGTCAAAGGTATTATCACATATGATTTCAAAAGGTGTTTCCTGCTGCGCCAGTTCTCTTCTGACGTGATCAGTATCACTCTGCATTACCACAAACAGTTTATATCCCTTTTCAGCTATTTCCTGATATCTCTGTGTAAGAACATGGACATCATAACGGCAGACCGTGCATCCGATATAACGGATAACCCAGAATATGTTCTTTTCACCGACTGTTTCAGATAATTTTACATTATCTCTCTTATCTGTGTTTACAGTAAAATCAGGCATTGTCATTCCAACAGTAAGTTTCATATTATTTCTCCTTATTCTTTTCAGTGACTGTGTCGCTGTTTTTTATTTTGCTTACGAAGCTGTATCCTTCTATTCTTTCAGATAGATATTCACCCATTTCTTCCAGAAGTTCGATCATTGTCATACAGAATGAATGACCCTGTCTTGGGAACATGTATGAATAACCCTGATAATCATACTTTTCCAGTATGTCTGTCAGTATGTAATGGCCGCCATTCAGATAGAAATTATCCATGTCTCCGTCACGAAGATGTATCTTTCCTCTGATCTTAGGCATCAGCCATTCATGATTACGTTCAATATATGCGCCTAAATCATAGTTTTCTTCCCAGTATCTGACAACATCTTTATTGATCTTCCCGGTAAATGGATCATATGAGTAGACTGGATAGCCGTCATCGCCGCATGGTGAGTAACAGGCCTGGAAGACACCGAACTGTCCCATACCATGTGCGAGGTCTCCGCCTAAAGCCAGTTCATAACGGTTTTCTTCACGCATTGTCCATATGACGTTGCCTTTGACATCTCTCATGCCCGGTCTTTCTGCTT
Source organism: Erysipelotrichaceae bacterium (assembly GCA_017405675.1). The sequence goes on from JAFRAB010000004.1 coordinate 9,421, forward strand.
TACGCCAGTTATGATCGATTTCAAATACATTTTCATCATTATACATATCTATCAGCTGGAAAGCATGAAAGTCCATTCCGTCACAGCAAGCCGGCCAGCTGCCGCCAAATACATCCGGATAGAACAGCTGTAAAGCCATTGATTCCCAGCCGCCAGTGGAACCGCCAGCCAGTAAGCGGCTTTCAGGAGTTCCCATGCCGCCATACTTCTTTTCGATGGCCGGAATGAATTCCTGTACAAGTGCATCTCCATAAGGGCCTAAGTTAGCAGAGTTTACCCTATATGAATCGTCATAGTACATGTTTGCATCTCTGATATTTACCGCAATCATTTCCGGCGCCTTACCGCTGTCCCAGTATTCGGTAACACCCTGTTCTGCTTCCCTTAATTCGAGACCATAGCGGAACGGCGGTACATCTGCAGGCCAGTGTCCCTGCCAGTACAGTACCGGGTATTTCTTTTTACGGCTGTAGTTTCTTGGCAGCAGAACATTTGCACCGATATAGGTATCTTCTCCCCAGAACTTTGAAAGAAGTTTGCTCTTCATCTTGAAATAGCGAATCCTGCCTTTTCTGTCGTAATTATTCTGAGAGAGCACTTCACCTTTTTTCAGTTCTCTTTCCGGCTTTATCTGATATTTCATCTCCAGGCATATATCTTCACTGCCATATTCTATAGTTTTAACGGCTGAATACAGATTATATGGTGTTACGGCGTAATTACAGCCTCCGCCATTATCCTGCATTCCATATATGGTATGTCCATCCCCTCTTACATATTTGTGGTATCTGATGAAGAAGGCCTGAACAGCCAACTTTTCATGAGGAATATCTTCATAATCAAACGGGAAGCCAATGATGCTGTCCTTATAGTCATCAAAAACGATTTCATCACCGCCATGTACACCATAAAGTGTTACTCCGAATACCGGTGCACCGTCCAGTCCGCGTCTTTTAAAAAGATATCTTTCCGGACTTTTACTGTCAGGCTTATCGATGAATAACAGCAGTCTGCCATTCAGTTCCTCTTTTATTGATTTACGAACTCTGATCTTTATTGTCATAGGACCTCCATTATACAAACAAAGCCCGATATACTCGAGCCCTGTATGTCTTTTACAGGGATAAGAATTAACTTACCCCAATACTATCATAATTGTTTAAGGAACTGTAGCAAATCGCTCAGTGAACCCCTGTAATCTGCATCATCTGTTCTGCTGCCCTTATTAAGAAGACAGTCTGTGACCAGAAATGTCTTCATTCCAAGGTCCGCTGCAGAAAGATCTTCAGTTATGTCATTGCCAATCATCATGGATTCTTCAGGATCAATACCGTTTCTTTCAACGATTTCTCTGTAATACATTACATTAGGCTTACAGTAGAAACTGTTTTCGTAAGTAGTGATGTCCATGAAATCTTCTTCTTTTAATCCAGCCCATCTGATACGGTTCAGTGTACCGACTCTTGGAAACAACGGGTTTGTTGCCAGAATGATGTTCCATCCCTTTTCATGACAGACATCAATGATCTCTCTGGCTAACGGTGTTGGTGAAGTTGATGTGATGGCTTTATTGAATGCGTTGGCATAGAAATCAACAAAATCCTGATGATTCTTTTCTTTTGATTCCTTATATTCATCCTGGTAGCATTTCCAGAATGCATCTTCGTTACTGCAGCTGCCGTCATTGCAGTACATAGCTTCAGTTCCCTTCCAGATTGTATTTATCAGTCTTTTGGGTTCAAAACCCAGTGGTGCCATTTTTTCACAGAGATAACCGAAATACTGTCTGGTAAAAACATCTTCATCCATCGGAAGCAGTGTTCCATCAAGGTCAAACAGTATGTTCTTCATGTTTCCCTATTTCTTTTCTCCTATTGAAAGCAGTGCATTAAGCAGAATTCCGAATACTGAAGCGCCAGCAACACATGGAATACTGTGACCGAAGAATGGAATGTTTCCACCGAATGAATACTGTCCGCCTAAGCCGATAACCATGATTACAGCGATAACTGCAATGTTCTTGCTTGAGAACATGTCAACTTTCTTATCGATCATGATGGCAATACCCTGAGCAGCAATTGCACCGAACAGGTAAACTTCTAGACCGCCGATAACTGCCAGAGGAATGCCATAGATTGCCTTAATCAATGGTGTGAAGCAGGCAACTATCATGGCGATTACTGAAGCAGCCATCAGTACTGGAACTGAGAAGACTTTGGTAATAGCCATTGTTGAAATATTTTCACCGTAGTTTGTACCGGCAGGTCCGCCGATAACACCTGCTACCATATCGCATAAACCGTCACCGATCAGATTGATGTCAAGCAGATCAATTAAGCTGTAACCAACCTTTTTGCCCTTTTTCTTGGCTACGTCATTTACATAGATGTCCAGCTGATACATATGAGCTGTTGATTCAGGAATTGTGGCAATGGCGATTGGCATGATTCCGAATAAAGCGTTTAATGAAAACTTAGGTAATGTAAAGGCCGGAATAGCGAATGGGCCGAAACTTGCCAGTGAGTTCAGAGATTCATCGGAAATTGTTCTGAATAAGTTAATTCCACCAAAATAGAACAGAGCAGCTGTTATACATCCGCAGGCAGCGCCTAACAGTAATGGAATCTGTCCAAGGAAGCCTTTCAGATATTTTGAGAAGAATATTGTTGATAACAGAGTAACCATTGAGACGATCAGCCATGCTGTGCCGAATGAACTGCCATCTGTTGAAACTGCATCACTTAAGGCGTTTCCTGCCAGTGTTAAACCGATAATCATTGAAACAGGACCAGTGATTGATGCAGGCAAGATTTTCTCTATTGTATCCTTACCGAATTTTCTGACCAGTAAGCCGGCAGCGATTGAAACGAAGCCGCTCATGATGATACCGAACTGAGCTTTTGAAATCAGTTCAGCAGGTAAAATTCCTGTAGCCTGCCATGCTGCGATCTGATCAGCTGTACCTTCGGCCATGGCCATGGCTGCAACTGCTGACAGATAAGCAAAGCTTGATCCGTAGTATAACGGAATTCTCTTTCCGGTGATCAGGATGAAGCATAATGTTGCCAGACCTGATGCGAAAATAGTTGTTGAAACCTGGAAACCGGTGATCAGAGCAACAGTAATTGTTGCCGGGAACATTACGATAACCTGCTGTAATGCGTAGACAAGCAGTTTACCTAATTCAGGTTTTTCCTGCGGCAGATAGCCATAAGATTCTTTTTTAGTAGTCATAAAATATCCTCCCTTAAATGCGATTTATGCAGACATCCGTTTCACCGTCAGTCTCTTCTAATCTGACAGCGACAACTTCATCAAGTGAAGTCGGAATGTTCTTGCCAACGAAATTGGCTTTGATCGGCAGTTCGGTATGTCCCCTGTCAATCAAAACACATAACTGAATACGACCGGCTCTGCCCACTTCAACCAGGGCATCAAGGGCAGCTCTGACCGTACGGCCGGTAAAAATAACGTCATCAACCAGAACGACTGTCTTTCCTTCAATTGGAAAAGAAATACTGGTCTGATTAATGACGGGATCGATATTTATTTTAGATAAGTCATCACGGTAAAGTGTAATGTCCAGAATTCCGACAGGAATACGGGTTCCTTCGATGTTAAAAATATTATCAGCAAGTCTTTCAGCGAGAGGTACTCCTCTTGTCTTAATGCCTACAAGGCATAAATTTTCAGTACCTTTGTTTTTCTCGATGATCTGATGAGCCAGTCTTACCAGAGTTCTTTCAACATCTTCTCTGCTCATGATCTTTGCCTTAAACTCCATACATCCTCCGAAAAAAGGGCCTTGTGCACGACAAGACCCTGTACATTCGCATTAAAAATGTTCCTGAACTTGTCGGCATCACAGTACCGTCTTTAAAGTTACTGATATTATATAACCACATTTACGGAACGATTGCAACAAAAAAGATTTTAGAATTTTCAGAATGATTTTGATGAAACTCGATTCTATTATTTATAAAAAAAGAAGAAAATTGCTTATTTTTCTTCTTCATTTTTTTCTGGATTTATAACAATATCGATCTTGTCAATTGATCTGTCATCCATGTTCTTAATGGTAAATGTTGCTCTGCCGATCTGTACGCTAGGATGTTCATCTTCTTCAGGTACATATCCGAGCTTATCCATGACCAGACCGCCAATCGTATCGTTTTCACTGTCATCAAGCTCAATATCGATCAGCTTGCTGACATCATCGATAATAGCTGCACCGTCAACAATATAATGGTTTTCATTCAGCTCCTGGAATTCCTGTTCTTCGTCATCAAATTCGTCCTGAATATCACCTACTATTGATTCAAGCAGGTCTTCCATGGAAACGATACCGTATGTACCGCCGTATTCGTCAAGAACAATGGCAACCTGAACCTTAGTCTTCTGAAATTCTTCAAAAAGATCATCACATTTCAGATTTTCATATACAAACATTGGTTCACGCATATATTTTTTGATGGTAAACTTTTCTCTCTTTGATTCATCAACAAAGAGTTCAAGAAGGTCTTTTACATAAAGCATACCGACAATGTCGTCAATATCCTCATCATAAACCGGAATACGTGAATGTCCTGAATCATTAAACCGCTTAATGACGTCATTGAGACTTTCAGTCAGTTCCAGAGCTTCCATGTCAGTTCTATGGGTCATGATTTCCCCAACAGTACGGTCATTGAATTCAAATACGTTGTTGATCATTTCCTTCCGTTCTGTTTCAATCAGGCCCTTTTCATTTCCGGCATCAACCATGATCCTGATTTCTTCTTCTGTGTATTCCTGCTGACCATCAGATTCCTTGATACCCAAAGCATTGGCCAGGGCATTTACTGTCTTTGAAACCAGCCAGACGATTGGCTTGAACAGACTGTAGAAGAATTTCAGTGATCCGCATACCGCAAAAGCAACTTTTTCAGGATCTTTTATAGCAATCCTCTTAGGGAGCAGCTCACCAAAAACAAGTGTCACGAATGACAGCAATAAAGTTATTACAAAAATGGATATTATTCTGACTACTGATAAATCAATAGATAAATTTCTGAATAAGTAAACTATATAATCAGCGAATGTGTCAGCGGCAACTGCACTTGACAGGAATCCTGATAATGTTACGCCAATCTGAATAGTTGAAAGAAAAGTTGTTGGCTTGCTTGTCATTTCAAACAGAGTTTTTGCTTTTCTGTTCCCTTCCTGAGCCATCTTTTCTAATTTGGCGTCATTCAGAGAAACAATAGCCAGTTCACTGGCAGCAAAATATGCATTAATCAAGATCAGCACTAATAGTAATACGATATACCCGAAAACTCCATTTTCAGGCAATGAAGTGTTTGTCTGTGTAACTGATAATAATGACCACGAAAGCGGATCCATAATCCGAAATCAACTCCTTTTTTATAATTAATAATCTTATATTTTCAACTGATGAGTGTCAACAGATGTACTTTAAATATTTCTGAAATATCTTTTAACGGTATAATCGCATCCGTTAATGTTCATTTCCTTCTCAACATTTCCCAGGATGAAGCCCAGAGCCTCAAAGAAGGCAACAGCGTTTTCATTTTCCGGGTCGATCCAGGTTACTACTTCGTTGTATTCTTCCCTTCTGAGTTTTCTGACTGCTTCGTGCAGGATGTTTCTGCCGTTTCCCCTGCGCTGGAATTCCTCGAGAATATATAATCCATATATTTCTCCGGCTTCATTGTAGAAGGTATCGTCTTTGGCTTTTCCATAGCAGCAGAATGCAACGATTCTGTTGTCATAGAAACCTACAAGTGTATCATTACACTTTTTCTGTTTGAAATACTGAATGCAATCTTCAACACTTCTTACCTTGTCGCTGGCACCGTAGATTTCTGCCAGGCAGGAATGGTAAAGTGCTCCTAATTCCCTGGCATCTGACGGTTTGGCAAGTCTCAGAGATATCATATTGTCATACCCTCCACATTTCAAAATTATACTATCTTTATATCAAAATCACAATACACAGAATGTTCACAAAACTTTAAAGAAACTTCACTTTCAATTCATTAAATTACAACTTAACGCCTCTATAATTCTAGATGTAAGGAGGTAAACGATATGGATTATCAGTCAATTTTTGAAAGAGTTGAAGCCAAGTATGTTTTAACAAAAAATCAGTACAATGAACTGATGAATGAAGTAAACAGCAGACTTGTTCCTGACTCATTCCCTCACAGCGACATATCAAGCATTTACTTTGATACGGATGATTACCGTCTGATCAGAAACTCACTTGATAAAGGCTGTTACCGTGAAAAGCTGAGACTGAGAAGCTACTGTCTGAAAGATGATACCTCTGAAGTATTTCTGGAACTGAAAAAGAAATATCATGGGGTAACATATAAAAGAAGACAGGCAATTACCTACAGAGAGGCAATGAACTACATTCTGTTCGATAAAATGCCTTGCAATACTCAGATCATGAAAGAAGTTGATTATCTGATGTGCAAATTCCCTGATCTGAAACCAAAGGTGCTGATCAGATATCAGCGAGATTCATTTGTAAGCAAGGAAGACAATTCCTTAAGAATAACATTTGATTACAGAATTCAGTATTCTACGAAAAACCTGATTTTATTAAATAACAATCCGGAGAAGACACTTACTGATGACGATACAATCATCATGGAAGTCAAATCATTAAATGCCATGCCGCTTTGGATGACACGTACTCTGGATAAAATGAACATATTCCCTGGCAATTTTTCCAAATATGCCCAGATTTACACAAACGATATTTTGAAAGGAGCAAAAACATGTTTGAAAAACTATTCACATCTATATACAATGGAACAATCACATTTGAAATATTTATCATCTGCACGGCTGCATCAGTCATATTAGGAACTGTTTTAGCGCTGTTACAGGGACATTTGAACAAAAGTAATCCAAGTTATCAGATGACTCTGATTCTGATGCCTGTCGTTGCTCAGACGGTCATAATGATGGTCAACGGCAATGTTGGAACAGGTGTTGCGGTTGCAGGTGCTTTCGGACTTGTCAGATTCAGAAGCATGCAGTATAAAGCAGAAGATATCCTTCTCATCTTCATAGCTGTAACTATCGGCCTGGCGACTTCCATTAGTTACATTGGCTTTGCTGCCCTGTTTACCTTAATTGTCTGTGTTATAATGACTGTGTTCAAAAAGGTTAACACTAGTGTCGGACAGCATCTCGAATTAAGAATCACCTGCCCTGAGAGCATGAATTACACAGATGAATTAAGAGATGTTTTAGATAAATATACAGCCAGTAGTGAACTGCTGACCGTCAGAACAACTAATATGGGAAGCTTGTTTAAACTCACATATGATGTAGTTTTAAAAAGCAGAAACGATATTCAGGATTTCATTAATGAATTAAGGATCAGAAACAGTAATCTTGAAATCAATTTAGGGGTATTCCCGGAGGTAAGTGAATAATGAAAAAGATTTTATCGGCAATAATGGTATTGCTCCTGCTGGCAGGATGCACAACCAAAACACCAGATGATACAAATACAAATACTAATGAAAACACAGAGGCTGTTAACACTTCAACTGAAAAGCAGAATGAACAGGTTAACGCCGGAACTTATAATATTACAGAAACAGTAAACAATACTCTGCAGGATACATTTGTATTTAACAATACAGAATATGATGTCTCTGTAAGCAAGCGTGATCTTACAGGAAGCTATGAAGAAATCACTGGAACTGTTGAATTCTCAGGAACTGATATTTCGACAGCTGGCAGCAACCTTTCTGTTGAGGGTAATACTGTTAAAATCACAGCTGCAGGTACTTATGTGCTTTCCGGAAACGGCCAGGGAACGGTACTGGTAGAGGCTGATAGTGACTCTAAGGTTCAGCTTATCCTTGATAATCTGACTCTTACATCAACAGATAATGCTGCAATTCTGATTGGCCAGGCTGATAAAGTATTCATTACCCTGCCTGACAATACTGTTAATACAATTTCTGACTCTTCATCATATAACGCAGTCTACGATGATTCAGATGTTGATGCAGCAATCTTTGCTAAAGATGATTTAACCATAAATGGTACAGGCACGCTTATTGTTAACGGTAAAAAGAGTCATGGAATTGTCTGCAAAGATGAACTTACAATTGCAGGTTCCAATATCCAGATCAGTTCTGTAAAGAGCGGAATCAATGCAAATGATGCTGCAAAACTCATCAATGCAACAGTCAAGGTAAATGCCGGAACTGATGGCATAAAGGCAGATAATTCAGAGGATACTTCAAAAGGAATCATTTATGTTAACAGTTCAACCCTGAACATTACTGCTTCTGATAAAGGTTTACAGGCTTCAGCAGCTATTCTGATTGACAGCGGAAATATTACAGTTTCAGCTTCCGATGATGGACTTAACAGTGACAATATCATCGTTATTAATGACGGAGAACTCAATGTTAAGTCAGGCGATGATGCGATTCATGCAGATTACATCCTGGAGGTAAATGGTGGAACTATTACAACAGATTCTGCTGAAGGACTTGAAGCAACATTAGTTAATCTGAATGGCGGTAATATCAATATTACAGCTTCTGATGACGGCATTAATGCAGCACAGAAGATTACAGGCATTACCCCTGCCATCACAGTTAATAACGGAAATATTACTGTAAATATGGGACCTGGTGATACTGATGCTTTTGATTCAAACGGTAATATCATCATTAACGGCGGTAACATTAACGTATCAGCACAGTCACGGTTTGATTATGACGGCATCGGTCAGCTTAACGGCGGTACTGTAACTGTAAACGGCACTCAGATTTCGCAGTTAACCAATCAGATGATGGGTGGTCCTGGAGGAATGGGAGGTCAGCCTGCACCAGGCGGTGGTTTTGGAGGAATGGGAGGTCAGCCAACACCAGGTGGTCAGGGCGGCAAGCCTGCACCAGGCGGTGGTTTTGGAGGTCACTAACATAAAATATAAAAGCCAGTATTTGAGAAACTAATATCTCATTCACTGGCTTTTTATTTACTTCTGATAGAACACTTTTCCGTTAATAATTGTTTTGATAACGTTATAGTCTTTATCCATTATGACGAAATCACTTTTTCTTCCAACTTCAATTTTACCTCTGTCATAAATCTTAAGGCATTTGGCAGGGTTTTCTGCAAACAATGTTCCTACTTCTTCTCTGGTCAGACCGACAGCATTGTGAGCGCGATACATGATCTTATTCATCGTGTTATTACCGCTGAGTATATGCCCGTCTGTTCTCCAGTTAAAGCCCTCCTTTGTAACAACGACAGTTCCATCCGGAAGTACATTTTCTCCGTCAGGAAGTCCTGATACACTGGATAAGTCCGTTATGCCATAGCAGTTTTCAATACCTTTGGCTTTTATTACAAGTTTTACCCAGGCAGGAGCAACATGATAACCGTCCATGGTTATCTGAGCCTTGATCCTGTCATCAAGCATTATTCCGGCTACGGCTGAAGAATCTCTGTGATGCATTGGCACATAACCATTAAAGATGTGTGAACATGTTCCCAATCCATGATCTGCTGCTTCTATTACTGTTTCGGCTGAAGCATTAGTATACCCTATTTCAGGAATAACACCTTTTGAAGATACGTAGTCCAGCCACTCCATGGCACCTGGCATTTCAGGAGCTACGCAAATGAAGCCGACATCACTGTAATCATCACTGACCAGCCAGTCAGAATGTTCTCTGGTTGGCAGCGGATATTCCCCGCCTTCTTCAATGTAACGGTCAAGGGTCAGATAAGTTCCTTCAAAATGGAATTTCAGCAGATCTGCACCTTTCAGTTCCTTACGCATTGAACGGATATGCAGAACAGCTTCCTTTTCTTCCTGGAAGCTGGAAAGATCCATAGCTAAAGTAGGAAATACAGTAGTAACACCTGTTTCAGGCAGTTTTTCACTGAGGAATCTTACCTGTTCATCACGGCTGCCGTTAAACGCCGTTCTTTTTTCATATCCGAAACTGCGCAGAAAACCTCCGTGACAGTGGGCGTCAATGATTCCCGCATAAAGTTCATTACCATCAGCATCAATTACTTCATCATCTATAAGATCCTTACCTATTTCAGTAATACCCTTTTCATCAAATCTGACATCAACATCATGAAATGATCCGTCAATAAATACTCTGGCATTTTTGATTAACATACTTTTCTCCGTTTCTAATTAATCAAGAATTTCCGCTATTTCTGTCGACTTTTCTAATAGTCAGAAACTGTCGCAGTTCCCAGACATATTTATCATTAAATCTGAGCCCGGAAAAGTTTTCACTGACCAGTCTGTCGTAATTGCGGTTGAAAATGCTGCTGATATCTTCACAGCATGATACGTCAAATCTCATCCTTTTCATCATGGCAAACATGACTGAAGCCATTTTAACTTCACTTTCACGGTATCTGTCATCTTCCCCTTTTCTCATGATCAGAAAAGAGTTTTCCTCACTTAAAAGAGTATAACCATCATTCACGAGAGATGTCAGAGTATTTTTCAGAAAGTTTTCTTCAAGATTGGCTAAAAGAATGTATTTGTACATAATTACATATTCTTGCAGAATGCTACATAAGCATTCTTGGCTTCATATACATCTGCTTTGGAAACGACTTCCCATGGTGCATGCATGTTCTGTACGGCAACACCGCTGTCAATAACCTGCATGTTGTATTTAGCCATGATATAGGCAATAGTTCCGCCACCGCCCCGGTTAACACGGCCCAATTCAGCTGTCTGCCATGATACTTCAGCTTCATCCCAGACTTTTCTGATTTCAGCTATGAATTCAGGGTTGGCATCATTGCTGCCACTCTTACCGCCGCTGCCGACAAATTTATTCATGACTATTCCATATCCGAAGAATGCTGTATTCTTCATTTCATTAACAGATGGATAGTTAGGGTCATAAGCTGCTGATACGTCACTTGACAGCATCTTGCTGTTGGCCAGACATCTTCTGAATTTCAGATAGTCATAGCCTTCAGTCAGTTCCACCAATTCAGCAACGACGTTTTCATAGAAATATGACTGCATACCGGTTGAACCGATTGAGCCTACTTCTTCCTTGTCAACTAACATGCATGAAACCGTCTTTTCCGGATTTTCAATTTCCATCATAGCCATCAGAGATGTATAACCGCATACTCTGTCATCGTGACCGTATCCCATGATCATTGATTCATCAAGACCATAGTTTCTGGCCGGTCCAGCCGGAACGATCTCAATTTCAGCAGAAATGAAATCATCTTCTTCAATATCGTATTTCTTTTTCAGAAGCTTCAGTATATTGGCCTTTACAGCCTCTTTTTCGGTCTTCTCCAGCGGAATTGAACCAATCGTGACATTCAGGTCCTCTCCCTCAATTGCCTTGCTGGCAGGCTTCTGCATCTGATCTCTTGAAAGATGGATCAGCAGATCTGAAATGCCAACTACCGGATCAGATGGTTTTTCACCGATAACGATATTTACAGATGTACCGTCTTTACGGCATACGATTCCATGTATGGCTAATGGCAGAGTTACCCACTGATATGACTTAATACCGCCATAGTAATGAGTATCAGCTAAGGCTATATCATGGTCTTCATAGAACGGATGCTGTTTCCAGTCGATTCTAGGGGAGTCAATATGAGCACCAAGAATATTCATTCCTTCATTGATAGGCTTCTTGCCAATGATGAACAGAGCCAGATCCTTACCCTTGTTGTTAAGGTATACCTTATCTCCAGGGACAAGTTTTTCACCGTTCTTAATGCATTCTTCAATGTTTCTGAAGCCGTGTTCTTCAGCGATTCTGATGCCTTCAATAACACATTCTCTCTCCGTCTTGCAGTCAGAGATAAACTTTCTGTAGGTTTCCGCAAAAGCGAAAACTTCCTTTTTCTTTTTCTGATTGTATTTTTTCCAGGCGATTTCCATAAGGCCTCCTTTTATTTTGCAAGTTCTTTGTTGTTGACTTCGTCTTTAACGATTCTGATGAAATCTTCTAGACTGTATGTCTCAGATTCCTGATGACTGTATCTTCTCATTGTGATCGTCCTGTTTTCGATTTCCTTGTCACCTATTACCAGCTGAATCGATACCTTCTTGACCTGAGCTTCTCTGATACGGTAACCGAGTTTTTCGTTACGGTCATCCAGTTTTGCTCTGAATCCTTCTCTGTTAAGCAGATCAGTTACTTCTGCAGCATATTCCGTATGAACATTAGGGTTTACCGGAATGACAGCAAACTGCTGTGGGGCCAGCCATAACGGCAATCTGCCCTTTGTTTCTTCCAGAAGGAAGGCAATAAATCTGTCAAGTGAACCAAGAATGGCACGATGAATGACAACTGGGGTCTGTTTCACGCCGGCTTCATCAACATATGTCAGTTCGAAACGGCGTGGCAGCAGGAAGTCAAGCTGAATTGTTGACAGAGCAACTTCGTTACCAACAGCAGGTTTGACGAGAACGTCAAGTTTAGGACCGTAGAATGCAGCTTCACCGATTGCCTCAAAATAGTCAAGCTTGAGATCATCAAGAACATTTCTTAAGGCATTCTCAGCATTATTCCACATATCATCGTCAGGGAAATACTTTTCCTGGTCTTCAGGATCTCTTAATGAAAGACGGCATTTGAAATCCTTGATTCCAAAGTCTTCATAAACATCCATGATAAGGTCCAGAACTCCCTTGAATTCTTCTTCTATCTGACCAGGTGTGCAGAAAATATGAGAGTCATTCTGAGTAAATGATCTTGCTCTTTCTATTCCCTTAACAGCACCCTGAGCCTCATATCTGAAGTCATGTGCAATTTCGGCAATTCTGATAGGAAGTTCACGATATGAATGAGCTCTGCGTCCGAAAATAACCATGTGATGAGGACAGTTCATAGGTCTTAAAACATAGACGTCATCACTTCTGTTGTTATCAATTCTGTCTTTTATCTGACGTACAGTCATATTCTTTTCTTCCTCAGCTGATAACTGATACATTGGCGAGAACATGTCATCCTTATAATGATCCCAGTGTCCAGAAGTCTTATAGAGTTCTACTGATCCAAGGTCCGGAGTATGAACATGCAGATAGCCACGGGCAATTTCCATATCAGTAATGTAATTATTCAGAGTTCTCCACATTGTATAGCCGTTAGGCAGCCACATAGGCAATCCCTTGCCAACGAGATCGCTTAACATGAAGATGTCCATGTCACGACCGATCTTTCTGTGGTCTCTTTCCTTTGCTTCTGCCAGATACTGCAGATATGCATCCAGGTCTTCCTGATTTTCAAAACATACACCATATACTCTCTGCAGAACCTTGTTGTTGGAATCACCTTTCCAGTAAGCGCCTGAAACCTTCAGCAGTTTGAAGAACTTCATCTGTTTGGTATTTTCAACATGCGGACCACGGCACAGGTCAACGAAATCACCCTGACGGTAACATGAGATAACTACTTCGTTTTCATCCATGTTATTGATCAGGTCGATCTTGTATTCGTCATCATGGAACATTTCCAGAGCCTGCTCCTTACTGATTTCCTCTCTGACGATCCTCTTGTTATCCTTGGCAAATTTCTTCATTTCCTTTTCAATTCTAGGCAGATCATCTTCAGTTATGACATCACTTCCCAGATCGATATCATAATAGAAGCCATCAGAAATAACTGGGCCTACCCAGAATTTGGCATGGGGATACAGGTGTCTGACTGCCTGCGCCAGAAGATGGGCACAGGAGTGATTAAGAATATTTAATTCCGGTATCTCCTTGATGTTCAGATCATTCATCTTGATATTGCTCATAAACCCTCCAAAATATAAAAACGTCCTGTAAAAGGACGTTAATTAACGCGGTACCACCTTTTTTCATATCCTAAGATATGCACTCGAAGACTGTAACGTAGTCAGCGGAATCTTTTCGAAGATCTACTCCTAAGTGGTAAGTATACAGTACCTCAAGCTGTTTTCACCAGCCACAGCTCTCTCTTATCAGTTTCTGAATACTGTTGTCTTATTCGTCGTATTTAATATTATTTAAATACAATTGCATTTCAAAGTCAACTAAATAACAAAGTTGCCTTCCGCAAAGACAGTAACTTCACTGCCGTCTTCTTTTATGCCTGTAACAGACATGTCAGCAGTTCCAAACATGAAGTCGACGTGATTCATGGATGAGTTTCCTCCAATTTCAGAAAGCTGATGTTCATCCATCTCTGTACCGCCTTCAACATTTTCCGGATAGCATCTTCCCAATGCCAGATGACACGAGGCATTTTCATCAAACAGCGTATTGAAGAAAAGAATATTAAGGTTGGATATTGGTGAATCATATGAAATAAGTGCTACTTCACCAATATGCTTGGATCCTTCATCAGTTTCCAATAAAGTCTTTATAGCTTCTACACCCTTTTCAGCGCCATAGTTTATTACGACACCATCCTTGAATTCAAACCAGAAGTTTTCGATTACTTTTCCGGCATAATTCAAAGGCTTTGAAGCAAATACCTTGCCGTTGACGTTATTGCGGTCAGGCATACAGAAACATTCTTCTGTAGGCATATTCGGATTGAAGAATACGCCTTCAGGAGTCCTACAGCCGCCGCCTACCCAGATATGATTTTTAACCAAATTAACTGTAAGATCAGTACCCTTGCTGTTTTTGAAATGCAGAGCCTTAAACTGATGAGCATTCAGAATATCACAATGAGAAGCAAGCCGTTCATCATGTTTCTTCCACTCATCAATTGGATCGTTATTTTCTGTAACTCTTACAGAAGTGAGAATTGCTGACCATAAAGCATCTACTGCCTCTTCATCGGTCTTATCCGGGAACACTCTCTTAGCCCATCTTGGATTAGGTAAGGCCACAACACTCCACTGGCCCATGTTATTCATTGTGTAGGCCTGGTATTTCTGCATTTTCATCATGTTGGCAATCATGGATTTTCTCATCTTTTCCTGATCGATGTCAGCCATTAAACCAGGTGTTCCTGAAGCAACAGATAGATAGCAGCATTTCTTTTCATGTTCCCATTTTGTCTTTTCTTCCATCCAGTCAGGGATCTCACAGAGAGTTTCCAGTGACTGATACTCATAAGACATATGAGTGATATTCTCATCACTCCAGTTAACCATGACAGAACCGGCACCGGCTTTGTATGCTTCTTCAACACAATATTCTATAAATTCAGAGTCCTTAACTGATGCTCTTATGACAAGCAGCTGTCCGGGCTGCACATTCACGCCAGTTCTGACTGCCAGCCGAGCATATTTTTTAAGTATTTCCTTATTCATCATATTCTCCGACAGAAGCAAATCTCATTGTGTTTGTATTACCGTGTCCAGAATGCCAGCCTGCGCAGATTATATACATGCTTCCTTTAGGCAGGTTCATATCTGTAACGATTTTGTTGGCGGTATTGTCATAAAGTGAAACATCTCTGATATCCTTTGAAAATACCGGATAAACGTCTGAATACAGTGACATTCTTCTGCATGTTTCTATGGAGTTAGTAGCAGCGATAATCGGGGCTGTTGGTTTGTATTTAGTCAGTCTCTTGGCTGTACCACCGGTTTCAGTGAATGCCAGAATAGCTGATATGTTATGCATTGTCAGACAGGATTCAGCAACTGAGATACCAATAGCATCACTCATAGAACGGTCACTGTTGGTAATAGCGTGATCAAGATATGTATTGTAATCAAACATGCGTTCGCATTCTTCAGCAATTGTTGCCATTGTCTGTACTGATTCTACCGGATATTCACCGCTGGCTGTTTCAGCAGAAAGCATTATGCAGTCAGAACCGTCAAATACGGCATTAGCGATATCTGATGCTTCAGCTCTGGTAGGTCTTGGATTGCTGACCATGCTTTCAAGCATGTGTGTAGCAGTAATTACAGGACGACCTGTCTTGTTGGCAATTTCAATGATGTGTTTCTGATAAAGCGGAACAAGCTGGAAAGACACTTCAACACCAAGGTCGCCTCTGGCTACCATGACACCGTCAGCAACATTAAGGATGGCGTTAAGGTTATCATAGCCTTCCTTGTTCTCAATTTTAGCGATAACTTCGATGTCAGGTCTTCCTTCATCAGCCAGGATCCTCTTGATTTCCTTAACATCGGAAGCTCTTCTGACAAAGCTGGCAGCGATAAAGTCAACTCCATTACGGGCACCGAATCTGATGTCTTTTTCATCCTGTTCGCTTACAAACGGCATGGTTAATACAACACCAGGCAGGTTAACACCCTTTTTAGTAGAGATCCGACCGTTGTTAACAACTTCACAGTTCAGTTCATCTTTTCCCTTTTCTCTGACGATCAGACTGATCTTGCCGTCATTAATAAGAATTCTCTTTCCAACTTTGATATCGTGGAACATTTCTTCGCAGTCAATATGGAATCTTTCCTTATTGCCAACGACTTTTTTCTTAACGACCTTGACCATGTCTCCCTTGGTAAAGTCAACTGAACCGTTTTCCATTTCACCAACACGGATTTCCGGTCCCTTTGTATCAAGCATGACACCAACATGCTTTCCCAGCTTTTTATTCAGCTTATGTATTCTTTTAATCTTTTCGAGCTTTTCTTCATGATTACCATGTGAACAGTTCAGACGGGCCATGTCCATGCCTGCAGCATAAAGCTTTGTCAGCATTTCTTCGCTTTCAGAGGCAGGTCCAATAGTACAAATAATCTTCGTTCTTCTCATAATTAAGCCAACCTTTCAAACATATCATATAATTCCTGGTCAAAATCCTTAGGCTGAATCAGAGCCTGAGCGATTGGAGTCGCAATAATACTGTCATTTTTAATGCCGATACAGAAATTTGATCCGCCATTAGCCAGTACTTCAATGGCATAATCACCCATTCTGCTGGCCAGTAATCTGTCAAACGGAACCGGAGAGCCACCTCTCTGGATATGTCCCAATACCGTGGCACGTCCTGAGAATGAAGTATTCCGTGAGATTGATTCTGCCAGCTTTTCAACGTCTGTCAGCTTTTCAGAAACAATTACCAGAGCGTGACGATGTTTCTTAATAGCATCAAAATGCTGCAGTCTCTTAATTACTTCATCTTCAGAGAAGCCTACTTCCGGAGTAACGGCAATTTCAGCACCGCAGCAGATGGCTGAATACAGAGCCAGGTCACCGCAGTGATTTCCCATAACTTCAACAACAGAACATCTGTGATGACTGGCTGAAGTATCTCTCAGTTTGTCTACTGCTTCAACAATGGTATTTAAGGCAGTATGGAAACCGATCGTATAATCAGTTCCCGGACAGTCATTGTCAATGGTTCCAGGTATTCCTATGCAGCTGATCCCTCTTTTGCAAAGGTCTCCCGCACCTCTGTATGTACCGTCTCCGCCGATAACGACCAGAGAGTCCATACCTACTTTTCTCATCTGAGCAACGGCCTTTTCCTGTACTTCCGGTTCAGTAAATTCCGGGAAACGGGCTGTACCGAGAATAGTGCCGCCTTTAAAGAGTATGTCAGAAACACTTCCCTTGTTCATTTTATAGAAGTTACCTTCAGTCAGTCCGAGATAACCGTCATAAATACCGTAAACATCAAAATCACGTGCTAATGCTGAACGTGCAATTGCTCTGATGGCAGAATTCATGCCCGGAGCATCTCCGCCACTAGTCAATATACCAATAGATCTCTTCATAACTTTCCTCCTAACGGCGGTCAGGGCCGTTAACCTCAACCTCGATGGCTAAGGCTTTTATTCTTGACATTATCCTGCCTGCTTTGATTTCGTCTTTCTGTCCGTTTTGGCTGTAAGCCAGTTTGGTTTCCAACTGTTCGAAATCAAGATTGCTGGTGAATAATGTTCTCTTTTCGTTTGAGCATCTGTATTCCAATACCGGTAAGAGAATGTCATCTCTTACCCAGTTTGTCGTGTTTTCGGCACCTATATCATCAAGTACTGCAATATCTGCTTTTTTAAGTCTGTTCATCTGTATATCCAGATAATCTCTGGCATCAGGATTATTGTAATCAGCAGCAATACTGTTGCGGGCATTGGCAAAGAACTGCGGAATATTGACAAAAGCAATTCTCTGTCCCTGTTTGGCCAGCCGGTTTGTTATACAGGCTGCCAGATAGGTCTTGCCAACACCGAATGAGCCGTAAAAGTATAATCCTTTTTTCGGCTGATGCCGAATCCAGTCCTTTACAAGCATGTATACATCTATATAATCGCTTTCCTCTTTGGAAATATCTATATTGTCAATGTCATACCTGAGTTCCTTTTCAGACAGATCACAGATAAGATATTTGCTGCGATGTGATATTTCGCTGTTTTCGGCAGCTTTATAACGGCATTCCTTCAGAATGGTACTGACATAATTGCCATTAAGTTCAATACTGTCAACATAACCCTTCGGAGAGTTGCTGCAGGCCCATAAACCCGGACATTCATTACAGCTTTCAGAGCTCTTAAGCCATTGCTTGAAGACAAACGGATTGTTTTCAATATGTTTCTGCAGAGCTGGATTTCTCTTAACCATCCGGATTACTCTTTTGTCGGACATTATCTGTTTAATTTCCCTATCCAGATCAACATCTATTCCGGCAGGAATTGTAAATTCAGCTTTTTTCATTATTTTCCCTCCTTGAATATCTGTGAACGGATTTCATCCATACTCAGTTTATCAGTTGTTTTCTTTTTCTTCAGGCTGAAATCAGGGAGTTTGCTGCCAGTTGATTTCTTGTTCAGTGAACTGACGTATTCCTTTGCCTGATCAATTGTAGCTATTCCATGCAGGGACCAGTCCTTGGCGACGGCTTTAGCCAGATTAGTTGAAATCCTTCTGTCATGATTCTCATAAATATATCTCATCATGTAATTTATGACATCTCTGCTGAGATGATATTCAAGACTGATTTCTTCCAGCATCTTCTTTTCCCACTGATCAACATCGTATTGGCCTTTAAGATTATACAGATACTGTACAGAATTAATGTCATATTCATCGAGATTGCTGTCACTTCCTTTGGATTTGACCGCCAGGCATCTTTTTCTTAAAGCTTCCTGATCAAAAGTCATGTTGTCAGTATCAATTGACTGAGCCACTATTTTTCTCATGGTTGGGATGTCTATACTGTAAATACTGCCCATCTGAGCGATGATTTTCAGGTTCTCTGCAGTTCTGAGTTCACCAGGCATCCGCAGCATGCTGTAGCCATTGAGGAATTCTTTAATATCAAATTCAATATGTGTAGTTTCATAGAGTTTCCGTTTTAATTCTTCAAAACTCCGTTCATTATCATCGTCCCAGTCAGCCAGCATTGAGATATCAAAATTACTGGTTACTTCCAGATCATCTTCACTTAATTCCTTGACCTGGAATAATGAACTTGTCTGTCTATACTGCCGTTTTCCCATTCTCTTGATAAACAATCTGCCAAAAGCAGCCTGCATAAGAAAGTCACTGCCATTCATTGGAAACTGGATCTCAAAATGCAGCATATCAGTATTATTGTTATAGAATGTTCTGATCAGTTTGAACTGTTCCAGCAACCTGAAACTTTCATTGATCTTTTCTATGTCGGTATCAAGTATTTTTATCAGTCTGGTTATCGTATTGACTTCATCATTAAAAGCGCCTTCTGCGTTAAGAAGATGATAAAGAGCATAGGCCTGCTGTCCCATTAATGGTAAATAAAGCTCAGCCAATGCCATCTGCTGCTGATAATTCAGGCTCTGCGGATGGATGACTCTGAATTTGTTTCTGGTTTTTAAAATCATTACTATCTATCCTCTGGCAGTGAATTTATAATATCTTTAAGTTTTCTATTTACGTTTTCTCTGAGTTTTTCTACTGTGGAATTATTATCTATTATTATATCGGCATGTTTTTTCTTTTCTTCGTCTGACATCTGATTGTCAAGAACAGTCTTTGCTTCTTCTAAAGTCATGTTTCTTGTCTCCTGAAGTCTTTTAATAACTGTGCTGTCATTGCTCGTTACAAGGATATTACAGTCAAATCGTCTGTACCAGTCTGTTTCAAACAGCAGAGGCACCTCTACAACTACAATTTTCGCGTTTTTATTAACCTTATAGTAGCTCTCGACCTCTTCCCAGATAAGCTTATGAAGATATTCTTCAAGATTTCTTTTTATAATCGGATCATTATAGATAACTGAACTGACTTCTTTTTTAGTTTTCTTACCTGTAATTCTTTCAATCTCATTCAGAACATCTGTGTTCTGCCATAGTTCAGCATTTACTGTGTCACAACTGATAACAGGATATCCGGCTTCCTTCACCATTTCTGTAACGGTTGATTTACCCGACCCTATTTTTCCTGTTATGGCTATAAGTAAAGCATTCTGTTTCTGACAGTTCGGACAATAATATGTACCCCTGCCATTAACAAATATCTTATTAATAATTGTACCACACTCACAAAGCTCATTATTACGGCTATGCACGTGAAGATTCTGTTGGAACATTCCCGTAACACCTAAAGAACTAGTATAAGATCTAATGGTCGTGCCCCCAGCCTGTATGGCTTCAGCCAGTATTTTTCTGGTACTTTCAATGATATCATTCCACTTTTCTTCTGAGATATAACAAGCCGGATGCTGAGGATTAAGCTTAACATCAAAACAGATTTCGTTAGCATATATATTACCTATACCGGCAATCATTCCCTGATCAAGCAGTTGTGTCTTTATAGGCAGCTTTTTCTTGCGGCAGTATTCCTTTAGCAATGATCCCTTCAGTCTTTCATCAAACGGTTCATAACCTAATGACTCAAGACATTTAAGGGGTTCATCTTTGCGGTATAAATTAAATCTTCCGAACTTTCTGACATCGTTATAATGCAGTTCCCCATCATCAAGAATAAAAACAATATGTGTATGCTTCAGCGGTTCAGTATGTTCCGGATATACATAGAACTTACCTTCCATACGCAGATGAGCAACCATTATGAAATCTGTCAGTTCAAAAATCAGAAATTTACCTCTTCTTGAGAAACTGATGAACTGCTGATCTTTCAATAATGCTGAAAAACTATCCGGATCCGGATACTCAATCAGTTTTTTCCATAATAGATTAACTTCTTTTATAATACGTTTATTAATTTTATGCTCTAATGTTCTAACTACAGTTTCAACTTCCGGAAGTTCAGGCATATTACTTTACCTCCAGCCAGTTGGAACCGCTGGTAGATTCAGCCAGCAGTGGCACTTTCAGCGTCATTGCATTTTCCATTTCTTCCTCTACAAGATTCATTATTTTCTGTTCTTCTTCCTTAGGAACGTTCAGAATCAGTTCGTCATGAATCTGAAGGATCATCTTAGATCTGAGGTTTTCTTTATTCAGACGGTTATATACATTGATCATGGCTATTTTGATCAGATCAGCTGCACTTCCCTGTACCGGAGCATTCATGGCGGCGCGTTTACCGAATTCCTTCAGTGAATGATTGGTGCTCTTAATTTCAGGAATGTCGCGGCGGCGGTTAAGCATGGTTGTTACATAACCGTCTTCCTGACATTTTGCAATTGTCTCATTCATGAACTTCTTAACATTAGGATATTTCCTGAAATAAGATTCAATGAATTCTCTGGCCTGATAAACAGGTATTTCAAGTCTTTCAGCTAAACCGAAATCACTCATGCCGTAATCTATACCGAAGTTGATAGCCTTAGCCTGTCTTCTTAATAATGGTGTAACTTCTTCAGCAGGAACATTAAATACGTCCATGGCTGTTCTGGTATGAATGTCCATACCTTCCTTAAAGGCATCTATAAGAGCCTTTTCATCAGCCAGATGGGCCAGTATTCTTAATTCAACCTGAGAGTAGTCAGCACCGACAAATACACATCCTTCTTCAGGTATAAATGCTTCTCTGATCAGGGCAGCCTCTTCATTTCTGACAGATATGTTCTGCAGATTAGGATTGGAACTTGAAAGTCTCCCGGTTTCAGCAATGCACTGATTGAATTCAGTATGTATCTTATTATCACTCTGGATGTATTTCTTCAATCCGATTGCATATGTGCTGTTTAGCTTTGCATACTTTCTGTATTCAAGAATGGCAGGAACGATCGGATGTCTGTCTTCTATTTTCTTTAAGATAGAGGCATCGGTAGAACGCTTGCTGGAACGCATCAATGCGAGGTCGTCATATATAACTTCAGCCAGCTGTTTAGGTGAATTGATATTAAATTGCTTTCCAGCCATTTCATATATCTGTTTTTCCAGTACAGCTATCTTTGCACTTGTCTCTTCAGCAATTCTGTCCAGAACGGAAGCATCAACTCTGACGCCGGTTTCCTCCATGTCAAAGAGAACTCTGGCCAGAGGCAGTTCTATTTCTTCATAAAGCTTGTTCATGCCGTAATCGGTCAATTCCTGTTTAAGCGTTACTGAAACTTTAAGAAGATTGTCGGCTATCTGGCAGATATAATCACTGTCATTATCACTTTCATCAAACAGCGCAATCTGCTGAGTTCCGGCTTTATCATTAGTTACTGTCAGATGATATTTCAGCAGCAGAGAATCCAGATTTTTGATCTTGCCGTCAATCAGAAACGCGGCAATCATTGTATCAAAAATCTTTCCCTTTATATCAAGTTCATTTTTTTTCAAAACATGATACCAGTTCTTAATGTTATGCACGGTCTTAGATGTTTTCTCTTCTGTAAGCCAGGCTGTAAACCTGCTGTCCTTAACAGCATCTTCCAGCCTGATGCAGAAGCCTTCTTTACCATTTGAAATGCCAAATCGGTCTTCAAACAGATACATTCCCATATCATCGGTATATGCTCTTGAAGGCACTTCCTTAACTGTATATGTTTTGAATTCTTCTTTTTCAACAACCTCAGGTTCTTGTTCGACAGTAACATTTCTGATGAATGATCTCATTTCATATTTACTGTAGAATTTCATGGCGTCTTCACCATAAAGATTGTATGTACAATCTGACAGTTCTACGTCTATCTCAGCATCTGTCTTTATAGTTGCCAGCATTTTGGATAGCAGCGCTATTTCGTGGTCTTTCTCAAGATTTTCTCTGAGCTTTCCCTTTATTTCATCAAGATGTTCATAAACACCTTCTACTGTTCCATAATCATTTAACAGTTTGGTTGCCGTCTTATCACCGACTTTGGTTACGCCTGGTATATTGTCGCTGGTATCTCCGCTGAGACCCTTCAGGTCAATTATCTGCAAAGGCTTAAGCTGATACTTATCATAGATAGCTTTTTCATCCATGATATCCATTTCCGTAATACCCTTAACCATCATCCATACTTTTATCTTGTCATCTACAAGCTGCAGTAAATCTCGGTCACTGGTCAGAATGTTAATGTCATAATCATTCCGCTGCTTGGCTACAGAGCCGATAATGTCATCAGCTTCAATGCCATGCTGCTCATACTGCTTCATTTTGATGGAATCAAGATATTCTCTAACGATAGGAAACTGGGCTACAAGGTTATCAGGAGCTTTCTGTCTGGTACCCTTGTACTCACTGTAGACTTCACGGCGGAAGTTCTTACTGTCATGGTCAAAGGCTACAAGCACATAATCAGGCTGAATTACATCCAGTGCCTTATGAAGCATCGAGGCAAAACCAAAAATGGCATTTGTCGGAATGCCTGATGTTGTAGTCATTGGTCTGCCGTATGCAGTTGCAAAATAAGCTCTGAACAGCATTGAGTTTCCGTCAATAAGTAACAGTTTCTTCATACTATTCCCCATTGAAGGCATCTGCCAGAGCTTTTAAATTCTGATACATGATGGTCATGTAATCCATGTTACTGTCAATGTTTTTCTGTGACAGTTTAGTCAGACTTGAAAGATTTATTTCCTTCAGATTTAACTCATCCTTAACCTGCTGATATAATTCCAGCATGTCTTCAGGCAGAGTTTCATCGTTGACAATGTATTTGACGTTATTGTCCTTTATCGTTTTTTTGATGAAACCTAACTGTTCTTCAGTTGGTAATACTCCGTATTCAGAAAGGATCAGAGGATATACTTCAATACCGTAAGTCTTCTGCCAGTTGCCAAATGTGCAGGCTACCGTGACGATCTTCTTGTCCTTATACTGCCACAGTTCCTGATATTCTGAATCAAGTCTTACAAGAGAAGCCTGTAAAGTCTTGAAGTTATTTTCAATAGAAAGTGATTCTTCCGGATAATATGACTGCAGCCAGTCTTTTATGGTGGCAGCCATTGAACTCATGGCAATAGGGTCGATCCAGATGAAAGGGTCTTTCTTGTAAGTATCGACCATGTCAAACAGAGAAGAATCATAGTATTTTGATTCCGTTACAACTGTTGCTCCGGTTGGAGTAACTGTTGTGGTAAATCTTTTAAACTCATCAATGGCTGATAATGATGCCAGATTGATGATATCGAAATCAAATGCCTGAATGTGTTCTTCATATATCTTAAGATACGGTTCTAACTCCCCTATATAAAGGAACAGAGCGGTATCTTCAAAAATCTTATCATAACCTTCTTTCAGAGTAGCACGCTGAATAAACTCATCATTGCTGATACATTCAACATTAACTCTGCTGCCGGCCAGCTGTTCAACAATATACTTTACAGGATATACTGTTGTAACGATCGTGGCCTTTTTAGGCTTACATCCAGAAAGCATTCCAAACAATATTGAAATCAAAACTAGAATGATGATTTTTCTTTTCATATGTCTGTGCCTCCTTTTGGAATTATAGCACAAAAAACATATTATATCATCTCATATTCGGCCCTTTTCCCTAAAACTGTAGTAACTGTCATAGCTGATAATTATATGGTCTATAACCGGTATATTCATCAGCTGTCCGGCAAGTACAAGTGACTGTGTCATTTCGCAGTCAGCACTGGAAGGATCAGCCACCTGGCTGGGATGATTATGAGCGATTATCATGCGGTTGCTTTTTCTTTTCAGCGCTTCATTGAAGATCTCTCTGGCCTGAATTCTGATCATCTGATCCGTTCCAATGTAGATTTCCTTGTATCCTTTGACACGGTATCTGGTATCCAGAAATACCGCAATAAAATATTCCTGATCTCTGTTTCCGTAGGTTTTCTGCAGCCAGTGTATCAGATTCTGCGGACTGTTAATGACATCGCTCTGAAGCATCCGGCTGTAGTTAAGTCTTCTGACAAGTTCTACTGATGCCAGTATCTGTGTTGCTTTTGCCAGTTTAATGCCTTTTAAACTCATTATCTGTTCCAAAGACATACTAAGCAATCCTGCAAGTCCGTTACAGCCTGTCAGGATCTGATTTGCCAGATCTATACTGCTGCATCCGCTTATTCCGTTTCTTAATATCAATGCCAGTAATTCACTGTCAGAGAGTGCTTCAAAGCCAAGATTCATCGCCTTTTCACGAGGCCTGAGATTGTCCGGCATGTCTTTTACTGTCAGACTCATAAGTTTCAGTTACCCCAAGTCAGGGAAACACCTCCTACCTGAACCCTGCCTCTTTTGGAAAAAAGGATTTTAAGGATTCCCGCTCCTATAGCTGCCAGAGCAAAGTAATGAAGTATTGATCCGCCTCCTTTACCATAAAGTCTGCTGCATTGATGTCTTGTCAGTTTCATAATAAAACCTCCTTCAATACTTAATTGCAGGAGGTTTTTTATTTACCTATATGATGTTGAAATGTTTAAGGGCTTTCCAGATGCCATCCTGGTCAATGCTATCAGTGACATAATCGGCAGCAGCCTTGCATTCAGGCGTACCGTTTCCCATGGCAATACCGAGACCAGCCAGCTGAATCATGTCTATGTCATTTTCACTGTCACCGAATGCTATCATTTCTTCAGGCTTTATATTCAGTTTTTCAAGCAGGATCGTCAGCATTACACCTTTACCGGCATCAGCATTAAATGCTTCATAGATAATGCTTTTGCTGTGACCTCTGACAAATCTTAGATCTTTGAATTCTGAGAAATACTCAGGGAGCCGGTTATCATCGGCGTAGATGAATGCATCAAGAGGTTCTTCGTGTCTGAGATGATAGTCTCTTGTTTTACTACAGTCAGTAAGCATGCTTTCAGTTATGCCATTCTTACAATATCTTCTTACAAATTCATCATACCTGTTATAGATCTGGAAACTGTCATCGAACTTGAATCCCAGCGGATAATCATGTTCTATGGCAAATTCAAAAAGCCTTTCAGTTGATGATCTGCTCATCTTAAAACTGTGTAGTACCGTACCGTCCATCTTATTAAGACAGGCGCCATTAACACCTATGAAATAATTGGCAGGCATTCTTTCCATTATGTCAGGATGAACTGCCTTAATGGTTCTGCCGGTTGAAATAACTATTTCCATTCCCTTTTCGCGGCACAGTTTAACTGCTTCCAGAGCGCTTTCTTCTATGGTAGCCTTACCACGCTGAATTAAGGTATTATCGATATCAAAAGCTAATAATCTGTACATACTATATCCTGAAAACTCTGTTTTCCTTTCTTTCTCTGGCTGTTGGATATTCACCATCAATATGACCGATAATGCAGTTGCCTACACCAACATAATCGCCTTCGATCCCAAGATCTTTCAGGATCTGTTTCCCCTCCTCAGTTTCAAAAGTTTCTCTGGCTCTGTTGATCCAGCATGAACCGAGTCCCAAGGCATGAGCAGCCAGCATGAGGTTTCCAATAATCAGTGAACCATCCTGTACCGCAGTTGAAGAATTTCTTTCAGCAAGTACCACAATAACAGTTTTAGCACCATAGAAATTCTTTACGGTTTCGGGGTCTCTGCCGACAACAGATGCATTCAGTCTTTCCAGTTTATCTAACACAGCCGGATCCTGTACCACAACCATTATGGCTGCCTGACGTCCGCTGCCGCTGGCTGCATAAAGACCAGCTTTGATTATGGTCTGCAGATCATCTTCACCTACCATTTCATCAGTATACTTTCTGATACTTCTTCTGGTTAAAATGTCTTCCAATGTTTTATTCATATGTGCATACCTCGTATTAATTATATCATGTTACTGTTTCTCAGACCTTTTGGAAGTCTGTTTTTGAGCTGTTTACCGTCACCCTTGGCAAAACCAAGAACCTGGCCGTGATAAGTAATGGCTGTAAATCCCCTTAAGCCAGAAACACTGATGGATTCACCGCGGATGTATTTTTCCAGTTCTTCTCTACGGCAGATATCATACTTCTGATTAAACTGCTGAGCGAGTTCAGGACACATGAATAGACTGTGATGCGGTTCAAAACGGTTTTTCTCTACGGAACCTAATAATACTCCGCATCTTACTAAACCGTTCTTTAGTTCCGGCTGTATCGCTGAATAAAATACATCATTATTCTTCATTGAATACTGTACATCCAGTCCATACTGTCTCATAAACTCATCAACAATACTGTTATGGTCTGGGCTTATAAAACTGAGGCGTTTTATATCAGATGTACATGTTTTTCTCATACGGCATACAAAGTGCCCTTCACCGCCATCCATCGGCAGAACTCTGCGGCACAAATCAGATTTAAGATCTTTGTATGTCAATCCGACTCTGCCGCATGATAATCCTGTATCTTCTAAATACATATCCGGATGCTTCTGGATGAACTCATGAACAGTCTGTTCATTTTCAATGAGATTATATGTACATGTTGAATATACAAGTACACCGTCTTCTTTCAGAAGATGATATCCGTTTTCCAGAATTTCCAACTGTCTTCTGTGACAGGCCAGTACATTTGCTTCATTATATTCATTTATACTCTCAGGATACTTCTTAAACATTGAGGCTCCCGAACACGGCGCATCGATCAGCACTCTGTCGAAGTTTCCAGCAGCTTTCCTAACAATTTCTGCCGTGTCAAGGTTTGTTAATAGATAATTTGAATATCCCCATCTTTCCAGGTTTGAAAGAAGTATCTGACATCTTTTCCAGTTTATTTCATTGCTCCATAAAAAGCCTGTTCCGTTAAGCCTGTTAAGAATCTGAGTGCTTTTACCCCCAGGAGCAGCACATAGATCAATTACCCAGTTTCCTTTCTGGATATCCATGGCATTTACAACCATGGACGCGCTTGGTTCCTGCAGATAATACAGACCGGCGTTATGAAAAGGATGATTGCCCAGTTTTTCTTCATTACCTACATAATAGGTATTTTCATCAAATGGAGTCTGTTTTTTCAGTTCAATTCCTTCCTGAATTAGTTTTTCCTTATCTGTCTTCAGTGTGTTAATTCTGAGAGATTTATGCATTGGTACAGAAAAAGTCCCGGTAAACTCATCGTATTCTTCCGGGAATAAGTTCTTGATTTCTTCTAAGAAATATCTGTTATCCATATAGTATGATCCCTATTACATTATACATAAATTTTTTTCAAGCCGAAAGAAAAGGCAGTACATTACGTACCGCCTATTCATTTGCTTCTTTCATCAGTTCGCAGATTTTATTTGAAAATGCTACCGGATCATCCAGTTTGAATCCTTCAATAAGCATGGCCTGCTGGTAAAGAATATCTGTATATTCATCGATCTGTTCCGGCTTTTTGTCATATACCTTCTGCAGAACTTTGAATATGTCATGATTTGGATTAATTTCCAGAATCTTTGTGGCTTTAGCCTGCTGATCACCCGGTAACTGGGAAAGATACTTTTCCATTTCCAAAGAAATACCTTCATCAGCAACAAGACATACCGGGTTGTTCTTCAGCCTGGACGAAATCCTTACGTCCTTGACCTTATCGCCCAGAGATGTCAGCATTCTCTTCAGCATGCTTTCGTTGCTCTTCTGAACTTCTTCCTTATGTTTCTTTTCTTCCTCAGTCTCACCTATGGCTTCGGCCTGCTGAGCGCTCTTGAAATCCTTACCGTCATAATTACGCATCATCATCAATGTGAACTCATCGATTTCATCAATGCAGTACAGGATTTCAAATCCCTTATCAAGAAGTGTTTCGATCTGCGGCAGTTTCTTTATCTGCTCAATGGACCGGCCTGTACAGTAATAGATCTCATTCTGTTCAGGTTTCATTCTTTCCTTATATTCCTTTAAGGTGACATATTTGTCTTCCTTTGAGGAATAGAACATCAGCAGATCCTGTAATTCATCTTTTTCAGTACCGAAATTCTGATATACACCGTATTTCAGAGAATTACCGAAAACCTTATAGAACTTTTCATAATTTTCTCTGTCTTTGATCATCATATCTACCAACGTACTCTTGATACGTCTGCTAACAGATTTTCTCAATGACTGAAGCTGTGAATCCTGCTGCAGGATCTCACGTGATATGTTAAGTGATACGTCATCACTGTCTACCAGACCTCTGACAAATGAATAATAGTCAGGCAGCAGATCCTTGGCATGTTCCATAACGAAGACACCTTTTGAATAAAGCTGCAGTCCTGCTTCATAATCCTTTGAATAGAAATTATATGGCAGTCTGGAAGGAATATACAATAAAGCAGTATAAGACACATTACCTTCAAGAGAATAATGAATAGTCTTAAGAGGCTTTTCCCAGTCATAGAATTTAGAACTGTAGAAATTGTCATAGTCTTCTTCTGTGATTTCCTTTTTATTTCTCTTCCACAGAGGAATCATGGAATTTACAGTTTTAACTTCCTTAACTGTTTCATATTCATCTTCAGTATTTTCCTTAAGAACTGTTTTTTCGGTTTCCATTTTGATTGGATATCTTACGTAATCAGAGTATTTTCTGACCAGTTCCTCAACCTTATAGCTGTCTAGATAATCAGAATACTTGATATCTTCAGTATCTTCTCTTAACTGAAGCGTAATGGCTGTTCCAACAGTATCTCTGTCACTTTGTTCAATGGTATAGCCATCCTGTCCGTTGCTGATCCATCTGTTTGCTGGTTCATTAACGGTCTTGCTGTCAACAGTGACCTGTCTGGCAACCATAAAGGCTGAATAGAAACCTACACCGAACTGACCGATAATATCTGCTGTATTGCCGGTATCGTATTTCTGACGGAATTCTTCAGAACCGCTGTGAGCAATAGTGCCCAGATTCTTTTCAAGTTCTTCCTTGTTCATGCCAATACCGTTATCGGTAATGGTAATTGTTCTGTTTTCCTTATCAATATCAATTCTGATCTGATATTCATCTGCTTCATATTCCTTATCTGTTAAAGCCATATAGTGTCTTTTATCCAGAGCATCTGATGCATTGGATATCAGTTCACGCAGGAATATTTCCCTGTTAGTGTAAATAGAATTGATCATAAGATCCAATAATCTCTTGGATTCTGTTTTAAACTGTTTTTTAGCCATAATAATCAGCTCCTTTTTAGCACTCTATATCTTTGACTGCTA
Source organism: Erysipelotrichaceae bacterium (assembly GCA_017405675.1). Next base: position 39,738 of record JAFRAB010000004.1, read on the forward strand.
ACATTATAAAACCATTTATACATAATTTCAAGTCAATAAAAAAAGACTCTTCAGGCAGAATCTTTTTTACTTATGATGTCTCTGACGGTAAACTTCAGAAGCAAAGACGACGGCGGCGCTGGCAGCATTCAGAGCATTTCTGAATTCATTATCATAAGGTATATAGGCAAATATGTCAGAATTATCCAGTACTTCTCTGGAAAGTCCCCTCATAGGTCCGCCTATGCATACCAGAATAGGACCTTCACTCATGTCTGTTTCATATAAAGGCATAGGATTACTGCCTCTGTAGGCACTGATTATGCGGAAATTGTTATCATGAAGTGTACTTAGAGTTACTGTCAGGTCATCTGTAAGGTGAATTGGAATGAATTCGCTGGCTCCGGCAGAACTCTTAACCATCGTACCATCTTCGAAATCCCATTCTCTGCTTGGAAGTATTACTCCATCACAGCCGAATGCATAAAGGCTTCTTAAGATGTATCCCAGATTGTAGCTGTCTTCAACCCCTTCTATCAATGCCAGGAACGGATTTTCCTTCATCATCAGTGAAGTAATTGACTGGAAACGTCTCTGCTGTACTTCAGCAATGATACCGCCATGTGTTCGGCCCAGGGCGTTTTCCTTAATGAATTCGCTGGTGCATCTTTCCACATTGACACGGCATTTATAGGCTTCATGAACTATAAAAGCCACATCCTGAGTGTGTTTATCCTTATCTATATATATTGTTTCAACTTTACGGAACTTACTGTCCATTGCCGCCTTTACGGCTATAGCGCCTTCAATAATCATATGTTACTCCCTGATCAATCTTATAAAAGTATATTCATTAACCCGTACAGGAACTTTTATTCTTAATAACTGTAACGGTCTGTTGGCTATCTCCACTTCATTTCCATCCATATCAACCATCTGATCTACCGTAAAGATACAGTCATCAGTATATGGATTCATTACAGCCAGAGTATCATTCTTACGGAAATGATTTCTTACTTCGATAATTGCTTCCATCTTTTCAGCATCAAACTCCATGACTCTGGCTACGAAGTTCTGAGAAGCTGTCTGAGTAAGATTATAAAGCTGCCCTTCTGTTATACTGTAACCCGGATAAAAGCCTGGGAAACTGTCTCTGTTTGTCCCTATGTCAATCATGCTCTGACCTTTCTGCAGCTGTTCATCGCTGATGTGACCATACTTTTCATAGCAGTCAAGAAGATAGCGGTATCCTTTTACTATACAAGCTATGTAGAACGCTGTCTTCATACGCCCTTCAATTTTCAGCGAAGCCACATTCAGATCCAGGAGTTCATTCATACATATTGCAGCACACATGTCTTTTGAACCCATTGAAAACATATATTCATCGCGGTCAAGAAGTTCATCATTATGCCACAGATGATAATTCCAGCGGCATGAATGCGCACATCCGCCTCTGTTGGCATCCCTGTTTGTCAGCATATTGGAAATGGTACAGCGTCCTGAATAATTTGCACACATGCCACCATGTATAAACACTTCCAGCGGAACATTAGCCTGTCCGGCTATTTCTCTTAACTGTTTCAAATCTACTTCTCTTCCCAGAACGACACGGTCAGCCTTTTTATCCTGCCAGTACTGTAATGCTGCTGTATTGATGGTTGTCTGCTGTGTTGAAACATGCCCTTCAAGCTTTGGAGCAACCTTCTTGCATAATGACAGGATGGCCTGTGAAGCACATATAATGGCATCCACGCCGAATTCTTCCAGCTTTCTTAGATAATCTTCAAGTCCTTCAAAATCACCGTTATGTGGAATAATATTGACTGTAACATATACTTTTCGGTTATAGCTGTGAGCAAACTTTACTGCTTCCCTGATATCATCAAGAGTAAAGTTGGATGCTCTGGAACGCAATGAAAACTGTTTACCGCCAAAGTAAACTGCATCAGCACCATAGATAATTGCTGTCTTCAGCCTGGCCATATCTCCGGCCGGTGCCAGTAATTCCGTTTTCATGCTACTCCTTATCAAGCCAGGTTTCCCTGATCTCTTCCATACCTGTATATTCTGTCTTCCGATATGCATCTGTTAACTGTCTGAAGGCTTCTTCTTCACTGATCATGTTATCCATGAGAGCTGAATAGATCTCTGCAGTTTTAACAGTATAATCATCATCAAAAATCACATTATCAATAATAAAGCCAGCGAATTCCTTCTGACAGAGTTTTTTAATTGTTCTGATGCTCTGCAAAGTCATTCCGTATAACCAGCTTCCATATTCCTTTTCTATGATCGGCAGTCTGGTATTTCTTGTTTCTTCCTGCAGAAAATAGCCGTCAAGATATTCGGCTTCTTTCTGCAGATAACTTGAAATGTATTTACGTCTGGAATAAGCCAGTAAAACCGGACCATGAATTCTTATGAAACAGTAATCAGGACATTTATCGGCAATATAACAGACATCATCAAAAGTAATGTCTTTTGAAATGACGCAGTTATCAATGCCGTCACTTCTGATATCAGTGATATCGTACCAGTTTGTCAGTAATGTTTCCGGAGCATAGATACCCCTGAATGATACATTCAGTTTATTAATCAGTTTGAATACACCAATATCTGTATATATGATCCCATCAACACCTGTTTCATCGAGCTTCAGCAGATATTCTTCCAGATCATGAAGCTGAAACTGCTGATAGAGACAGTCAACTTTAACATATGCCTTATATCCTGCTTCATGAATAACATTTACTGCTTTTTCAATATCGCAGTCAGATGCCGAAGAAGAAAACTTCTTTTCAGCCACAATAAAACCTTCAATATTTCCTTTATTGAATCTGTTAATATTTTCAGGATTTTTAATATAAATAAACAGTTTATTCATTTTGCATTTCAAATAGTATTTTATCGATCTGTTCTATAAGATCACTGGCCAGCAGTGAATAGCTGCTGTGTTCTCTGATCCAGTAATCAGCAGCCAGTGAATGAATGTATACCGCAGCAATAACAGAACTGATATCATGTTTCTGAGCAAACAGCCCGGCTGTAAAGCCACACAGAACATCTCCCGAGCCGCCTTTTGCCAGGGCATTGTTACCAGTCCTGTTTACTGTAATCTGTCCTTTGTAAGCTGTCAATGTGTTTTCACTTTTAAGAACAGTTATCAGTGTAGGATATTTTTCAGATATTTCAATAAGATCAGAGATAATTGTTTTCTCATCATAATCAAAGATCCTTTTATATTCGCCTAAATGAGGAGTTATTACAGTCATTCTGGATCTGTTAAGCAGATACATGTGTTTTTTCAGATAATATAACCCATCAGCATCCAGAATCACATCCTTGTCCTGCTTAAGAACATAGACGAGGATTTTTTCAGTGACCTCATTTCTGCCGGCTCCTGGTCCGAAGACTATCAGCGTGTAATTATCCAAATTAGGATCTGATAGCTGACTGTCAATGTCTTCACTGTTAATGGTTAAGGTCATTGCTTCCGGAAGAACTTCGTGAGCTGTCCTTACCGTTTCCGGATATGACATAATCGTTAACAAGCCGGCACCTGATTTAAGGATCATTCTGCCGCACATTATACAGGCTCCGACAGTGTTATCATGTCCCCCTATCAGCAGCACTTTACCGTAATCGCCTTTATGGGAATGCCGATACCTTAACGGCAGCATTTCTCTGATTTGTTCATAATCGTAACTGACAGGTTCAGTTTTGATATTTTCAGTATTCACACAGTATCTCCAGATTTTCATTCCTTTGGTTTGTAGAAAGAACGGTTATCCAATGAGAAGATTTTTTTAGTGAACTCACCGCTTCTGGTATCTTTCAGTTCCTTTTCTATCATATTGATTTTGGCATCCAGATCATCGATCATATGCAGTATCTCTGCTTCAAGTGTCATAGGAAGTACCGGTGAACCGAATTCTCTTTTTCCGTGATGAGCCAGAATTATATGTCTGAGCACCGTTACTTCTTCAGAATCAATTCCAAGTTCCCGGGCTGTTTCCCGTACCATTGTCTGAGATATTGAGATATGGCCAAGAAGTTTGCCTTCTGTTGTATATTCGGCAATATTGTTACCGCCTAATTCCAGGATCTTGCCAATGTCATGCAGCAGAATACCGGCAATAAGATAATCACGGTTTACCCGTGGATATAGTGTACATACAGATTCACCTAGTTTGATCATTCCGGATACATGTGTAGCCAGACCACCGAAATACTCATGATGGTTTTTAGTTGCAGCCGGTGAAGAATATATCTTACGGTCATATTTGCGGTATATTTCTTCTACAATGCTCCTGATATTGTTATTCTTTATTGACTCAATTGCCTGACTTAGAGTTTCTCTAAGCTCGTCCTGTGGTACCGGAGAAAGAGTAATAAACTGACTCATATCCAGGTTGTCTGTGTTTATCGGAACAATTTCAAGTACTTTGAACTGCAGCTGATCTTTGTACAGCAGCGAAGTACCTTTTACTTTTACGAAAGTTCCTACTTTTACAGTCCGGACATCCTCGGAAGTCACATTCCACATTTTGGCTACTATGGAACCGGTATTATCCTTAAGTTCAAGATTAAGATATGGCTGGTTGCTGTTTGATACACCCTGATTTGCCAGAGTGACCAGAGCCATAAACTCTACTCCCATATTCTCTCTTATATCTTTAATCTTCATTTTCTACCTCCTGCAATTCTGCAATGACATGTTTGATGTCATCACTGCTGTATCCCTTTCCATACAGATATGAATACAGTTTCTGTTTCAGTTCATATCCGCTGTATTTTCGGCTGTATCTTCTCAGGGCTTTTTCGTATTCCTGTCTTAAGTTTCTATTTTCTGTTTCTTCATCTGCTGACAGCTACAGACGTCCGATTATTTCATCTGCTGTTGAGCTGTCATATCCGGCACCTATCAGCTTTGTTTTCAGATTCATTACTGTTTCACGGAATGATTTATCATGAATGCCTTTTAACAGTATCTGAGCCTTTTCCATTCCTCTTTTGATTTCGAATGATTGATCTATTTCATTAATATATTTCTCAACCAGATCCCTGTCTACGCCTCTTTTATGAAGAATAAACTCTGTCTTTTTACGGCCTATAAGCTTTATCTGGTCAGTTTCAATTTCATTTTTAACAAGCTGTTCGTCATTCAGATAACCGCTGTCAGTCAGTTCCTTCATGATTCGGCGTTTGCCATCAACATCCAGATGCCGTATACCATCCAGCAAATCACTTATTTCTCTGACGCTTTGATCCTTATATGCCAGTTTCTTGATGGCCTTACGGTATCCATATGCATAAGCATGCAGTTTTGTCAGAAGATTGTACTGCTGTTCAGTAATTCCCTGATCCTGAGCAATCTTCAGGTCAAAATAATCAGATGTTGTAATTACGAAAGCTGTTTCTGTTTCATTATCCGTTACATATATTCTTGTATAATCATCATCAACTCTTAATCTGGAAACAATGTATTCCTTATTAAAGTCGTCTGTGATCTCCTGATAAACCTTCATAACAGCCTTTCCAAAGTTTTCAAGTGAGTATTCATCAGCTTTTGTTCTGCTGGCTTCTCTCATCTTTTCCCATTCTTCATCGTTCATATCCATTAACATCTCTGTCTTTTCGACCAGATCTGTAACTGTCCGGAAATAATATCCGTTATAGTCATCAATAAGCACGTTGTTAAGTGCCACTTTATCTCTTGCCAGCACTGGTAAACCTGCTGCCATGGCCTCAATGAATGTCAGTCCCTGTGTTTCAGTTAGGCTGGCAGATACAAACCGGTCCGCCATACTATAATAGCTGGCAACCTGACTGTGTTCAATCTTACCTGTAAACTTCACCATATCAGTAAGATCATTCTTCTCGGCCTGTTTTCTGATTTTTTCAAGATCAGGCCCATCCCCAATAACTGCCAGTGATACACTTCTGTTTTTTCTTTTCAGCAGTTCCATGGCATCCAGCAGAAAATCAACGCTCTTTTCTTCAGCAATTCTGCCTACATATACCAGAACAAAACGGTTTTCCGCGATTAACGGTTCGTTGTCATAATCTCTTTGGAACCGTTCAAGATCAAGGCCTGTAGGAACAACAAACATCTTGTTGTAGACACCGTATCCTTCCAGTGCTTTTTTCGTTTTCGGTGTCGGCACGATCAGACCGTTAACGCCGTTACACCATTTTTCACTTAGTATTCTTATGCTTAAGCGTCCCACTTTTTCCAAAGCCCGGATGTTAAAAGGATTTACATAATGCGTATAGTCCTCATAAAAAGTATGATATGTTGCAACAACAGGAATGTGATACTTACGGGCAAATTTTCGCCCAAACTGTCCAATGCCGAATTCAGTATGCACATGAATCATTTCAAGATCCAGTTCCTGCAGCATTTTTTCAGCTTTGCGGTGATGAGCAGAGGCAATTGTGTATCCATATATCTGCTTGACCTTTATTCCCGGAATTCTCAGTATTCTGTTATCCCATGTAACCTGTTTTATCCGATTTGACGGGCAGATGACATATACATCATTTCCAAGTTTTTCCAAAGCCAGACGCAGGGTATCAACAGAAGTTACAACACCATTGACGTCAGGAAGATATGTATCGGAAAAAAGACCGATTCTCATCTATCTTTCTCCCATTCAAGAAGCTGCTGCCCTTTTACCAGATAGCTTTTCTTAGCCAGTAAAGCCATTGGTGTATCACCATATGAATCACTGTAGAATTCTTCTATGTCATCTATGTTATATCCTGCTTCAAGGAATCTGACGACTTTCTGTTCTCCATTACAGTTCAGGCCTGTAACTTCTCCGGTATACTGGTCAACCTCAGAACATATGACTCTGGTAATGTTAACTCTTCTGCAGGCTTCGTTCACCAGGAAAAAGGCCGAGGCACTGATTATGATATCATCTTCTCTGTGCTGCTTAAGATACCATTCGTTTATTCCCTTAATATGGGAATCCCAGAATATCTGTACTTCCTTATCAATATCCTTGACACCTTTCAGGTAACTGTAAAAGTAATTCTTCATTTCTGTCTTGTTGATGATCTTCATAAAATACAGCAAAAAACCCAGCCGCTGCTTGGGAAGATATCTTATTAGTAACGGATTTTTTCTTAACTGATAAAAAAAGAAATCAACGGTACTGTCATGATGGTAAATAGTTTTATCAAAATCGTAAACGTTCACATAATCACCACTATTATTCTAATCTAAAACAAAGATATTAAGCAAACATACATCACATGATTTCACATATATTAACTGTAATTCGGTGATTTATTATTGTTATATTATAATTGCAAATACGAAATATGATTTGCATAGAATTCTCCTTTCTATTTTAAAATTATCCCCCTTAACAAAAGTGCCCTAAAGGCAAAAAATCTGGATCTCTGGAGAGATCCTTTTTTTCACATTATTTCACATATCTTAACAGAATTTCAGTGATTTATTATTGATATATTATAATTGCAAATATGAAATAAGGTTTGCATAGAATTCTCCTTTCTATTTTAAAATTTATCCCCCCTTAACAAGAAAGAAAGAAGGAACTCAGTTCCTTCTTTCTTTTTTCTTTTCTTCTACTAATCTGTGATAGCATCTCCAGCACAGACCTTCATAGCTTTCATTGCCGCCGATGAATACCTGTGCGCCTTCTATCTGAATCTCGCCCTTATCATCGAAACGGGCATTGACAATAGCCTTGGATCCGCATTTGCAGATGGATTTGATTTCAGCAATACTGTCAGCCAGTTCAAACAGTCTCTTGGAACCCGGGAACAGATGAGTCAGGAAGTCAGCTCTTAATCCGAAGCATAAGACCGGAATATCCTTGTCAGTTGCTATTACCCTGAGATCGTCAACCTGTTCCTCAGTCAAAAACTGACATTCATCACATATGATTACATCAATATCATCAGGACATAGGGCCAGGATGCTGTCAGTTGTCTTCAAAGCATCACATTCAGCACTTAAACCGATACGTGATTTGATTATCTGAACACCGTCTCTGTTATCGATGGCCGGCTTGATCAGCCAGACCTTCTTGCCCTTTTCCTCATAATTGAATTTTGTCATCAGTGCGTTAGCTGTCTTGGAGGAATTCATTGCACCGAATTTGAAATAAAGCTTTGCCATAAGTTTTCTCCTATTATTTGCTGAACAGGTTTATCATATCCTGTAAATCATTCAGATCACTTTCCTTGATATCCTCGAAGCCATAGACATTTATACTTCTCAGATAGCTCTCATCAGGTTCGGCAATATCCTTCAGAACTTCTGTCAGAGCCTGAAGGTATTTTGAACTGATATTCTTGCTGCTATAAACGATTATGTCATTGTGAATCAGCGGAGTAACACCGATGATTTTAATGAATTCATACATGTCTTCATATCTGTTACCGTAACGGCTGTATATGATTTCATCAAATCTTATCTCTCTGCGCATATCTGCATATGCTGCAATAACATCGCATTCGTCTCTGATAAGGGCACTCATCATATCAAAATAACCATTATAACCGGTCACGTCATCCAGTTCTGCTACTGTTCTGCGAGTATTGCCAAAACCTTTACCGAAGTTTTCATTCAGCCACAGACTGGGCATCAGATAAGTATCCAGTGAAACCGGTGAACCGATATACCATCTTAAGGAAGAAATATCGTTCCACTTTAATTCATTGTTTAGCGCTTTTTCATAAATGTATCTGCCATTATCAGTTACACTGTTAACATATATGAAAGCATAATAGCCCGGTGCTTTTCCTACTGTTATATTATCCAGATTATCATTTACTTCCTTAAGCTCAGTACTCTCAAGGATACAGTCCAGTGTAAGTGATACAAGCAGCGGTTTGACATGACTGTCCTTATACTGCAGGTAGCCGTATGGAGATATAAAGCCGACATCAATATTACCCTGTTCCATTTCCCGGCAGAGTGATTCATTGCTGCTGGTAAAGACAACTTCTATTTCATTAACTTCAACGTTTCTTTCAGCCAGTTCGCGCTTGACATCATTGATAAAGACACGTGAAAACTCCTGAACTTCTTCAACATCAGTTTTTGGTGTGAAACCTATGACCAGACGTTCTACCTGTTCTGTTTTCTCCTTACAGCCAGGCAGATTAATGATCATAAACAGACACATTATTAATATGAACACTTTCTTCATTTTCATTGTCCAGTTTGAATCTCCATTACTTATATAATATAATTTTGTTGAGGTAATTTCTATGAGTAATTCGATGAAAACCATCCTGATAGTACTGTTGGCAGCTACTGCCCTGCTTTCAATGTTCATGACTTTCAGATTCAGAAGTCTGCGTCAGAAGGCCCTTACCAGCAATGATGAACGGTTTCAGCAAGGCGTTGCCAGAAAAATGAGAATATATACAGTCATAATGATGCTGATTTTTACTACTCTTTTCGTTCTGACAGCCTATTACTTTATTTCATACTTCTCACATTAAAAAGCCAATTCAGGCTTTTTATTTAATTCTCTTATCAATATTAAAAATATCCATGTCATGGTATCCATCTGGTAATTTCAGATGGTTTTTAATACTTCCTCACAGGTAAACACACATTTTTCCATTACCCTTCGTGAAGCAATATTATTAGTTTCACTTCATCCATACAGTTGTTTAAACATTATGGTATTCAGAAACAAATCTCAGACAGACATGAGGGGTTCAGTCATATAACCGTTACCCGTATATCTGTCATCAATATCGTTATTAAATTCGGCAGTTGGATTGGATTCATTAACATGAAGATTAATTGAACCAATGATCTTCCCGTTTTCCTTAAGAGTTATCAGCCAGTTATTGTAAGTCAGACCATCATGACTTTCGTTTATGCTTTTCAATAAATTCATTTCTTGCTGCAGAGTAATTTCTGATTTATTGGCATAGTACATAAACCTTTTCTAATTGTAAATCATCACACAGTTACAGCGCATCACTGTCTTTAAATCTTCTCATCAACAGTCTTGATGTTTCCAGGGTTACAGTACCTGCATTTTTCATGTGATTAACGCCTTTCCAGAACCGTTATACTCTCGCAATGCGGTGTATTAGGAAACATATCATATGGAATGATCTCTGTCACTCTGTATCGGGCGGAAAGATCCCTGATGTTACGGGCCAAAGTAGCCGGATTGCACGAAACATAGATGATTTTTCTGATTCCGCTTTTGTTGATGCATTTTATAAAATCATCATCAAGACCGGTTCTTGGCGGGTCCACTACCAGCAGATCTATCTTTTTCTTTTTTACTAAACTGATTATTTCGCGTGTAGCATCATTGCAGACAAAACTGACGTTTCTGATCCTGTTGGCCTTGACATTCTCTCTGGCAGATGCAACAGCATTTCTGTCGATTTCAATACCGATAACCTCATCACATATGTCATGCAGCATCATTGACATTATACCGATCCCGCAGAAAGCCTCAACAGCTACGTTAACATGCTCCCTGACAAGATTTCTGACTTTAGAATAGATTGCTTCTGCCTGTTCCTTATTAAGCTGGAAAAAGGCTTTTGGATGCAGGCTGACTTTATAATCAGATATCTTTACATCAATTGAATCCTTACCGGACAGAAGCTGTATTTCATCAGGCATCAGAGATACTGCATTTTTCTGAATGTTTTTTCCCTGATAAAGGCTGACAACACTTTTAATGTTCATTATGCCTCTTATAATATCATCAGTTAATACATCTTCTCCGGTTATTACTGTCACTTGAAATTCCTCAAAGCCACGGATTACCAGACCTCTGATTCCCTTATGAGTACGGTTATCATATTCTTTAAGTCTGTAGGTATTAAGTACCATCAGAACTTTCTTTCTGACGTTCTCAAGCTCTTCCGTATGCAGGTAACATTTCTTTATCTTAACCGGAATATTGGAATTAGCTTTATACATTACATTATACAGATAACCTGATCTGTCCTGCTTTACAGCCATAGAAAGCTTATTGCGGTAATTGAACTGTCTGGATGGAACAAAGTCACCAACAGAAAGATCAAGACCGGAGTATTTATTAAGCGTTTCCTGCATTATCTCTTTCTTGTATTCCAGCTGTTTTCCGTACTCAAGGGTTATAAAAGGACAGCTTCCGCATTTGGAGTAATGGTTGCATGGACTCTCTTCCCTGTCCTTAATTGCTGATATGATCCTGTTCAGAGAACCTCTGTAATAAGTTCTGTGATCTTCAGCGATCGTAACATCTGCAACTTCACCAGGAAAACAGCCGTCAATAAATACCGGCTTTCTGTTGTAATATCCTATGCCTTCACCATTGATTCCAGTCTTTTTGATTTCAAGTTTCATATAAATATATTACCACAGAAAAATGCCTCCTAAGAGACACTTAATTGCTGCTGTTAGCCCAGTCTGGAATAGCTGATCCTCTTCTGATAATCACAGACTTCTGGAAATCAGTCTGGTTAAGGAATCCAAGAATATCACGTTCTTCTTTTTCGTTACAGCCGACAAGAAGTTTTACTTCGATATCCTTGTTAAGAATATCAGCACACACAACTATGGCATTGATCTTACTTTCCTTTATACTTCCTCTGTAACACGCAATACGTTCAGATTCCTGCATGTCTTTCAGATGTCCATAATCAACCGGATAAATAAGATTTGAATAGAACGGATGACTTGTACCTTTTGGACGGTCGATAATCAGATCGCCGGATAAATACAGCGTATCCAGTTTCTGCCAGAAATAGGCATTGTTTTCTAATTCCATATTATTAAATCACCCCTAATATTCACATTATAGTTACTTTCAGATAATTAAACAAGCAAATTGTATCTTTTTCTGTAACAAAGACATTCTGTTACATTTTTATTTCAGAAAACATTCTGATCCTGGTTCCGGTTTTCTGCAGTAATGTTTCGATATCATATTCATTCAGCATTTCCATTACCGATTCTACTATTGCCATACACCCGAAGGCATCACTGCCGGCATGATGGTGATTTAAGTCAAAGCTAATATAACCGCAAACAGTATTCAGTTTATGGTTTGGCAGATCAGGATACATCTTTCTTGAAAGATAGACTGTGTCAAAAAACGGAAAATCTGCCATCTCAATTCCATAAAGCCGGTTTATGCTCATTAATACCTTCAGATCGAACGGTGCATTATGGGCAACTATTATACTGTCCTCAAAATATCTGTAGATATCGTTAAAGACATATGGCCACTGATCAGCTCCTTCGCAGTCGCTTTTTTTCAGTCCATGGATCATGGTATTTCCGGCCGAAAAAAAGTTATAGCGCGAATGAGGTCTGATAAGGATCTCTTCCTGCTTCAGTATTTCCCCATTCTCCCATAAGCAGTACCCTATTGAACATGCTGAGCAGAATGAGGCATTAGCTGTTTCAAAGTCAATTGCCAGTATTCTCATATTTTTTACCTACAAAAAAAGTGCTATCCACTTTGTGAAAATGGCAGGGGTGGAGGGAATCGAACCCCCATCAACGGTTTTGGAGACCGTTGTTTTGCCACTAAACTACACCCCTATAGCACTATTTATATTAGCACATTAAGTTCTCTTTTAACAACAGAAATTAACTTTCCTGATATTTTGCGATGAAATTAGGTTCAACCAGAGCTTCACCTGAATATTCAAAGGTGATCCCCTCTTCAGCATTTAATCCTAATATTCTGCTTTCATAATTCAGAATTTCTTCTTTTGCTCCTACAAAATAGAAGAAATGATCTTCAACCGGAATCCTGTATGATATTTCATCACCTTCCGGTACATAGAAAGTAATCTTTACATTGACTGTATTTTCATCTCTGGTTGCACCATAGATGATGTAGTAATTATCAGCGTTATTGGTTTTCAGAACACCGTAACAGTCCATTGGAATATATACATCGCTTGTAGCAGTACACTTGAAATTGGCCAGCAGATGAGGCAGATCGGAATCAAATGTACCGACGTGAGCCTTATCGCCACCGCCGTTTTTGCTTCTGGAGAAATACAGCAGTGAATCCTTATCAAGATACTTATCGATCATAAGTCTGTATGTTAAAGCGCCGGCATCTCTTTCCATTTCATCTAACACTCCTGTCGGATAAGGGAAAATGAAATGGTAAACGCCAGCCATGATCAATCCATATAAGAGAACAAATGACAGTAATACATATACCGTTTTTCTTAAGAATTTCATAAGCGCCTCAACTTTCATTAATGATTATACAGTTTCAAAACTTTTATATCAAGTACGCAATTCTTAACTATAGTTTAATCATTATTGTATAATATAGTTTGAATGAGGTGAAACTATGGTAATACCTAAATCTTTTGAGGATGGCTACGATTTTGAGACAATGCTTCTGACAAGCATTCTGGGTACTTTTGTAGCCCTAAAGGAAGATCTGATCTCCTACAGACAAGCCGAAAGCTACTGGCTCTCTGACCTGACTGCGGAGATTTTTGAAGAACTTAAGCTGTCACAGGAAATAATCTCCCTGATTCAACAGGGCATGGAGTTGAAGGAAATGGACAACGATTCTGAAGAATTCCAGAATAAGGTCGACGCTCTTATTGCCAGCAGCAAGGAACTTATTTCCCGTCATTACACTGAGTATGACAGCGAAATTCATACCGGTATTATCAATTAGGAGGTAAAGATATGACAATTAAGGAAAAAGTTCAGGAATATACTCCTGAATTACTTGATAATCTGAAGGAACTGGTTTCTTATCCTTCTGTATACAGTGATGATGCTCCCCCTTTCGGCCAGGCCAACATTGACTGCCTTCATGCTGCTCTTGAAATGGGCAGAAAGCTTGGTTTTAAGGCTGTCAGCGTAGATGACTATGCCGGATATATTGAAATGGGCGAAGGCGATGAAACAATAGGAATCGTCGGACATCTTGATGTCGTTCCTGTGGCAGACACCTGGAAAACCAATCCATTTGAAATGATTAAGATTGGTGACAGATACTACGGACGCGGTACTTCAGATGACAAAGGCGGTGTAGTATGCGGCTTAATGGCTATGAAGATCCTTTCTGAAATCAGGCCAAACATTAACAAGAAGATCAGACTGATCATGGGCTGTAACGAAGAAAGCGGATCAGCATGTCTGAGACATTATCTGGAAAAGGAAAAACCTGTTGACTGCGGCTTTACACCTGACGGTTCATTCCCTATCGTTTTCGGTGAAAAAGGTATGGTATTTGCTGCTTTCACAGGCAAAACGGAAAAGATAGTTGATGTAAATGGCGGTACTGCACATAATGCTGTCTGTGCTAAAGTCATATTCACGTTGGAACCTGAATGTTTTGATGTAAATATCCTTGATAAATATCTGAAGGAAAATGGACTTACATATTCTTACGAAAACAATGTACTTACTGTACTCGGTACAGCCGCACATGCTTCAACTCCTGAGGAAGGTATCAACGCTATGTCTCATGCCATGGAAGCTCTGTACCTGGCTGGTATTAACGACAGTTTCGTAACCGCATACCACGAGAAAATCGGAACTGGATATTACGGTGAAAAAATGGGCGTAGATCTACATGATGAATATGGACGTCTGACCTTTAACATGGGCGTTATCAGCAAAAAAGAAGACATGATCATTGCTTCAGTTGACATCAGATTCCCAGTTACCATGACACATCAGCCTATTGTTGATATGCTCATAAACAACAGCGATGGTCATATACTAAAAGCCGGCGGAGCAGATCCGTTATTCTTCCCTCTTGATCATCCTATGATCAAAGCCATGCTGAAAGCCTATTATGATGTAACAGGCAGCGACCGTAAACCTATAACAATGGGAGGCGGCACCTATGCCAGAACCATGCCTAATATTGTAGCCTTTGGCTGCGATACCGGTGAATACAACTGGCACATACATGATGACAATGAATTTGTTACTCTTGAATCACTGCAGCAGCAGACAGAAATCTATACAAATGCTCTGCTGAATCTTCTGGAAATCTGATAAACATATGAATATTGCAATACTAACCAGATACACGGAAACCCCTTCCGGAAAATTCATCAACAAGCGTTATGTTCTTACCGGACAGTTTCAGGAAATTGCCAGTGAGCTGGGATTTAATCTGATCCCTTTAATGCCTATGGATGATTATTCTGAAATCATGAAGATAACCGATGGTCTGATCGTACCGGGAAGCGGCACAGATGTAGACCCTAAGCATTATGGTCAGCCTCTGGATCCAAGAAGCGAATGTAGTCTGTATGATATTCTGGAAACAGATCGAAAAGCCATAATGTCATATATAAATTCTTCCAAAAAGGTGCTGGGAATATGTGCAGGTCTGCAGGAATTAAACGTTCTTCTGGGCGGAACCTTACATCAGCACATAGATAATCACATGATCAGAGGAGAGACACATCCTGTAACTCTGAGCAAGGATTCCAAACTTTATAAAATGTACGGCACTGACAGAATTTCAGTCAGTTCGACACATCATCAGTGCATTGACAAACTTGCTCCTGGAGTTTTACAGGCAGCATTGAGTGATGACGGAATTATTGAAGCTTTTGAAAAGGACAATATTCTGGCTGTTCAATGGCATCCTGAGGCACTGATGGATCCTGTTATCTTCCAACACTTCTTTCTGGATAAAGCTTAGTACTTTACACCCTGAAATTGCAGTCCTATAATAGAGAAGAAATCTTCAGGGACAGGTGAAATTCCTTACCGGTGGTCATACCCCACAAGCCATAAGGCAGACATGGTGCAATTCCATGGGCGACAGTACAGTCTGGATGAAAGAAGAATCATTCTTTTATAAACTGGAGGTTTTGATGTTTAAAACCTCTTTTTTAGAGGTCAGGAGGTCACATATGAATAAACTTGACATCAAAACGATCGCAAAAATCGCTATTCTGGCGGCAATCTCAGTAGTTATCATGATGATATCATTCCCATTACCGTCAATAGCCCCTACTTTCTACAAAATGGATTTCAGCGAAGTGGCTGTACTGATTGGTACGTTTGCTTTAGGCCCGCTCTGTGCTGTCATTATTGAAGCACTCAAGATCCTTCTTAATCTTCTTATGAACGGCACTAACACTGCTTTTATCGGTGAGTTAGCTAACTTCCTGATGGGCTGTGCTCTGGTTGTTCCAGCCGGTATCATTTATCAGAAGAATAAAACAAGAAAAAGCGCAGTTATAGCTATCGTAATCGGTATTATCTGCATGGTTATTGCCGGAGATCTGCTAAACTATTTCCTGCTTATCCCTGCTTATGTAAACATCGCTCACTTTCCTCTGGAAGCAATTATCGCTGCAGGTACTAAGATATTCCCGTTTATCAATAACACACTTTCACTTGTACTTGTATGCGTAACTCTGTTTAATCTGACCAAAGGTATAGCAGTTGGAATTGTTACCCTTCTGCTTTATAAGAGAGTATCTCCATTACTTCATAAATAAAACAAAACGGTTCGTGTGTGTAGTGAACCGTTTTTTATTCATCTATCATATAGAAATCACTGTCATTTTCATCTTCATCGATGAGAAAATCCATCTCAGGCTTAGCCTTCTTTTCCATACGGGCTTCATCGTCTTTGATTCGTATGGCTATGACTATTGCCCAGACCATTATTATCAGAACAAATATGTGAGACATTATATCAAATACCCAGTTTGAATAGTTGAACCCTTTTATTTCAATGAAATAGGTCATCAGCCAGGTATCAATAAGATACATAATGCATGCAACTTTAAACCAGAAAGCTCTTTTCTTTGACATAACATAACAGAACATGTAAAGCCGTATGATAAGAATACCGAATACAGCAATGTACAGATTCTTCTGACTTTCCTCAGCCAGATAAACACTGTAATTTACTCCCCAAGTCGGAACAAATGCTGAAAAAGCCAGATTTTTTTCTATTCTGAAATATATCAGGCCGATATTGATCAGCGATATTCCTGCTACTGCTGCGATAATCGTACGCAGATTCTGATAAGTCCTGTTTTCTACTAATCTGTTCATAACAAAGATAATAGCAAAGTTTCATTTCTAAAGCAAATTCTTACAGTTTGTCGTATTTTGTATTACGCCCTTTTGCTTTTTCGACAGGGTACTTTCTGATGTTCTGTTCCAGCTTTTCAAGCAGAATCTCTTCCAGATCAACATCAAGTCTGTCTGCCATGACGATACAGTAATTTACTACATCAGCCAGTTCTTCGCAGACTGCCTGTTTATCATATTGCTCTCCCCATTGGAAACATTCAAGCAGCTCCCCTGCTTCAATGGCAATTGATTTGGCCAGATTTGCCGGTGTATGAAACTGATCCCAGTCTCTTTCCTGATTAAACTTAATAATTGCCTGTTTAGCCTTTTCCATATTAAAGACCGTCCGTAAAACTAGTAGATGGGCCTTTTTCTGTTTCCGGATACCCAAATTCAAGTCTTCCCAATTTAATGGCCTTCAGCAGAAAAGCCATATTATGCCCCAGATTTCTCAGGGTTCTCAGTCCTTCAATGTCCTTTTCAACATCTTCAGCTTCAAAACCATGTACTTCATTCCAGTAATTACTGGATACTATCGGCATCTGAGAAATGGTAAAGTATTTGTTTATTTCATCAAAGGCACTTGTTGAACCGGCTCTGCGGCTGGAAACAACAGCAGCGCCGACTTTCATCTTTTTATCAAAACGTGTTGAGAAAAACAATCTGTCAAAGAATGAAATAACATTACCGTTGGCGTGAGCATAATATACCGGAGTGCCTACAACTATACCGTCAGCATCTTCAAAATATGGTGCTATTTCGTTTACAGCATCATTGAAGACACATTTACCAGTCTGTCTGCAGCTGCGGCATGAAATACATCCTCTTATAGCCTGATTTCCGATATTGAAGGTGTTTACTTCAATACCATCAGCCTGTAAAGTATCAGCCACTTCCTTAAGTGCTCTGGCAGTACATCCGTTAGTTCTGCCGCTTCCGTTTATGATAAGTACTCTCATTCTTCCTACACCGCCTTTCAGATAACGATATCCGTTGATCTCAAGTTCTTCACCCTTCATGCTTCTTTTTTCCGTATACACATACCTGAAGCCGTTCTTCTGTATGACTTTATTGCTTCCAATATTATCTTTTGCAGCTTCTATGACTATTGTGTCATATTTCTCCAGAAGCATATTTTTAAATGCATTAAAGGCTTCAGTCATGTATCCTTTATTCCAGTAATCTCTGTTTAAAACGTAACCTACTACCGGATTTCCATGATGATAGCCTACAACATCGATCATGCCAATCAGATTACTAGTATCCTTAAGTTCAATACCATAACGGTAACAGTTTTCATCAGCATAGTCTTTAAGCCATAATGCCAGAATAGTACGTGTTACTTCTATTGAACTATGCGGATTCCAGCTCAGGAAACGGGTTACCTGCGGATCACTTGCCCATTTGAAAATAGCCTCAGCATCCGATTCTCTTAATTCTCTAAGTATCAGTCTTTCAGTATATAAGTTTTTCTGCATACAAGAATTATACCATAAAACATTCTAGACTTATGCTTTTTATATAAATCAGTTACTTTAGAGCAAGTCTAAGCACACAAAAAAAGCTGTTTTATACAGCTTTCATGTGATACATGGTGAAGCTTGCAGAACAAATTATCTCCTGCTTATCATTTGTTATCTTTGTTTCTATAACTTTTGTGCTCTTTCCATTATGAATACATATGCTTTCAATATACAGAACATCGTCTTTATAGCTCGGTTTAATATAATTGATGTTTGACTGCAACGTTACTGATACCGATCCAAGAGAATACGCTGTTATCCCAGCCGTATAGTCACACAGTGTATATAGACAGCCCCCGTGAATCATTCCATAAGGATTTAGGGCATTTTCACCAACGATGGACTTTATAACTGTCTTTCCAGGTTCATAGGTTATTATTTCATAATTATCGAATGCAGTTACAGGTTTAAGTTTTATTTCTGTAGACATATGCTTTACTCCTAAATTAAAGCCCTTTTACAAGGGCTCTGTTAATACAATGGTAGCCTGTACGGGACTTGAACCCGTGAATGTCGCCTTGAGAGGGCGATGTGTTAGACCGCTTCACCAACAGGCCATGTGCCATTATTTTAGCACATCCTTTCATAATGTTAAAGAAAAAGTGATAATCTTGAAGACAAATCTTTTTCTATATAAAATAAAATCAGAAGCATACTGAGGTGATTATAATGGCAGTTAAAAAAGTTGCAGGTCCAAGACGTTATTTTCCAAAAGACAAATGGAAGAAAAAAGAAATTAAAGAGCACACATTAATTATCGGTAATAATGAATTCTGTGTTTCTCTTACTGATAAACTAACACAGAATAAAAAGCCTGTTACCGTATTAAATACAGATGTATCAGTATACAGTGATTTAGATAATAATAGTTACCTCAAGATCATTCAGTCTGAACAGATCAATACAAAAGTATTGCAGGATTCCCTTTATCCTTCTTCAAGAGTTATAATCCTTACTGATAATGACGCTGATAATCTACTGATTGCCCTGCTTGCCAGAAAGAAATGCAATATAGAATCAGTTTATGTCAGAATAAATGATCAGGAACTGAAAGAGATTTTTGATGATCTGAATATTACAGAACTTCCATCCTGTGATATCGATGAAGTTTCTGAATTGTTATTTTCAAATAATGAAGAATAAAAAAATCTGTTCAGAGAGTGGACCCCATTTAGTTCACTGGAAAAAAAAGATCTTTTATATGAAACTATCTTCGAAAGGAGATAGTTTTTATATGGCAAAGAAAGGTCAAAGATTTAATAAATATCCAAAGGAAATGATTGAAGCATTGAAAGA
>JAFRAB010000005.1 GCA_017405675.1 Erysipelotrichaceae bacterium
ATCTGGAGAGTCTTAAAACACAGGCTACATTGATCTAATAAAGAAAACCATCTGCATCACAGATATCTGCGATTACAGATGGTTATCATATACTCTGAGATTTAATTATTTCCGCTGTCTACTTGACAGGGTACGTATCAGTTTATAGCAGAGCAGGTTTTATATTATCTTCTTTTTATTGATTAGAATTATCTTCCGGTGAATGCTCAGATATCATCTTTGAGACCAGTGCTTCATATCCGATACTTTCCAGCAGTTCTCTCGTTTCATCTCCTCCATACAGATCGACTGCAATTGCCATATTAACGGAAATGTCCTTTCTGGCGTTCAGTTCCTCTTCTGACGGTTCATCTTTAAAGTTATCTGCATAATTCAGTTCTTTAAGAATCATTTCACGGATTTTGTCGTTGACAGGGTCTAACTGACTCCACCTTGCTCCCTTCCCGGTGAAAGGGTTACTGCCTCCTTCACTTAATGCATACCTGTATACCGCTTTATATTCGTGGGTCATTCCCGCTGCTTCAACTTTTTCCAGAATAGATAACATTAATTTATCTATGACAGGGAAAGTTCTGTCAGAATGGGCCAGCAGATATGGAAGAAGCTGATTGTAGGCACGCTTGTTGAACTCACTTATAACAGAACTGAAATCATACCATTTGAAAACGACCGTGACATCCGCAGTATCCATATTCCCATAAGACGGGTCTTTTTCCTGAATGACGATATCACCAATTCGATATTCGCTGATATCTTTGACCATGTCGTCGACTTTTGACTGATAAAGGGAGAGTTCGGTTGAAGCACTGAAAAGATCTTCCTGAGTAACCGGATTCCCTTCGGAATCCAGGAGACTGTGATCGAATATGGTATAGATACTCAGCAGAGGACCGGAATATTTATCAGACTTACCGAACAGTTCATCGGCGTCTTTCTGTGCGGTTTCCGTCAGCATTTGCCTGAATACCTCTTTAGGGCGGAAAAGTTCAATGATTTTGACGCCGTATGTAGACAGAAGAACCACTGCCACAGCAACTGCAGCTATGATCAGTGTCTTTTTATTTACTTTTTTCATTTTTTTACCTCCCAATAAAACACGGTATTCCTGTTAACCAATTATACCATTTATATTAATTCAGTTATTTCCTTTTGCCAGCTGTCTGTCATGTACTCTCAATATGTACATGCCGCATAGTAATGCAATAACCTGAAGAATGATTCCTACTGTAAAGCACGGTCTGTAGGAACCGGTGAAGTCATATATGTAGCCGAAGATCATGCTGCCGAAGTACATCAGGCCATAAGGTACTGACTGAGCCGCAAAGACATCGGCGTACTGTTTGTTGCCGTAGACGTGTCTGATAAGCGCTGAAGTAGTTATCTGGTTACCGTAGGCAGTTCCCAATATGAAGGCTCCAATTAACAGAGCGATATTATTTGAGCTTACCAGCATTATTGCGCAGCCCAGGATAGCTGTAAGACAGCCAAAGGCAACACCATATCTGTCCCCCAGCTTGTCACAGACAATACCGGCAATGAACTTGAAAAACAGATTACCCAGCATGATGCTGCTGACTAACAGCGGACCTAATTCCGGTTTGCCCAGTGACCGGGCAAAACCGTTAAGATGATTGTTTATATGTATTAACAATGCCATCAGTACGGACATGACGCACAAAGCATAGAAGACCGGATCATTTACTTTAAAAGGATGAGGATATAAGGTTTCCTGCTTTTTTTCGGACTGTTTTCCGTTTTCGGTAGTGAAAGGCTGGAAGTCTTTTTCTTCCGGGGTAAGCGTCAGAAACAGAAAGGCCGGTATGACCAGAACCAGCTGGAAGAAGGCCATGGTAAAGAAGCCGGCTTTCAGGCCATAGGTATTGACCACATGGCTGAACAGCGGTGAATACAGAGCACCAGCTATTCCGGAAAAGCCGAGAGCCAGAGCTGAAATTGAACTGCGGTAATCGGTAAACCAGTTACCGATGACGATTATTATGATGGTACTGCTGAAAATGGCATTAAGCACACCTTTGAAGACATTAATAGCCAGATACAGATATACATTATTCATGAAACCGAAACTGCAGGTCAGCCGTGAACTGCATATGGCTGTTACCAGCATGACATAACGCAAAGGATACTTTCTGATAGCCCATAACATCAGCGGTGCACACAGTCCCGATACGATGCCGTAGATGGTTGAAGCCAGCGAAACAGTACCTCTTAAGGCATTCATCTGCTCTGAAAGAGGGACAATGAAAGCACCGTAGGCATTTGCCGTTCCGGTACAGGCCCCAATATAAAGACAGCAGCAGATTATTACCAGCAGGTAAGTACGCTTCATGATGTTATTTTCTCCAAGTAAAGATTATCTGCCGAAAATGTTAGCCAGATTGCTGAAGATGTCAACGAATTCAGTGACTTTACCTAACCGGGTCTGTATGCCGTCAATGTCAACGGTAGCCAGCTTTTCAAAAGTTGAACCGTATTTTGTTACCAGCCCGTCAACCTTGGTAAAAGCCTGCTCGATTTCGTTAACTACTCTGTTATACTGCTTGATAACAGCTACAACTTTAGGAACCACAGTAAAAACGCAAACTATAATGGCAGCTATAACGAAAATAGCGATGATCAGTTTAATTCTTCTGATGACATCTCTCTGCCTCTTTTCCCGCAGCAGTTCCATCAGGATCTCATGATCCTGTGCATTAATATTATTATCCATAAGTATTACCTCTTAAGGATATTATATATAAAAAAGGATTCCGTGTGGAATCCTTAATTGTATCCTTCAACTTTAGCCAGCTGTTTATAGACACTGCCCATGGCACTGAGAGGGAAGCAGTACTGGTCGTTGGTATTACCGCAGACCAGATAATCAACAATATTACCTTCGTTGTCTCTGATCACGTCCGTAATGAGAATTACGTGTGCCATATCACCATATTCTGATGTTTCAGAGTCAACATAGACGATGTCGCCTGGCTCTCCCAGATATAGATTGAGTTTCTGGTCAACGACCATGCCGTCATCAATGCCTTCAATGTAGTTCTGGAAATAGTAGATGTGAATGAAGGCATAGGTAAAGCCGTTTTCACCGTCAGACGGATCATAGTAACCCTGGAAGTTCTTCCACTGGTATGATCCGGTAGTATCATATGGAATGCCGCCGGCATGCATGCACTGAGAAACGAAGTTCATGCAGTTGGAACCGTAATACGGATACTGCAGATTTCTGACAGTGCCATACTGCTTGGCGTATTCGACTGCCTTGTTACGGTCATATGGGTGAGCAGCTGTTCTGATGCCAGATTTATCAGCCTTGCCGCTGTTGACATCCTGACGATTCTGTTCAAGCTGCCGGACACTGGCGTTGTAAGCTTCAGTATACCGGTTACCGAGATCGTCGATCAGAGTTTTATAATCTGATGTTGAAGTGAATTTATCATCCAGATATATAAAGGCACCTTCTATATGATTAACTGATGTTATCTTATATTCTCCGTTGTCATACCGGAAGAAGAACCTGTTTTCGACGTTATGCTGTCTGGATTCAATACCAGGCAGATGATGGAAATTATAATAACCGTCTTCCCATACGGTAACTTCTTTTTCTCCATATGGAGCATCTGCTATTTCTGAAATGACCAGATCATAATGACAGTCATCCAGAATCAGATTGTTTATGCTGTCCCTGCGGGCATTAACCATTAATTCGATGCCTTTGTTGAACAGATAGGCGTATCTCCGATAGTCGGAATGGAATAATGAAGTCGTGTCCTGAGGGTCAAGGTACTTTATGGAACGGTAATAGGCATTCATCACGTTCCTGATTTGATTTACCATGTGATCACTGATGCCTGCGTCGTTGGTTATGGTTCCGGCATAATCGAAATCGTCATCTGACACCTTTACGGTCCTGGTTATGAGGGCTTCGTTCTTGCTGGAGTCCTTGGAGGTATATACGATCTGATATTCACCGGCTTTGGTGGTATCAACATTGCTTTTGACCTTAACGGCTTCTGTTATGTCTCCATCATAGTTATCAATGGCTGTTACACCCTGATCAGTATATTCACTGTTTATAGGTATCATGATGTAGTCGCGTCCGTTCATGGTAAGTACAGGAGCGGTGGTGTCAACGATCCTTACCGTTCTGGAAAAGCTCTGCAGGAAAGAAGAGTATTTAAGACGATATTTGCCCAGAGTATCAATATCAACAGTACCCTTAGGTGTTATCGGCTTTTTGGTAAAGCGGTTATAAGCGCCTGGATCAACAAATTCGCTGTGTACTTCCAATGTCATGGACTTATCGCCTTCCATTACTACAAAGACAGGAACTGTCTTAAGCAGAATAAACAGACAGAGGAAAACAATCAGCCCCAGTACTGTATATACAAACCATTTCTTAAATCTTACTCTTTTCTTCTTTTTAGCCATTCTACATACCTCTGAATCATTATATATTATACGACATGAAAAGGAATAATTGCCTTAAACTTTCCTAAGATCGGCTTAATCTCCAATTGTGTGAAATTTCCCCTAATCCCTTATATAATATAAAAAATATTGAAAACCCTTACATTTCACTGTATTATTAACTTAGAAAGAATTATGGGAGGTGGCTATAATGCAGGAAGTTAAGGTTGTAGTAATTGACCCAGTTGGTTTACATGCTCGTCCAGCAACAGTAGCTGTAAACGCTGCAAGCAAGTGCAAATGCAAAGTTAGTGTTTCATTCAAGGGAAGAACAGTTGACATGAAGTCTATCATGGGCGTTATGTCATTAGGCATTCCTACTCAGTCAGAAATCACTCTTACATGTGATGGCGACGATGAAGAGAACGCATTAAACACTATCATTGAAACTCTGAAAGCTCAGAAGGTAATCGAGTAAACAAAGCGAGGAAGAGCGAGAGCTCTTCCTTTTCTTACGGGAGATAAAGAAATATGGTACAGGAAAAATATTTACAGTGGTTAAACCATCCGACAATGGACAGTGAACTCAAGGAAGAGTTACTGAACATGACAGAAGAGCAGAAACACGATGCCTTCTACACAGACGCAGAATTTGGAACAGCCGGCATGAGAGGCTTACTTGGTGCCGGAACAAACAGACTGAATGTCTACACCATCAGAAAGGCAACAGTAGGTTTCGCAAAATACCTCAACAGTATCTGCGAACATCCAACAGTTGCGATCAGCTATGACAACAGATATCAGTCAGATGTATTCTCAATCGAAAGCGCCAGAATCCTGGCCAGCTATGGCATTGAGAGCTTTGTTTTCGATGCTCTGAGATCAACACCGGAACTGTCATATGCAGTAAGATACCTGAAGTGCACAGGCGGTATCATGATCACAGCATCTCACAACCCTAAGGAATACAACGGCTATAAGGTTTATGATTCAACCGGCTGCCAGATGATTCCTGAAATGGTTCAGGGTGTCATTGACGAGATCAAGAAACTGGGCGATGAACTGGTAGATACTCCAGTACTGACAGTTGAACAGGAAGACCTGATCCACAAGATCGGTGCCGATGTTGACGAACCTTACATCAAGGAAGTCATGGGTATCCGGCTGAATCCGGATCTGGACAAGAGCAATTTCAAGCTTGTCTATACTCCTCAGCACGGTACTTCAATCATGTCCTTAAGACCTCTGTTTGAAAGAATGGGCTATGATGTAACATACGTTGAAGAACAGTGCACATTTGACCCTGCCTTTGGCGCAACCAAGATCCCTAACCCAGAGGATCCTAGAGCTTATGAACTGGCAATTGAATATGCCAAGAAAGTCGGAGCTGACATCGCTATTTCAACTGACCCAGACGGCGACAGATTAGGTGTTGTTGTTAATCAGAACGGCGAATGGATCTTAATGACAGGTAACCAGACAGGTGCCGTATTACTTGAATATGTATATTCACAGATGAAGGAAAAGGGATTAATGCCAGCTCATCCTGTAATGTTCAATACAGTCGTTACCAGCGACCTCGGTGAAGCAGTAGCCAAGAACTACGGTGTTGAAACCGAAAAGACCCTGACAGGCTTCAAGTATATCGGTTCAAATATCCACGGTTATGAACAGACCGGTGAAAAAGACTTCGTCTTCGGTTATGAGGAAAGCTACGGTTATCTGGTACAGCCATTTGTCAGAGACAAGGACGCCAACCAGTCAACAGTACTGATCTGTGAAGCTGCAAACTACTATAAGAAACAGGGTAAGACTCTGATCGATGTTCTCGATGAACTGTATGAAAAGTATGGTACATATGATGAATCACAGCAGTCTATCTCCTTACCTGGCGAAGAAGGCAAGATGAAGATCCAGGCTATGTTAAAGAACCTGAGAGAAAACGTTCCTGCTGATGTTGCCGGCTGCAAGGTGGTTAAGTGGGAAGACTTCAAGACCGCCAAGGCATACGAAAACGGTGAAGAAAAGGATATCGTCGGATTCGACAGAAGCGATGTTCTGAAATACTTCCTGGCTGACGGCTCATGGATCGCTGTAAGACCAAGCGGTACAGAACCTAAGTGCAAGATCTACTATTGCATTAAGGGTGCTGACAAGGCAGATGTAGCTGATAAGAGAAAGAACTACTACGCTGCCATGG
The DNA here is from genome assembly GCA_017405675.1 of Erysipelotrichaceae bacterium. The sequence continues at coordinate 6,623 of JAFRAB010000005.1, forward strand.
CAGAATACACAAAGTAATTAAAATTCAAAACCCTGCATGAGAGAGTGGACCCCATTTAGTTCACTGGAAAAAAAAGATCTTTTATATGAAACTATCTTCGAAAGGAGATAGTTTTTATATGGCAAAGAAAGGTCAAAGATTTAATAAATATCCAAAGGAAATGATTGAAGCATTGAAAGA
>JAFRAB010000006.1 GCA_017405675.1 Erysipelotrichaceae bacterium
AGCAAACAGTATCATTTGGGAGAATCCAGGCAACATGATCTATGGTCATTGCAATAATGGCGATCTTCTTTATATCAGTAGCATTCAGTTTCCTCATGCTTGATTATAGAAAAAGGGCTTGTTGCCCTTATAATGACTCATCAAATAAACCCATACTAATCTAAATCTGTTCCAAATAACTTTTTACCTTATCCAGAGAAGATGTTACCAGTATCGTTTTATCCAAGTATTTCCTATCCGGTATTTTCAGATCCGGGACGCAGATAACCTTCATGCCAGCGAGAAATGCTGCCTGAATTCCCGATTCACTGTCCTCAATTACCAGACAGTTCTCCGGACTTTCATTAAGTTTCTCACTGACCTTCAGAAATATATCAGGGAACGGTTTGCTTCTTTCCACTTCATCCCCGAAAACATAACAGTCAAATATATCAAATAAACCGTGAGCATTTAGAATGTTCAGAGTTCTTTCTTCTGTGCTTGAAGTAGCCATAGCTACCGTAAATCCAATCTGATGAAGATACTCCAACAATTCGTTTGCCCCTTTCTTAACCCTTACTCCTTCCAGTATTTTCCTGTTTTCAATATAACTTTCCAGTTTCATTCCTTCTTCAAGTGTCCAGGGCAGGTCATACAGATCTATCATTTTCCTTACATTTTCCACCTCCGTATTACCCATAAATGTTCTGCAGTATTCTTCCAGAGACAGTGTATAATTTTCTTTTAACAACATTTCCTGATAGATCGCCAAAGACATGCTTTCGGTATCAACCAGCACGCCGTCAAAATCAAATATTACTGTTGTAATATTCGTATTCATACTATTACTGCCTATATAATGGTGCATCAGCTGATGCCTGCAGATATTTTTTCAGTTCTTCATCCAGTTTTATTACGGAGATTGATACACCATCCATATCAAGTGCTGTAACAAAGCGACCTATGAATGATTTGACAATATGAACACCCTTCTGTTCAAACTGTCTGGCTTCTTCCTGATAAACAATTAACAATTCGTCAATTGTGGCACTTCCGGCATCATTGATCATGACAGCAACTTCCTCACCTTTCCTGAACTGCAGTTCGGCATTAAGTCGATGGCGGAACAGGTGTTCGGCAATCTCATATCCTGTCGGATATTCAACCATTTCAAAACCAGGTTCACCATGCATTCCTACACCTACCTGCATCATTCCGTCATTTATCTGCATGAAAGGTTCCTTACTGTACGGCAGACAGAAAGAAGTTCCCACATCTGTTGCCGTTCTTGTATTGTTATTAACTCTAGTTAGAATATTTATTATTTCATCAATGTCTTTTCCAGCTTTAGCAGCTGCCCCTGCTATCTTACATCCATAGAATATACCTGCTGAACTCATACGTTGATCAGGATAATTACGCGGTTGCAAACAGTCATCTCTTATCTGAGCAATCTGAACATTGATATTCTTCTTTCCAGCTTCTGATACAGCTTTTTCTATCTCCTTATTAAGTCTCTCATTCCATACAAAAGGCAGTATTATGGTTCCCATACCCATCTCACATAGTTCAATAACAGCCAAAATATCATCTGCTGCTGGTATTGAAAATGTCTTTCCAACACTTGCTCCGTGCAGCATTCCCCTGCCTACATATCCCGCAAATAACGGCATGTGCCCTCCGTCACAGACTCCTATTATTGCCACTTCATTTCTATTTTTCAGCTCTTTTCTTGCTACGACAGACAGATCATCTTTGGGAAACAGCAGTTGTGAGCCATAAGCCTTTATGAATCCTGCAGCTACTTCACTGTCATAGTTGGCAGGATCATTCATTATCTTATTCATGGTTTTCCTCCAGTATTGCCTCCATGTTTTTCCAGGCAATCATGTTCTTTTCCTCTTCAGTAAAAACATCCGTTTCCAGAAAAGTATTAACATCTTCTCTGATGTCATTTGGCTTGTGTGCCGGATAGTCACTTCCAAAGACAATGTGATCACTGCCGCAGAAGTCCTTCAGGAAACGGTAATTCAAAGAATCAGCTGAAAGCGCCAGATCATAATACAATGATTTCAACTGATTCATGATAATTTCTTCATCCTGACTGGCTGCGTGCCATCTGTGGGCATGGGATACCCTGTGGGCAAGATAAGGAATTGTTCCCCCACCATGGGACAGGATCCAGGTAATATCCGGATTGCGCAGATATTTATCTCTGTAAATGTAATCAAGCATGGCTCTGGTGGTCTCAAAGGTGTACTCGTATGCCGAATCATCAGCACCACTTAAGTGAACATCATATCCCTTCGCCCTTTTCGGACTAGGGTGCAGGAAGACAACAGCCTTTCTGGTATTAAGATGATCAAACAGCGGGTCAAGGGAATCATCAGAGATATAGATTGAATGGTTGTTGCTGGAAAGAATGAAGCCACTCATTTTCAGTTCATCAAGAGCAAAATCCACTTCCTTTATTGCCTTATCTACATCGTCAAACGGCAGAGAGGCAAATGCCCTGTATTTTTTCGGATACATATCGCGCTGTGCGGCCATCAGTACATTGATGTCTCTGACCTGATCGCTGTTTACCGGTACGGGACATGACAGGATCACCTTGTCTACCCCTGCTTCATCCATGTCTGCGCAGTCAGTATTGATATCCCATTTATGCGGAGTCATCCCAGCCGGAAAGACATGATGATGGATGTCCGTGATGCTTACTTTATTCATATGTAGTCCTTTCTATTAAGAAAGTCTGCAGAAGCAGACTTTCACAGATTATTCAATTTAATGCTTACTGTCACTTCTTCTCTGATGGAAGGATCATCTGCTCCAGGAAGATGAAATTCGCTGTTTTCCGGCGGTATTACATCAGTTTCCTGAGGAATTTCCAGATTCTTTACCCAGCTGTATGGCACACGGTATGATCTGTAGATGCCAATATCTCCAAGACCCGGTACAACGTATTCCCATACGACTTCCTTTTCATTCGTTACTTCCATGACAATTCCGCTTACCCCTTCTGTGATCAGAGTATTGCCATTTGGCAGTCTCTGGGCATTGCTGATGAACGGAGAATAGAAATAGTGGGCATGCAGCGGTGAGGGATAACCCAAATCGGCAGCACTGAATGACCAGACGATTTCCATGGTAACTGGATCAAATTCAACAACACGGGAATAATCACGGCGATGAACCTTCAGGCCAGTAGCGCTGAATTCATCTGGTGCGCCATATCCGGTCATGCCACCGTTATCAAAGGCCAGAATGTTGCCCTCTCCCGGTAATCCTCTTGGAATCATGTGGACATTATGCATTCCCATCAGAGTTCCATTTTTATCATCGGCATAATTAGGGCCGATCTTCCAGACAGCTTCTCCAGTTTCGTGGTCAATGATAAATGCCAGATTACCCTCACGGGAATTAAGAATGATGTTGTCAGGCTTGAACCGCCTGTCACCAGCATCATGGAATCTGTTTTCACCCAGATAACTGGCCGTATTCAGATGAAGAATGTCACCAAGTCCCTCAGCGCCTCTTTTCTGAGTGTTCGGATCACGGAAAATGGCTAGTTTTTCTTCATTGCTGAAGCCGTATTCATCAAAGTGATCAAGAGCGTTCCATCTCCACAGGATCTCACCTTCACGGTTGATTTCAATCAGCACGTCATCAATGAGCAGCTGCGGGGAAATATCTCTGCGTCTGACATCGTCATGACATAACAGAAGTATCTTATTGAAATCCGTACGGCATTCCTGACCAGGCACATAGTATCCAACCGGATTGCCTTCGATCTGATAATCGTGATGCTGGCGGGCACTGTTGAAGACGTTGCCATCATCATTAAGCTCCTGGAAAGAGTCAAATGACCAGATCACATTACCATCCCAGTCCAGTTCGGTCAGATCATTGTGATCCTGGTAGCCGAACTTCTTATCTCTTTCGCCCAGACAGGTCAGAACATGGCCGTTTGGCAGCATTTTGGCAGGCATCGGAAAGGTGTCTTTCCAGAAGTGGACAACCTTTCCGTTCATGTTTATGAGTGCCGTGCCCTTTTTGTCAAAAGGCATCAGAGTATAGCCGTTCCAACATTTATCCTTCTTGTATATTGTTGTGCCGGTCGGATAAACAAATGGGATACCCATGATTTATCCTTCCTTTTCGTCTTCCTTATACATTACGATAGTTACCAGCATTGTTACTAAGAAGGCGACTGCTGCACAGATGCAACCTTTGACGAAGTTACCAGGATTGGCTTCGGAAACAAATCCAAGAACGCTCAGGATGTTGCTACTGCCGAACTGATAGTAGCCAACCTTCAGCAGTCCGGCCAGTAAACCGGCAATACCGCCTCCGATGAGTACTGGAAGATACAGTTTCTTGTTTGGCATCAGGATACCGAACAGAACAGGTTCTGAAACGCCACCGATGGCGTTGGCAACGAAACCGGTAACACCAATCTGTTTCTTTGACTTGTCTCTGCTCTTGATGGCATAGCCAACGGCCAGACCCATGGTAACGAAGTTGGTGATTACCATTCCAAATGGCATCATGATGTATTCAACACCAGTCTGGAAGAAAATGCTTCTCATGATCTGGAAGATAGGTCTGGTCAGACCTAAGGCCAGTCCAAATGGCTGAGTTGCACTCATGAAGGTTGTTACCAGTGGTCCGACAACATCATACAGCTTAAGTAAGGCAGTTCCTAGCAGAGTACCAGCCCATACGGAAGCCGGTCCAACAGCACAGAGCAGTACAGGCATTAAGATCAGTACAGTCAATGCAGGAATTCCAATGACTTTTAAGGCATCAGGAATCATTTTTGTAACATATTTTTCAACATAGCTCTGCAGCCAGACAATGATGATTACCGGCAGTGACTGTCCGGAATAGTTGGCAGCCTTAGCCAGAATACCGTAAACGGTAAATCCACCTTCAGCGCTTAAGGCACTGGTGATACCAGGATAAACCAGAAGTCCGGCAAGAACTACGGAAATATAAGGATTGACCTTGAAATGCTTGGCAGCCGTTACTGCGCACAGTACCGGCATCAGGAATAATACTGCCTGTCCAAGCAGATAGAAGTTATTGTAAATGTCGGATTCAGCAGAAACCAGTTTGAAGAATGTTGGTCCGATCAGCGCCGCAATGGCATTGGCTGTACCAATGATCATGAATACCGGAATCAGCGGACTGAACACTGCTGAGAAAGCAGCAATGATCTTATTGAAGGCACTCTTGAAAGTGAGAGGTTCCTTTTTCGCATCAAGATTTTCGTCAATTCCAGCCAGTTCAGTCAGGCCGGTCTGAGCGATGACTTCCTTATAAACATCAACTACCTGAGGCCCGATGATGACCTGATAGTCCTGCGGTGCATCCATTACGCCAAGTACACCCTGGATTTTTTCCATCTTTTCCTTCTGGACAAGCCCCTTGTCCTTAAGTTGGAATCTGAGCCTGGTCATGCAGTGGTAGGCGCTGTTGATGTTTTCACGGCCGCCGATGTTTTCTAGAATGTTTTTTACTAAATCAGTATATTTTGCCATTTTATTCTTTCTCCTAGTCTGTTATTGAGCTCTTTATCAGTTTTTCGGCTCTTCGCCCTTTTCCAGAGCTTCAATTGCTTCTGCAAAGTTAGGCAGCCACTGCTTTTCAGCAACCAATAGATCGTTTAAAGCATCTTTTGCCTTATAGTATGAGTTAACTAATGGATTGCATACCAGAGCTTCCAGAGCTGCATGATATGATCCGGTAACTGCGGCTTCAACTGCAAGCTTTTCATATTCCTTGGCCGCATAAATCTTGCTCATCATGTGTCCTGGCAACTTAGGGAAACAGATTGGGTGAATGCCTGATGCATTAACCAGTGAAGTTGTTGTACACACGCAATGAGGATCAAATTCCTGGATGCATCCCATAGAAGCTACGTCAGGTGAGAAGATCTCATTGGTATTATTCCATATAGCGTTGATCAGAGTGATACCTGCTTCACCATAGCCCTTACCACCACGGGTATTGCAGGCCAGCTGATATGCTCTTGGATCAAGTTTTTCATATAATTCAAATGTTCTCTTTTCAATAATTTTAACACATTCTGCTCTTGTTGCATTTTCCGGCATTTCGATATCATCGATAACGTCACCAACATGCTTCTGAACGTGTTCCTTCATCATCTGCCAGTGATTACCGGAGTAGTTCTGCAGATCATTGAAGTTCGTGTCAAAATCATAATAGAATTCCAGATAAGGTCCCATTGGAATGTAGCCGATGAACTTCTGTAAAGCCGGCTCAACAAATTCTCTTCTTAATGCAGGGATGTTTTCAGCAGACCATTCCAGAAGCTTTTCGAATGCTTCATCAGTTCTGTCTTCTCCCTTAACGAAAACCTTACACCAGATAAGGTGATTCAGACCGATAACTTCTACAAATACATCATTTGGATCTTCCTGTCCATAGATAGCCTGCATAGCCTTTCTGATGACGGTTGGTCCATTACATAGACAGCCGTATTTGACCTTCGAATGTCTTTCCAGGGCTTCACCAACCATGCCGCTTGGATTTGCAAGGTTGATTAAATATGCGTTAGGCTTGGAAACCTTTTCCATTGTATGAGCTACTTCCAGCATAGCAGGAATAGTCTTAAATCCCATGATCATTCCGCCAGGGGCAGTTGTTTCCTGACCAATCAGTCCATGTTTGAATGGAATTGTTTCGTCAAGATTTCTGCCATCAGACATACCAGGTCTGATCGTTGTCATAACAAAGTCAGCATCTTTTACTGCTTCCTCCAGATTCTTGGTCAGGGTAATGACAGTGTCCATGCCAGCGTCAGCAAACATCTTCTGAACATATTTGCCTGTACAATTCAAGCGGTATTCATCAATGTCTTCCAGTCTCCATTCTGAAACCTGTAAAGTATCTCTTCTCTCAATTAACATTTCTGCGATGTCCGGTAAATAGCTTGAACCTGAACCGATTGAAGCTAAAATCATTTTTCTTTTATTCATTTCTTCTCCTCCATTTGCAGAAGCGTGGCCATCGCTTCTTGTTCACAATCATATGATAACTTTTGCAGCAGAATGCTTAAATGCAAATAATTTTCCTGCCCCCACGAAATTATAATGGGATTTTCACATATTATTGATGTATACTTGTTTCAGGAGATCATATATGAAACGGAATAATATCAGCAAACTCAGAGAATATCTTTATAATAGATCCAGATGGTGTACAGCTGCAGAGCTAGCATCATATCTGCATACCACCTCTCGAACCATTCACAATTATGTCAGAGAAATAAATCAGCAAAAAAAGGGCCTTATCATTTCTTCCCAGGAAGGATATATGTACAACCCTGGTGAAGCTGAGCCTTCGGTTAACAATACTTCTGACCGGGAATACGATACTCCTCTGAAAAGAATGGCTTATATTCTTAAACAGATGCTCTATTACGGAGAAGCTGTATATCATGAAATTGCAGAAGATCTCTTTGTTTCTGAAAGCACAATCGATTCAGACATGATCAGGATAAGGAACGAGATATCTCCTTTTGAGGTCCGTTTAAGAAAAAAAGGTGACGCCTTTACCGTTACTGGTAATGAAATGAAGATGCGCCAGCTTATATATCACTGTATCCTATTGAATAACCCAGCAAGAACACTGAGCAAACATGATGTCATGGCCGATTTCCCAGATATGGAAATTGACGATATCTGCTCCATAATAGAAGAGACTGCCCGAAAATACAGTATTCAGATAAACAGAATTAATTATTACTATTTCATAACTGTAATCTGCATACAGCTTTCAAGAATCCAAAAGGGGCTTAACATTAAAACCATTCCATTAAGCAGAACATCCATAGAACTGTTTAGCGAATATCATGCGGCAGAGGAACTCACTGGAATATTCAGAAGCAGATTCACAACAACGTTTACCACAGAAGAAAAATACTACCTCGCATTAATACTGATCTCTTTTTGCGTGCCAGATAATGCTTCCAATCCAACTGAAATCGCAGAAATGCCTGACTTGCATTCGTTTGCCACAAACAATCTCCGAACCATCTCTGAGAGAATGAATATTGATCTATGTACTCCGGAAATCGTAAACAAAACGGAACACACACTGCAGAGGATGATCATCAGAAAAAAAAGTGGCATCTTTTTCCCTGTCCCTTTTTCCTACAGCATCAGGAAAAATCAGCCTCTGCTTGTCAATTATGTTATATGGATGGGAGAAGCATTTTCAAAAAAATACGGTTTATCGGTCATTGACGAAGATATCTCGTTGCTGACACTTACATTAGCTCCTTATAATCCAGCAAGAACAAAAACGGAGAAAATAAATACATTGCTTATTATTCCTGAGTATAATAATTACAGCGATGTACTGACAGAAAAAATCAGATCACACTATGATGATTTGCTGAATATCGAGCAGATACAGACAGGTGTCATAGGAAATGAAAATGAGCTGAAAGACAGGCTCATTATCTCTGTTTTCCCTTTGGATAAAACAGCAAATACAGTCGTTATTTCACCCTTTTTCACCAATGATGATCAGTATATACTCAACAATGCCATTCACAGAATTCAGACAGACAGATATATAGACAGACTTCTTGACATTTTCAGATCATACCTTAAACCACACCATCTTAAATTCAATATACCTGTTACTTCCAGGCACAGGATTTTGAATGGCATCTCAGAGGTATTCTATCGTGAAAATGTCATCACAGAAGACGACATCCAACAGCTGCTAAGAAGAGAAAGGATTAGTCCAACATCATTTAATGACCTTATGTCCATGCCTCATATAACTTCCAGGTCAGTAAAACAGAAAAACTTATACGTAATTCTAAACAGGGAACCCTTTAACTGGGGACATTCTAGAATCAATATGCTAATATGTGCCATCTGGCCAAGAGAGGATCTGGAAGAAATGCAGGAATTCTACTATATCAGTTCCCAAATTTTCTCATCACCTCTAGTAATTAAAAAACTTCTGCAGGCTGTAGATACTGTTTCCCTAATATCTCTGCTGGAATCTTTAAAATCATATCAGCAGCATTAACAGCACCAAAGACTTTTCTTATTTAAAGCTTTTATCAACGAAAACCTTGCCCAAAATTTCAATTTGATTTTAGCGGATTGATTATATGCTGGAATAGAATTAATCAGTTCTTTGTATTTTAACATTGATTGCATATGGCTTATCATGTTGAACCCACCTCTACAGACCTCGATTTTCTTTCGAGTTCATTTTAGCAAACATAAAACTTAACATAAAGAAAAGATCCTTTTCAGGACCAGTTCAATTCGTCTTACTTCAAAGCATCAGCAAATTCATCAGCTGTCAGTTCAACTTCATCAGTCTTGATGTATTCTCCATCCATCTTCTCATCCTTAAACAAACGGAACACATACTCTGCTGTGTAGTCAACTCTGATTGCCTTTTCTCCGGCATGAGTACA
>JAFRAB010000007.1 GCA_017405675.1 Erysipelotrichaceae bacterium
CGTTATGCCTTCACATGGCGTATTGCTGAACGGCTTGCTATTGCCTATTACTTCACTGTATGGGATTATCTGGTCCAGCGGATCAGTATCATTATTGTTTATGTCATCAGAAGTCTGTTCCCTGATCATCATGAAATCTCCAGATTCTTCTTCCGAAAACCACATGGTTCCGATCAGATATTCTTTTCCGTTCCATGAATAAAAACGTTTGATTTCAAGGACGCAGTCATTGCCGGTCAGTTTCAGTTTCCTGTTTTCATCAAAGTCTCCGCCAAAAGGCTGGTATCCTGCTTCTTCATCTGTTCTTTCGCGGGTGCTGTCTCCTTCAGCGACAAGCCTAGGATGAAGAATTATCTGTACCCTTGGATCAGACTTGGTGCTGACGGCCATTTCGGCATATCCAAGCTCATCAAACATTCCGCCTCCGAAAGAGTTATTGCGAATCTTGATGTTATATCTCCATGTGCCGCTGGCATTGATCACTGCAAGATTGGTCCTGTCTTCCGGAAGACCTTCGTACATCATCTGACCATATAGTTCATCGAATTCTTCAAAGCTGAGCTTGCTAATGTCGTAATCCTTACCGGGCGAAGGCTCCGGAGCCGGAGATTGTCCGCATCCGGTCACCATCAGCAATACCAGTAGTATAATAATTGCTTTTTTCATATGTGAGTTCTCCTGTATCGGGCGAATCATTATTCCATCATTTTTAGACAAAAGTCTATCTTCAGAACGTAAAATTCATTATCCTATGATATGATGGTGTCCCAGATTCTATAAGTACATTATACAGAAAAAGACAGGGGTGCTAATAATTCTTGCCCTTATTTCAACAATCCCAGTTACGATTCAGCCAAAGCATACCTTGACGCACATACCAAAACAGGCGTAAATCAGTTCGCTAATTCCTTGAAATAGGAATTGATAAACCGATATTAATACAATATTCTTACCTAGTTATTTAAGCACACCTTTACGTACATAACGAAAAAGCATTACAAATCAATATGTTTGTAATGCATATTCCTACGTATAACATAAGTTGTGTTTTAACAAATAAGAAAAGCGCTCAGTTATCACACCAAGCACTTGTTTTGTTTATTCTGATAGATCGATCCTCTGATCCTGATATAATGGGTTGCTCAGTAATTCAGGATTGTTCCCAGTAAATGCCTTTGCTGCATCACTGTCTCCCTGCAGCTGCCACATGAACCATGCCGCAGCATATCCGTTCGCTGAATACAGCATCTTACCATGGTCAGCACCTGTTCTTCTGGCCATGACTTTTACACCTGAAGCAAGCTTATCAAACATTGCGTTCATCTTATCGATAGGTATGACAGACTGTGTTTCGAAATCAGTTTCCGTCCCCGCCATCATTAATACCGGTACAGTGACCTTTTCAAGATCGTACATCCAGGTCAATGCATGAGCCATCTCTTCATGCGTCGGTGAAAACGCAATTCCAGTTTTGTACTTGTCTGATGTTTCCACTATCGATAACGCTGAGAAAACGCCTGCGCCACCCTGCGAATGACCGATAAGTCCGATGTTGTTAAAATCGATTTTATCATACAACGGGCTGTTTTTATCAGCGTTCTGCTGGACAATGAAATCATACATTTTATCTGCCGTAATGCCGAACCCTGTTGAAGGATCTTCGTTTCCCAGAACAATAAATCCCCATGAAGCAAAATGTTCAAATACTGCTGTATATTTTGACCCTGCAATGCCGGTCCCATTAAGCGAAAAGATGACAGGATATTTCTGATCAGAACTCTCAAGATCAGCCGGATAATATACCAGGTGTTTTACTAGAACCTCATCTGCTTCAGCTGTAAAATGCTTTACCTTATATGATCCTTTATTCATATACCGGGTTTCGATCTCTCCTCCGGTCTCTACAGTTTTTGTATAGTCCTTCGGAGCAGATGGAACCTTTGACAGCAGGAATAATCCCACAGCTATCAGCGCAATAATAACCAGTAATATGATTCCAACAGTTTTTAAGATCTTTTTCATGTCTCCGTCTCCCCCTTGATTCTTCCGTTCAACAGTGTTACACTTGTTACGTAACATATGTTACATTAATTATTTTTCTTATTCAATCGTTTTTGGAAAATGTTACAGAATCAGGGAGGTTGTTACATATGGCAGAAAAGCTATCATACGCTAAAACACAGCTTACAGATGCTCTGTTGGAACTGTTAAAGAATAAGAAGCTAAATGAAATCACAGTCAGCGAACTGTGCGATAAGGCACAGCTGAGCCGTCTTTCCTTCTACAGAAACTATTCCTCTTTTGAAGATATCATCCGCCAGCATCTTTCCATTATTACTGACGGGTTTCTGAATTCCACTTCTGCCAACTACCGTACCACCCCGAGAGACCAGTTCATCACTCTTCTTTTCGAACACATGTACAATATCAAGGACCTTGTCAGTCTTCTCATCGATAATGACCTGTCCTACCTGCTGAAAGAAGAATTCGATTCTGCCTTTACCAGAAGTGTAGGCATCTATGACGATCCTTACAGGTGCTATGTGGCATCAGGTGCATATTTCAATCTTTTCTATTACTGGTTTATTAACGGCTGTAAGGAGACACCTGCTGAAGTATCACAGATGCTGAAGGGTTTTCTTATCTGAATGATCATGTGGTCTATTAATAATTTCCCGCCCCCCCGTTTTCTAAAAAACTGTCCTGGTTCAAAAAACAACTGAGTACAAATAATGAGTATTAGTCGAAATCACGATTCTGGTTTTCCAATCGGTACCTTGATGGGGTCATTCGACTTTTTTTCAGGAAGCATCTGTTGAAATAGCTTGCATCGTTGAAGCCACAGGAATAGGCAATCTCAGATATTGTCATTTCGGGATTCTTCAGCAGTTTTTTTGCGCTTTCTTCAAGTCGATAACTGAGCAGGTACTGCATCGGGCTGGTGTGAAGATTCTTTTTGGAAAGCCTTAACAGTGAACTGACACTGATGCCACAGTAATCAGCCACATCTTCGATTCGGACGTTTTCGGAGTAATGCTTGAAGATATAATTCAGCATCCTCTTTATTTTTATTTCGTCTGTCGTGAGTTTTCTGATTTCCGAGACGTCTTCCAGAGCCTCATCCAGATGATTTGTCAGCAGACTGAATACTTTTCCCAGAGCATAAGTTACTTCCAGAGAATAATCAGGGGTTTCGTATGCACCTGCCTGCCATGCTCTTTCGGCAAGTTCAATGATCTCTCTCTGCCAGTCGATTTTATTTCTTAAGCAGACAAATGGGAGATTTTCATTACCTATGATTCTGGATAGATGTTCCTGATAAACCAGGCTGTCTTTTGATGATATAAGCTCCGGATCAAAAACCAAAGAATGCTGCCAGCCGGTTTCTGAGTTCAGTCTGACGCTGTGAAGCACAGCACTGTTAGCGAAATAACCCTCGTTTTCCCGTAGTATGTATTCCTTGCCATGGAAAGAGACAGTTACACTTCCCTGCAGAATGATTATTATTTCTGCTTCATCATGCCAGTGCCAGGGAACTCTGACTTTTGTCAGATCATCATCAAAAAAAGCGATTGGGAAATCAGCCGTGCCATAATCCAGAATCTCTCTTCCTGTTTCATCAGTTCTGTCAGTGGAAATTGAAATAGCCATAAAACTCAAGATGACGATATTGTCTTATATTTACTCTAATTATAGACGCTAAAATACTATTTGTAAATGTAACGCAGGTGATAAAATCTTATTGTCAGGGGGGGGAGGCTATGTTATGACAGTGATTCTGATACTGATTATCTATATGGCTTTTATCAGCTTGGGTCTGCCTGATTCACTTTTGGGATCTGCCTGGCCTGTCATCCATTCAGAAATAGATGTTCCGCTTTCTTATTCGGGCATCATATTTATGATTATTTCATTTGGAACGGTTGTTTCCAGCCTGAACTCTGACAGGTTAGTAAAAAAGATTGGAACAGGAAAAGTTACTGCGTTTTCAACTATGCTGACAGTCATTGCGCTGATGGGTTTTTCCTTTTCTTACAGTCTGCTTTCTTTGTGCCTTTGGGCAATCCCTTATGGACTGGGAGCCGGAAGCATTGATGCGGCATTAAACAATTATGTCGCTTTACATTATGCATCCCGACATATGAGCTGGCTACATTGCATGTGGGGAGTTGGTGCAACCACCGGACCTCTGATCATGTCTTTTGCCCTTTCACAGCATCATGACTGGCATCTGGGTTATCGCTATGTAGGATTGATTCAGTTGGCACTTATGATCATTCTGCTTATAAGCCTGCCTATATGGCAGGAAAAGAAACAGGAAGTTACGGAAATGGGTAAAACTATGCCATTATTTGAAATCCTGAGAATAGAAGGTGTCGTTCCGATGATGGTGACATTCTTCTGTTACTGTGCCCTTGAACAGAGTACGGGACTTTGGGCTTCTTCATGGCTGGTAACCAGCAAGGGTATCGATGCCGATGTTGCGGCCAGGTTTGCCTCATTATTCTTTACCGGCATAACTGTCGGAAGGGCAATCAGCGGGTTTATCACCTTTAAACTCAACGATCGTCAGATGGTTCATTTAGGTCTGGGTATCATTTTTCTTGGTATGGTCTGTCTGTTGCAGAACTTCTCAGACAGGATCTCCCTGCTTGGCCTTGTTATGATCGGTCTTGGATGTGCTCCCATCTATCCTTCACTTATTCATTCAACTCCTGATCGCTTCGGTGAAGAAGGATCACAGGCAATCATTGGTGTTCAGATGGCTTCAGCATATATTGGCACAAGTCTGATGGCTCCGTTTTTCGGAGTAGTACTTAAAATTATGGATATATCTGTTTTCCCATTTTATCTTGTACTGATATTTGTGGTTATGTTCATTTCTCACAAAAAACTGGTAAAGATGACTGATAAAAGGAAAAGCAGATAGTTATAGAATACGGAGAGGAATATAAAAATGTTAGTTGATTATCATGTACACAGTGAATTCTCAGACGATTCAAGAGAATCAATGGAAAAGCAGATTGAAAAGGCAATTGAGCTTGGATTTGATGAGATATGTTTTACCGATCATGTCGATTACGGCATCAAAAAGGACTGGGCCGAAGGAAATATAGAGTGGAGAGGCGGAGATGGAATAAGTTCCTCCGCTGATAAGCTTGATCCTTTATCAAATGTCAATTATATGGAGTACTTCGGAAAGATTCTGAGAATGAAAGAAACTTACAAAGGCAAAATACAGATTAAAAGCGGTCTGGAATTTGGCGTTCAGAGTATTACGATTCCACAGTATGAAGAACTCTGGGCCAGATGGAACAATGTGCTCGATTTTGCTCTGCTTTCCATGCATCAGGTAAACAATCAGGAGTTCTGGACTCAGGAGTTTCAGCAAGGTAAAACCCAGAAACAGTATAACGAGGAATACTATGAAGAAATACTGAAGGTTATAAGACAGTATAAACACTACAGTGTTCTTGCTCATCTTGATCTTATCGTCCGTTATGATAAGCAGGGTGTCTATCCTTTTGATAAAGTTAAGGATCTGATTGCGGAAATCCTCAGAACAGCCATCGCTGATGGAAAAGGTATAGAAATCAATACATCATCCTGGCATTATGGTTTGAAAGACACACAGCCTTCCAGGGATATTCTGAAACTGTATAAGGATCTGGGTGGAAAGATCATCACAATTGGTTCTGATGCCCATAATACATCTTATTTGGGTGATCATATTGAAGAGGCCAGAAAGATACTGAGGGATGAAATAGGTTTTGAGCAGTTCTGCACCTTTGACCAGATGGAACCGATATTCCACAATCTTTAATATAAGAATAAAACTCATTTCCAAGTCATAACCACCAGTTTTTATTAGTGGTTATGATTTGTTTCTGGATTATTCATTTGATTATCTTTCTGTTTTAATATCATCTGTAGCTTTCTCCACAGATTCCGGTTTACCGCTATAATGACCTGTCAAAGGATGGGTCATTTTTCATGAGAATTGATATTATCGTATTACTTGTTTTCCTGGCAGTAATTGCCTTCATCGATTACAGACATCACATCATTCCGGACAGTCTATTACTATCTGCGGTCATCTTCAGAATCCTGTATCTGATTTTTTTGAATAGCTATATAAATATTTTGTACAGCCTGGGAAAAGCACTGTTAATAATGGTCCCCTTTTTGCTGCTGACAGTGTACATGGAGAAGAAGACCGGAAAGCCGCAATGCGGAGGGGGTGACATCAAATTACTCGGACTGATGGGATTCTACCTTGATCCGATGCCTGTTTTGGTGATTCTTTTCATTGCTTCCCTGCTTCAGCTGACCGCTTTGAAGTATACCGGAAGGCAGTTCCTTCCTCTTGCTCCTGCCGTGGCAGTTTCGACAATAATATATCTGTTTCTAGTATGAGAAGTGTATTTCTGACACGGAAATACACTTTTTTTTTTTTGTGCCAAAAACGGAGGATTTTTCAGAATTGGCCATTATAGAAATAGTGGGAGGTGTTAAAAATGCACGATTCTTTCAATGAAATAATCGACAGACTTATTGAATCGGGGATGGAAGAATACGATGCCATTGCTCTTGTTACAAGAATGCTTGAGGAAGAAGCAAGGGATTTCGTGTTCTGAGACGATTACTACAACCATGAAAACCTGGAAAACGGCCTGATATCGTAATCAGATGGCTAATGTTCTGATCTGTAAAGATAGATACCGTAAGATGCAGCCAAAATGCATGTGGTCACTATGTAGATCTTATCAGCCAGTGGATTATCAACGGCGAATACCGATAACATGTCGATCAGGCTGTGCGCAATGATCACCGGCCATAAGCTTTTGCCCTTGTAGTAGACCATGGTAAACAGAAAACCTATCATTACCGCAAAGAACATCTGAACAAAAGTTTCCAGTGTTCCCTTGCCAACTATGATGTTTACAATGTGTCCCATGCCAAATGTCAGCGAGGAAATGATGATAGCCTGAAGTACTTTTCCATCCTTCAGCATCGCTTTGAAGAGGAAGCCTCTGAACAGCATTTCCTCAACGAATCCTACCAAAGCAAACATTACCAGGGCTGAAACCAAACCAGTTCCCCGATAACGCGGGCTTATACCGCCCCAGAGATTGCCTGTTGCTAATATCCACATCGGAATCAGGTAAAGCATTCTTCGGGAATCGCTTATCCATCTGTCCATACCATACTTTCCCATCAGACCGTTACTTTTAACAAACAGAAATAATGCCAAGGCCATTACCGCCATGGCGATGGCGCAGTATGGACTGTCATCACCAAGTGTACGTAGATTTCCGAATATCACTACATATGCCACGATGCACAATATCGCAAATGCCAGCTCATTTTTCTCATAAAACTTCTTCATAATTAACTACCCCTTCATCATGCCCTGGGCAACTTTTATTAATGCCCTTCTGATAGCTTCCTGATCATATTCCAGTGCGTTATCTGCCACCAGAGCGCCATAGCCGTGTACCATGGCAAAAAGAGCTTCAAAAGCATCTGCTGCCTGTTCCCGGTTCATTTCCAGTTCAGAAGCTGCAGAAGCTATTAATTGCTGAACATTTTCATCACGGATCAGTTCTCTCATATTTTTCCCATCAAATCTTCCTGACTGAAAAAGGAAACGGAACAGATTTCTCTCCTCATGAGCAAACCGGACATATCTTAATCCGATTTCAAGGAAATCTTCCGTCTGCGTGAGATACTGCGTATGAAACAGATCGGCTTTCTCATATACCAGATCTTTTAACTCATCTATGTTGGGAAACTGATACATGATGGGCTGAGTAGAACAGCCGAGTTTTGCGGCCAGGCTTCTGACTGTCAGAGCCTGATGCCCTTCTGTTCTAACCAGTTCAAAGGCTCCATCTATCATTTCCTCTCGGGTCGTTGTTGGTTTCTTTGGCATGATTACCTCCTGTCATACAATATTATAACATTTGTTATTATATTTTACGACAAAGTATTTGTCAATTAAAGCCCTATATCCAGCCAGATAACCTCCAATATTACCTATTCCGGCTGAGTATAGGGCTTTTTCTTTTCGACTATAATAAGACACATTTAAACGGCTATTGGTTCCATAACTCACCAGAGCAAACCGTATCACTCTAAAAGGTTATCGTCTGATCAGCGTAAATAGATCATTAGGAATTTAGTTAATCTAGGCAGATAGGAAGAATCTGTCTTTTTCGCTATGTACAAGGAGGTTAGGTAAAAATGAAACGCAGCGAAGTAAGAGATTTAATGGAAGGTATCAGACTTTCCCAGATTGATGAGTGGGTTGAAAAAGAACACATCTCAATGAGATCATTGCAGC
>JAFRAB010000002.1 GCA_017405675.1 Erysipelotrichaceae bacterium
AGACAAAACTACTGAAGCGTATAGTAAATGGAAGATATTTTGTTGAATTATGCTTTTATTTTTGCGTCTATTTCATCCCACCAACTTGGTTTCCACCAACTTCTCCACCAATTTCCATCCCACCAACTATTTTAGAGAACCCATGAATTTCAATTCATGCCTTTTTACCTGTGTTTCGGGCAACATATGATGTAACAGATATTTAATGTGATAGAATAAGGCATATTATTTTTGTTAAGAGGAGAATATGTATGAGAGACAGAAGGGACGCCAGAAGAGTTGAATTACCGCCATTAATGCAGTGCGCTGTTGACCTGAAACCAACCAGAAAGGAAAACGAAGTATATATTGACCGTAAAGCAGATGTAACCGAACTGGTCAGATACATGGAACAGTGTAAGAAGGAAGGCAAATCGTATACTTATTTTCACGCTTTCATGACGGCAATAGCCAAAGTCATTTATCACAGGCCTAAACTGAACAGATTCATTTCCAACAGACATCTTTATGAACATAATGACATACTATTGTCTTTCGTGGCGAAGATGAGCCTGGATGACAAGTCAGAAGAACTGATGCTGGTTATACCGGTAAAAGAAAATGACAATATGGATTCCATAGCTGCCAAGATAGCTAAAAAGGTTGATAACCTGCGTTCCAGTAAGGCTGACAAGGCCGGAGCAAACTCTGCTGTCGATGTCCTGGGCAAACTGCCTAACTTAATAAGAGTACCTATCTTTGCGGTAATCAAGGTTCTGGGCAAATGGGGAATGTTACCGGCTTCCTTAACCAACAACAACATCTACTTCTCCAGCATGATCATCTCCAATCTCGGCTCCATAAAGTGCGGTGCAATCTATCATAATCTGGCTGATTTCGGAAGCTGCTCTTCTTTAACGAGTATTGGCGAGATCAAAAATGAACTCACCGTCAACAATAAAGGTGAGCAGGAAGTCAGAAAGGTCTGTGAGTTCGGTGTAACCTTAGATGAAAGGATCGCTGACGGCTTCTATTTTGCCAAGTCTGTAGGTTTGATCGAATACATTCTGCAGCATCCTGAAATACTGAGCGAACCGATAAGCCGGCCAATAAACAAAGACTAATAAAAATCCTTCAGTACAATGTACCGAAGGATTTCTTTTTACTTCTTAATTTCAAAAAGGTCTCTAGGAAATTTGGATAATGATACGGCACCTGTCTCCGTGATGAGTATCATGTCTTCAACACGCATGTACATTTCTCCAGGGAACATAATCTTAGGTTCTGAACAGAATACCATGCCCGGGATGAAAAGTTCATCTTCCATGTTGGTCAGCATCGGGAATTCATGACAGTCAATACCGATCTGGTGTCCGTTCATGTCACGTTTCTGAACACGGAAGTACTGACCATATCCATGAGCTTCCACATAATCAGTGATCATCTTATAGGTTTCGTTCACATTGGTCTTATAAGGAACGATGTTGTTGATCATGTTGACCTGAGCTTCCTGCAGTACTTTGTAACCCTGCTTTATATATTCCGGTGCTGTGCCCCAGTAAAGAGTACGGCCCCAGTCAGAACAGTAGCCGTCTTTGACAAAACCGATGTCAAAGGCAATACCTGTACCTTCGACTAAAGGTGTAGTGCGAGGGAAATCATAGTTCTGTTCAGGAGTAAAGGTGCCTCTGGTCTTGAAACCGATGGTTGGCGGGAAGGAGAAGTCGTCCATGCCTTTTTCCATGCCATAACGCATCAGCATGTCTTCAGCTTCAGCCATGGTCATGCCTTCACGCAGGTTTTCGGCTACATACATTATGGCCTCATCAGTAAAGGCAGCCAGTTTGGATAACTGTGCTATTTCATTTTCATCCTTGACCTTGCGCAGATCCTTCAGCAGGTGTTCGGCTTCGACAGCTTCGATTTCCGGATCCAGATCCTTCAGAGCTGATTTTAACCATTCATTACAGTCGGCACCAACACCTATCTTCTTTCCCTTAACAATAAATGATAAGGTATCTTCCATTTGATCCATATAGGAAGTAATGACCTTGCAGCCAGGGAAATCGTCCCTGATTCTTGGTATGGTTACAATAGTCATTTCATTGTCAGCTGAAAGCCACAGTACTGCTTCCGGCAGAATATGAGAGCTTCTGGCACCGCCGATGTTATTCATGCAGCTTCTCTGCCAGAAGTATTTTGTGCATTCACTTACATACTGTAGGTTAGGTCCGGTCGCAAATAAGAGGCCGTCAAGTCCGGCTTCTTTCATTTTGTTAAGAATTCTCTGTCTTCTCGGTGTCATTGTTTTCCTCCTTTACGAATAAGATGTCTTTAATGCCGGTATTATTCTGGCGTGCTTTCTCTTCACTTGCGGCCCAGACGTCATTGCATTCAGGCTTTTTCCAGTTTTTACAGATTATGACTGCTGCCAGTACAGCCAGCAGTAAGGTGGCTCCGATGCTGCCTTCAACGCCGAACCGGACATTATAGAATAATCCGTTACGGGCAGAAGCTGCTTCCAGGGTAAATATTGAATATTCAGATACAATACCGCTGTTTGGCAGACCGAAGATAATATTCTGGGTATAATTCCAGGCAGCATGGAAGGCCATGGCTCCCCAGAGATTGTTATAATAGTAGACCATCAGTGAGAATATTAATCCTACAAAGAAGATCTGCATGCCTGCAACAAAGGTAAATCCCGGATTTCCCGTATGCAGCAGGGCAAATATGATGGAGTTACATAATATGGCTACCACAGGGTGTCTATATCTGCGGCGTAATTTTTGATACAGATAGAAACGGTCTGCCAATTCCTCGGCTCCGGACTGTATGAATACAACTACCGCAAAAGCAGCCAGGACAACAAAGTCAAAACCGTAATAAGAGAGTTTGATATCTCCGGTCAACAGTGACATCAGAACACAGAAACCGTTTGTCCCAAATCCCAGTAACAGTCCTGCCAGGTATCCTTTGAGGTTATTGCCCTTGCGGTTATAACCAATGGCCTTAAACATAGGATGATTTCCCGGGAAAACTATTACTGTAAACAGTATGATTATCCAGATGCCAATGAATAAGGTATAGTTGCTCATGAAAACATACATGCTTTCACTGTATACCAGAGAATGCAGCAGATTGCTTAAGAAAGGGAGTCTCAGCAGAACAGAGCTGATTAAGGAACCGGTTAAGGTCATGATCAGAGACAGTATTACTGCTACCGGCAGAAAGTCTGTGATCTTACGGCATTCACGTAATATTATGTTCAGAAGTCTCTTTATTTCATCCATATACTAATATCCTAATTTCTTATTTACTACATGTTCCAATGGTTCATTATTGATGTAATGCTTCAGATTGGTCAGAAACATGTTGAAGTTAGTTTCCTTAGTATATTCAATTGTCAGGTTACCTGAGCAATGCGGTGTAATAATCAGGTTAGGTACATCGTATAACGGTGAATCTTCCGGAAGAGGTTCCTTACGGAATACATCCAGAGCAGCTCCGGCAATCAGTCCGGAATTGAGGATATCGATAAGATCTTCTTCAATTACAGCTGAACCTCTGCCTACATTTACCAGATAGGCGGTATCAGGCAGCAGCATCAGTCGTTCTCTGTTTATGTAACCAATTGTCTCCGCTGTTTCCGGGACACAGGATACCAGAATGTCAGTTGCCGGCAGGATATGATCGATTTCGTCAATGGAATACACCTCATCAAAGAAAGGTTTATCTTTGCCTGTACGGCTGACACCGGTAATGCAGTCAGGATGGAAGGCTCTAACTCTTTCCGCAAAGTGGCTGCCGATATCACCGGTTCCGACAACAGTGATCCTTTTACCGTAGATGCTTTCCTGTTCAAGTCCCTTGCTCCAGTTACGGGCTGAGATCCTCTTCTGGTATTCAGGCATCCTGCGCAGCATCATCAGTATAACCATGATGATGTGTTCGGAAATTGATAAGCCGAAGGCACCGGCTGAATTGGTTAATAAGGTATCTTCCTTAATGACGGGAATATAGCTGTTTACTCCGGCACTTACTGAATGGAACCATTTCAGTTTAGGAGCGTGACTGATTAGCCATGCACCGCCGCCGTAAATAATGGTGGCTTCATCAAGATAAGGTTCGGCTTCCTGATTGTTAAGTGCCAGATTAAAAACATAATCATTATCTTTACATAACTGTCTGAGAGTATTGATCTGTTCATTTGTCAGCGTAGGAAGAACTGCAAGCACATTTTCTTTCATGTTATTGTCCTCTATATATTATTAATTATATCTTATTAGTTATTTGGGT
The DNA here is from genome assembly GCA_017405675.1 of Erysipelotrichaceae bacterium. The sequence goes on from JAFRAB010000002.1 coordinate 4,279, forward strand.
ATAATTAAAGTATAACGAACAGACATGGAGGCATTTTATGGTAATAAATGTTTATGAGCAGTATTTCAAGGCAGATGCTGTCTTTTCCGGTGTCCAGAGAAATGGGGCACTGGTAATGCTGGTAAGTGATTCCGAAGCCGGCATGATAACTTATAAGGCAGCAGTTACTTTCTTCCCTCATGCCGATGAGGAAGACTATGCCGTTTCATACGATGCATACTTTGAAAAGGAACTGTATCAGGGCAAAGGCAGAAGATCAAAAAAGAAAGAAGCTGTCTATCTGGAACAGCTTCATGATGTAATTGATGAACTGGCAAATGAGAATCAGGCGAGAGTATTATGGGATGAACCATTAAGAGAAGCCAGAAGAGGATAGGATCATATGAAAATCTATATAGCTGCTCCTCTGTACTGTGATTATGAGAGAGATTACAACCTGAAAATCGATGATCTGTTAAGAAATAACGGCTATGACACCTATCTGCCGCAGAGAGATGGTGGGGTCGTCAGTGAAATGCCTGATTTCATAAACGGAATTCCCAAGGACCGTTATGTATTTGAAAAAGATCTTGAAGCGATGAACAGTTCCGATGTATTCCTGTTTTTACTGGATGGCAGAGTTCCTGATGAAGGCGCCTGTGTAGCTCTGGGCTACTATTACGGCAGCGGCAAGCCGGCAGTTGGGCTTAAGACGGACAGCCGCACACTGTGTCAGGGGCTTGATAACCTGATGATCAGAATGGCTCTTGAAAAAATCTGTATTAATACGGAAGAATTACTGGAATATTTAAAGGATAAATAATATGAAGATCAGTGAAGTAATTGAAACCGTAAAGAAGAACTGTCGCGGATACGGTGTTATTGATGACACCATCAGAGACAGAGTACTGTATGGGGAAACAGATAAGGAATGCACGGGTATAGTTACAACGATATATGCCAGTATCGATGTAATCAGAAAAGCTTATCAGTTAGGAGCCAATCTGATAATTGCCCATGAAGCGTGCTTCTGGAACCACGGGGACAAAACTGACTGGCTGCAGGATAATGAGACCTTTAAGCTTAAGAAACAGCTGCTGGATGAAACGGGAATTACGGTCTGGAGAGATCATGACTTCATTCATTCCGGAGTTCTGCATAACGGCGAATTTGTTGACGGCATATTCTACGGTCTGACGTATGAACTGGGATGGCTTGACTATGTCAGAAAGGACATATCACCATTGCTGTTTGATATCCCAGAGGCACCAACCAGAGAAGTAGCACAGTATCTGATGGCAAAAATGAATCTTAAAGGTATGAAAACCATGGGTGATCTGGACGGAACAACAAGCAGAGTATACATACCATTCCATATCATGGGTCAGTTTGACAATAAAGAGCTGGCCTTCATCGAAGAAAATCATGTTGATACGATTCTGTGCATGGAAATAACAGACTATACGGTTGCCATATACATGAGAGACGGGGCACAGCTGGGCTTAAACAAGACCATTCTGGCGGCCGGGCACTTCAACGTTGAAGAACCGGGCATGAAATGGATGGCTGAACAGCATCTTCCGACACTGCTGCCTGACATTAAGATCACATATGTTCAGGCCGGTGATTCATATAACATGCTGCTAAGAAAATAAATGAGTAATGAAGACGGGTGATTCATCCGTCTTTTTAATTAATACTTAAGATTCATGTAATTGTCTGCAGTCCCGGTATACTTTAGAATAAAGATAAAGGGAATCAGATATCATGGCAAAAAAGAAAATGGGTATTGTTAAAAAGATATTTTTAGGAATTCTGGGACTCCTTGTTTTAGCTGTGGCTGTCATTGGCATATTGATCCTGAAAATGAACACTGACAAAAACAAATACATGGGTCATGGCTTCAAATATATGAACGGTTACTCAACAACTGATTTTACCGGATACCATGTATATGATGGCGAAAAGCTGGTAACGCTTGATCATGAGGCATCGCTGCGTATTGAAAATGAAGCAGACATGCCGATACTTGACGGTGCTGAAGCCTGTTATCCTGTTTATTCCGCTCTGGCTAAGGCTGTATATAAGGATATTGATAAGATAGAAGCTGATTATCATACCAGAGCAACAGAGTACTGGAACACCAGAGGGAAAGGCGATAATTACGAGATGATGACAGTATATCTGTACAACGGTAAATATGTATCCTTTTCCAATACTTTAGAAGCATACTACAGAATGATAAACAAAGAAGTGGATATGGTTATTGCGGCCAGGCCATCAGCTAATCAGAAAGAGGAAGCTACACGGAAGCTTGAACAGATAATAACAGTCCCGATTGGCAGAGAAGCCTTCATCTTCTTTGTGGAAGAAGATAACCCTGTTGACAATCTGACAAGCGAACAGATACGACAGATTTATCATGGCGATATTACCAACTGGAAACAGGTGGGTGGCAAAAACGAGAAAATCATAGCCTTTCAGAGACCTGAAGATTCCGGATCTCAGGTCATGATGAAATGGTTCATGGGTGATGTAAGCCTGAAGGAGCCTAAAAAGATCGAATATATCGGCGGTATGGGCGACTTGATCAGTAAGGTAGCTGAATATAATAACGAAAGAGGCGCTCTTGGCTATACTTTCAAGTATTTCCTGACCGGACTTAATCAGGAACAGCACGTCAAGATCCTCTCCGTAGACGGCATAGAACCGACAGCGGAAAATATTAAAAACGGCAGTTATCCGGCTACAGTAAATCTGATATGTGCCTATCTGGCTTCCAATCAGAAGGAAACAGTAAAGCAGATGATTGACTTCATGTTATCGGATGACGGACAGTATATCATTGAGAAAACAGGCTATGCTCCGTTAGCTGACCGTAATGCTGCACCTGTTATCGAAAATGAACTGCCTGATGTTACAGTACAGACATATATGTCAGAAGACGAAAAATGGACCCTGAAAATATACAGACAGGAAACGGATACGGTAATAGCGGAACTGTATGACAGCAGTAATTACTGTAAGGGAAATCTTTACTATTATCCGGATTCTGGCGATGATCCGCCATACAGGCTGGATTCGTTTGCCGGCTATTATGACATCGGATTCAGATATGATGACGAAAATGACAGTTATACCAAATCCGGTTCATATGGAAATGTACGGATTGAACCGCCGCGTAACGGAACAGTATTCAGGAGAAGCAGTTAAAAGAAAGAAGGGATATGTTTCTTAAAGAAGCAGTCCCTTTTTTATTTATATATTTATTTAATTAAGTTATACTTATAATACGGGAGAATAGCGTATGAAAAACAATAAGGAATTACAGTCTTTCTATGATGGATATTCACTTCATGCTTACGAAATCTTCGGAGCACATTTCACAAAAAAAGGCGTCTGTTTCAGATTGTATGCACCTAATGCCAGAAGCGTCAGATTAATTGGTGATTTCAATAACTGGGATCAGAACCGGACATTTCTGGAGAAAGTTAACAATGAAATCTGGGAAACAACTGTTGAAGGTTTAAAGGAGTACGCCCAGTACAAATATGTAATTGAACAGGCAAACGGTCGTTTTGTCACTAAGATAGACCCGTATGCCTTTTATAATGAGATGAGACCTGGCTGGGTCTGCAAGGTCGTCAGTGTTGATGAATACAAATGGACTGACGATGAGTGGATAAAGAACAGAAACAATGACTTTAATAAACCAATGAACATCTATGAAGTTCATCTGGGTGGGTTCAAGCATCACGGGGCCGGCAGATGGTTCACTTATTATGAAATGATCGATGAGCTTATTCCATATGTCAAGGACATGGGGTATACACATATCGAGCTGATGCCTCTGAACGAATATCCGTTTGACGGATCCTGGGGTTATCAGCAGTACGGTTACTTCTCAGTAACCAGCCGTTACGGCAACTGTTATCAGCTGCAGATGTTCATTGATGCCTGCCACAGAAACGGCATCGGCGTCATTATGGATATCGTTCTGGCTCACTTCGTAAAGGACGAATTCGGGCTGATCAAGTATGATGGCACATGTCTGTATGAAAGTGACGATCCGAACAGAAGCGAAAGTCAGTGGGACACTCACTACTTTGATTTCACCAAGAATCATGTTGTAAGCTTCTTAATGAGCAGCGCAACAATGTGGATCGACAAATACCATTGCGATGGTCTGCGTATTGACGCTGTCAGCAATCTCATTTACCACAATGGCGATTCAACCAAGGGTGAGAATACCGGTGCCATCGGTTTCATCAAGAGGTTCAACTATCATGTACATAAGGAATACCCTGGTGTTATGATCATTGCGGAAGACTCTACCAGCTATCCGATGGTCACAGCCCCAACTGAAAACAACGGTCTCGGCTTTGACTATAAATGGGATCTGGGCTGGATGAATGACACACTCAAGTACTATAAGATGGACCCTGAGTACCGTCATTACCATCACAACCTGATCAACTTCTCAATGTACTATTTCTATTCCGAAAAGTTCATTCTTCCGTTCTCACACGATGAAGTTGTTCACTCTAAGGGAACAATTGTTGACAAAATGTGGGGTAATTATGAACAAAAATTTGCACAATGCCGTAATTTAATGGTATATATGTATACGCACCCAGGAAAAAAACTGAATTTCATGGGTAATGAATTTGCGGTATTCAGAGAGTTTGATGAGCAGAAGGAACTTGACTGGTTCATGCTGCAGTATCCTGCACACGACTCCTTCAAGAGATTTATCAGAGACCTTAACCTGATATACAGGTCTCATCCTGCTTTCTGGATGAATGATTACAGCTGGGAAGGTTTCCAGTGGATTGATGCTGATAATAACGAACAGAGAGTTTACAGCTATATCAGACACGGTGACGGATACTGTTATGTTGTCGTTCTGAATATGGCTCCGGTCGGTTACGAAGAATTTGAGATCGGCGTACCGACATATGGTTTCTTTACTGAGATAATGAACTCTGAAAAAGATATATACAGCGGTTGTAACATGTGCAATTTCCGTAAGGTCAGGGCGGTTAAAGGCGCCAAGAACGGATTCCGTTATCATATGACGATCCGTCTTGCTCCGTTTGCCGGCGTGATACTGGAGGGAAAGATGCGCTAGGAGGTTTTGATGTTTACAAACAAAGAAGAATTTAAAAAGGAGTACATGGAACGCTTCATGCAGACCTATGGTCGAAGCGTTGAGTCCTCTGACCCTACCGAGAGATTTCTGACTCTGGGTGAGATCATCAGAGATGCCGCCAGTATGAACTGGATGGACACCAAGGACGTAATTGCCAAAAACTCCGGCAAGCAGTTATTCTATTTTTCAATGGAATTCCTGATTGGTCGCTTACTTACTAATAACTTAATGAACATGGGCCTTTATGACATCGTCAAGGAAGGCTTAGCAGATCTCAATATCGATTTAAACGAGCTGGAAGAACTGGAAACAGATGCCGGCTTGGGTAATGGCGGTCTGGGAAGACTGGCAGCTTGCTTCCTCGATTCCCTGGCAACCTTAGGTTATGCCGGACACGGCAATACCATCAGATATGAGTATGGCCTGTTCAAACAGAAAATCGAAGACAATAAACAGGTCGAAGTACCTGATATCTGGCTGAAGATCGGTAACCCTTGGGAAATCAGAAAGCCTAAGCATGCTGTTGATGTCAAGTTCTACGGTGAAATTCAGACTAAGTGGAATGAAAAAGGCAAGATGGAAGTCAGACATATCAACGCTGAAACCATCAGAGCAGTACCATATGACATGCCGGTAGTCGGCAGAGGCAACAGAGTAGTTAACTCCTTAAGATTATGGAAGCCTGAAGCCAGCGAAGATAATCCGGTAGGCCGCGATTTCATCAGGTACCTGAATGACGTCAACAGAATCTGTCAGAACGTTTATCCTGATGACAGCACTGAAGTAGGCCGTGAGCTGAGACTTAAACAGGAGTATTTCTTCGTTTCTGCCGGTGTGCAGACAATTATAAGGTCTCATCTTGAGCATTACGGTACACTGGATAATCTTCATGAGAAGGTTGTCATTCAGTTAAATGACACTCATCCTATCATGATCATCCCTGAATTAATGAGAATTCTGCTTGATGAATACAATTATGAATGGGATCGGGCCTGGAATATTGTTACACATACCGTAGCATATACCAACCATACGATCATGCACGAAGCACTGGAACGCTGGCCTGTCAGCATGATGGTCAAGCTTTTACCTCGTATCTATATTCTGATTCAGGAAATTGACCGTCGTTTCAGAAACTATGTCATTACCACAACCGGTGACTATAACCTCTGTGAAAGAGTTGCCATTATCAGAGACAATCAGGTTCACATGGCTCACATGGGAGCAGCCTGCAGCTTCTCTGTTAACGGTGTTGCCAGAATCCATACCGAGATCCTGAAGAACGATGTAATGAAAGACTTCTTCCAGCTGTTCCCGGCTAAGTTCAACAGCAAGACCAACGGTGTTACACACAGACGCTGGTTATTATACTCAAATCCGCAGCTGAGTCAGGTCATTTATGACACAATTGGTGATGGTTTCATCATGGATGCCAGCAAGCTTTCAGATCTGAGAGCACATCTGGATGATCCTGAGCTGCATAAGAGATTCGCTGCAGCCAAACTGGAACGTAAGAAGATCCTGGCAAAATATATTAAGGATACTCTGAACATTGATGTTGATGTTAATTCCATCTTTGACGTTCAGGCCAAGAGACTGCATGCATATAAGAGACAGATGCTTAACTGCATGAACCTCATCAACCTGTATTTCGAGGCAAAGTACAATCCGGATTTCAATATGTATCCGCGTACTTTCTTCTTTGCGGCCAAGGCTGCTCCGGCATATGTATATGCCAAGCAGGTAATTCATCTGATCAACCGCATTGCGGAAGTTGTTAATAACGACCCTCAGGTCAACAAGTTCTTCAAGGTTGTATTTATCCCTAACTACTGTGTTTCAATTGCTGAAATACTGATGAATGCCGCTGATGTATCTGAACAGATCTCAACAGCCGGTAAGGAAGCCAGCGGAACCGGAAACATGAAGTTCATGATGAACGGGGCCGTAACCATCGGTACTCTGGACGGTGCCAATGTTGAAATCTATGCCAATGTCGGCAGCAACAACATAGTCATCTTCGGACGTACAGTTGAAGAATTAAGAGAACTGAGAATGAACGGCTACAGTTCAATGAGAATTTATGAAAATGATCCGGAAATCAGAAGAATCATGGATTCCCTGGTTGACGGCACATGGAATAAGAAGCCTGATGACTTCAAGGCTATCTATGACGACCTGCTTTACAGAAATGATGAATACTTCTTACTTGAAGACTATCGTTCATACTGCGAAGCTCAGCACAAGATATCCGAAATGTATCAGGACAGAGATGAATGGATCAGAAAGTGCCTAGTCAACATTGCAACCAGTGGTTTCTTCAGCTCTGACAGAACCATTGAAGATTACAACAGAGATATCTGGCATCTTAACAAGGTAGGAATTTAATTTATGAAAAACAGTCTGGTCAGGGCTTATCTTGATGACTATCAGAATATTGAAGTCATCATAGACAAGACATTCTGTCAAGGTCGCAGTGATGTATTCTATCTGACAGACGGTGTAAATGTATATCCTCTTGAACTTGTTACTTCAAGAGAAGAAGACAGTGCAATCGTCTATAAGATCAGATTTGATGGAGAAATAAACGTTGGTACGGAATACCAGGTAATGGTAACCAACAATTTTAAGTGCATTCTGAATTACCGTTTCATCGTTAAGACAAACCGTTTTGATGAGGAATTCTACTATGACGGTAATGATCTGGGCAGTACCCTGACCGACAAATATACCAAGTTTGCCCTGTGGGCACCTACAGCCAGCCGTGTGAAAGTTGAAATTGAATACGGCGGCAAAATAAAAACCGTTGACATGCGCCGCACGGAAAACGGTGTATACAGACTGACAATAGCTCCGAGATGTGTTGGAGCTATTTATCGTTATCTGGTACGTGTAAACGGCAACTGGAATGAGGTTAATGACCCTTATGGCAAAGCTTCACTGCCAAACAGTGACAGAAGCGTGGTAGTAGATCCTGATACCTATAAGGTTGAAAAGCTGCACATGCCTGAACTGTGGCGTTACACAGATGCTGTCATTTATGAAACAAACGTCAGGGATTACAGTATTGAAGGTACCTTTGAAGGAATGAAAAACAACCTGGCATACCTTAAGGATCTGGGAATTACCAGTCTGCAGCTGATGCCGGTCAACGATTTCGCTTCCGTTAATGAAAAGATTCCTGATCTTTTCTATAACTGGGGCTATGATCCATTACAGTATTTCGCTCTGGAAGGAAGTTATTCCAGCAATGTAAATGATCCTGTTCAGGTACTGAAGGATTTCCATGATCTGGTTCTGACGGCTCATCAGCAGAGAATAAGGATCAATCTGGACGTGGTCTTTAATCATGTCTATTATCTGAATACCTCAACATTTGATAATGTTGTTCCTTATTATTATTTCCGCTACACCGCAGACAGAAAACTGTCAGACGGAACTCTGTGCGGTAATGATGTCGCCAGCGAAAAGAAGATGGTCAGGAAATTCATCCTGGATGTTCTGAAATACTTCGTCAATCAGTTTGATGTTGACGGTTTCAGATTTGACCTGATGGGCATTCTGGATGTTGATACCATGAATCTTATCTGCAAGTCATTAAGAGAACTGAAGTCCGATATCATGATCTATGGTGAAGGCTGGCAGATGAATACCGCTTTGGAAAAGGAAAAGATGGCCTGCAGCAGCAATTATGCTCTCATGCCGCAGGTTGCTTTCTTTAATGATGTCTTCAGAGACACCATCAAGGGCAGTACTTTTAACGATGAAGGCAAAGGCTACGCTACCGGTGGAAGAAATCTCACCGAAGAAGCCTGTGACCTGGTAACGGGAGCAGGGTATGGTTCTCCTTCCCAGTCAGTCAACTATGTTGAGTGTCATGATGACATGACCGTATTTGACAAGCTGCAGAAATGCTGCGCGGATGAAAGCGAAGCCAAAAGAATTGATAGAGCAAAGCTGTTACTGGGAATGGTTATTCTTTCTCAGGGTATACCTTTCATTCACAGCGGTCAGGAGTACTGCCGCAGCAAGAAAGGCTTCAACAATACCTATAACATGCCTGACGAGATCAATAAGCTGAAAGAAGAAGACAGGGAAACACATAAGGACATCATCTGTTTTGTTAAGACCCTGATCAATATCAGAAGAAAGTACCGTATCAACAAGACCAGAGAAATGATCGAGGCTGATGTGGATACCGAAATCGTAAAAGGCGCCATTATATATAAGATCAGAAACTGCAATAACGAAACTGATCTGACGATCATCATCAATCCTACCGACAAGACCATGGATTACCGTTTCGACGGTTATCTGAAGCTTTTATGCGACGGCCAGAGAAAGCCGGGCTGTGTAGGATCGATCGTATGCTGCCGTCCAGTCAGCATTACCGTACTCGGGAGCAATCTGAATGATTAACCAAAGCTGGGATCCTTTTCTGAATGAGGAATTTCAAAAGCCTTATTTTAAGGAGCTTTCAGCTTTTTTAAAACGGGAATATGAAACAAAGACCATATACCCGCCTAAAAAAGAGGTATTCTCCTCGTTTTACTATACTGATCTGGATAAGGTCAAGGTCGTAATACTGGGGCAGGACCCATATCATGAACCGGGGCAGGCCTGCGGAATGTGCTTTGCGGTAAAACCGGGAGTACAGCTGCCGCCATCTTTACAGAACATCTATAAGGAGATACAGGATGACCTGAAAATACCGATGAACTATAACAACGGATATCTTGTTAAGTGGGCTAAACAGGGTGTTCTGCTTATCAACTCTGTAATGACGGTGGAAAAAGGCAAGGCCAATTCCCACGCCGGCAGAGGCTGGGAAACATTTACCAACCATGTTATTGAAAAGATCAATACTCTGGATCAGCCAGTAGTATATCTGCTGTGGGGCAATAATGCCCGTCAGAAAAAGAGCCTGATTACAAATCCAAGGCATTTGATCCTGGAAACGGTTCACCCGTCACCGTTAAGCGTTTACCGCGGTTTCTTCGGTTGCCGACATTTTTCAAAAGCTAACGATTACCTGAGAAAAAACGGAACAGAACCAATCGACTGGAGAATGTAGGATTCATCATATTGATGGATCTTTTTTATTATAAATAACTCAAAAACGATCATAAATGAACTAGACGCAAAACAATACGAATTTTATAATGGTTATGGACATAAAAGGGGTTAATAATATGACACAAAGTGAAAAAGAGAGAAAGGAAATTGCCCGCCTGGAAAAAGAGAGCAAATTCCATAATCATGCGAAGTACTTTACTATTCTGGTAATCGTTCTGACCATTGTCTACATCGTAGATGAACTGGCTTCAAACGTCAGAGGTGCCGTAGACTCATTTACCATCTGCGACCTGTTCAACACCACATTCGGAACACCGGAATTTGATAAGGCATCAGGTACCTTAGGACTTGTTACCACAGGCTGTTATCTGATTTACCTGGTTGCGCCGTTCTATAAGTCACTGGCTGACAAGTACGGCAGAAGAATATTCCTGATCATCAACACTCTGGGTATGGGTGTTGGCATGCTGGTGGCCATCATTTCACATAACATCGCATTATATCTGGTTGGTGTTGTCATCATGACATTCTTCACACCAAACGACATGCAGGTTATCTATATCATGGAATGCGCACCGAAGGAACACCGTGCAAAACTCTGTTCCATCACTAAGGGCATTGCCCTGATCTCCGTATCTTTATTAGGTTTATTTGTAAAACTGTTTGTTGACCGTAACAATCCTTCAACCTGGAGACTGGTCTACATCGTTCCAATCATTCTGGCATTCGCAATCGGCATCGCTGCCATTTACTTTGTCAGAGAAACTCCTGTATATACTCAGAAGAGATTACGGTATCTCAACATGACGGAAGAAGAAAGACGGGCTCTGGCTGAAGCTGAAAAGGCAGAGCAGGAAAAAGAAAAGAAGAACAACGCCTCTGTCGGCGGTGCCTTCAAGTTCATTTTCACCAATAAGCAGACGCTGGCTATCGCTATCGTTGCCTTACTGTTCTCCATCGCAACAGGTTATACCGGTAAATATCAGAACATGATCGAATCAGGCGTTGCCCGTGGCGTTATTACAGCTAACGGGGCTGATATCATCTTAATGTTCTATCCTCTGATCAACGGTATCTTTACACTGTTCGGCGGCTTCCTGACAGATGCCTTAGGTCGTAAGAAATCAGCTCTCATATTAGGTTTATGGGCTGCTGTTGGTTTAGGTGTATTCGCATATGGCTGTGCCAACAATCTGAATCCTTATATCACAGGTTTTGCCTATGGTTTCTCCATTGCCGGTCTGTGGTCAATTTCAGACATGCTGTACTTCATCATTACAGCCGAATCAACACCTACTGAAATCAGAGCTTCCGTAGTTGGTACAATGCAGCTGATCGGTATGGTCGGTACAGGTCTGAACATGGTATTCAATAACGTTGTAACCATGATCGCCGGTTCAATGAACCTGCCACTAGTCTTAACCGCCGCCTATCTGCCATTAATGGCTGTTGCTCTGGTCATCATGATGCTGAAAGTCAGAGAAACAAAGGACGTAGATCTGGATAACGTACAGGTTGATTAATTAATGAAATACCTTCTGATAATACTGCTTATTATCATTATTGCCTTGCTGGGAGCCGGCTATTATACCTTCATGACGGTATTTGACAGTCATTATGTCAAACCGCCGCATACTGATCCTGATTATATGGACAGCGAAAAGGACAAGATGAGACCTACAGCCCGCAGACTTGAAGAGTTTCAGGCGCCTTTAATTGACAGATTTGAGGCGCTTCCTTTTGAGTCGCTCGAAATAACATCATTTGATGGACTGAAACTGCATGGAGATCTGTTAAGAGGTAACCCGAAAGAAGTAGTTATCTGTGTACACGGTTACCGTAGTGACAAGAGATGGGATTTCTGTGACAAATACAGAATATATCGGGAAAGAGGCTCAACAATGCTGTTTGTCAATGACAGGGCACACGGCAAATCGGAAGGACGATACATCGGTTTCTCTGAACTGGACCGCTTTGATGTGGCTAAATGGGTAGACAAGATCAATGAGATGTATGATTCCCCGAGAATCTATCTTCACGGGGTATCCATGGGAGCTGCTACAGTAGTTCACTGTGCAGACATGAAGCTTAAGAATGTCTGCGGTATAGTGGAAGACTGTGCATTTGATCAGATCCTTAGACTGTCAAAGACGTTGTGCATGGATATATATCATGTACCTTATTATCCGGTTGGCTATTTCTCCCAGTTCTGGGCACATCTGCTTGCCCATATAGACTACAGCAAGTCAGACGGTAAGAAGTGTGTACGGAATACCGACATTCCAATAGTATTCATACACGGACTTAATGACAATTACATTCCTTATACCATGAGCAGGGAAATGTATGAAGCCTGCCGTGCACCTAAGGAACTGCATCTGATCGAAGACTGCGGTCATGCTGCAGCTTACATGAGGGCAACTGAAGAATATACGGCAGCGGTTAACCGCCTGCTTGACGGAAAGATAAAATAAAAGATCATGTTTTCAAACATGATCTTTTTGTATTGTCTTCAAGTTTATTTCTGTTTATTGAACTTCAGATAACAGTCATGATAGAAGAGGTCGAAAAACAGATTCAGTCCGTAATAGTTATAGACGTTTCTGTTGCTGACAAAGTTATTGGCATTAAGGCGGTAAATAGAACTCATGTAATAGATCAGATCATAAGCGCCTTCGAACTGTGATGTGGTATTCATGGTAACCAGACACTTTCTGGCATTTATTTCTCTGATCTGACTGTTAATTGCCAGAGCAAAGTTGCCTGTTACAGAGCAGACGATCAGAAGGTCATCAGGCTGCATGCTTTCAAGGATGGATAAGGTGTTACTGGCGGAAGTAACGATACGGACCAGTTTTTTGACTGTGAGAGCCTGCTGCTGGAAAACCTTGCATGCGTGAGAAGAGTCTTCGGCTGTCAGAATAACTATATTTTCGGAATTCATGAACATGTCTATCAGTTCCTGATATCTTCGACTCTGAGTAGCCTTAATGACATCTGAAATCATTCCCGTAATGCTGTCGGACAGATATTGCCGGTATTCAGCATGGTCAGTATAATCGATAAAGCTCAGTTCATGCGTAACGATCTCATCGGCGTTTTCCTTCAGCTGAGTATAGCTTTCATAGCCGATATTCTTTATGAAACGCTGAATACTGCTGCGTGACACATAGCATTCTTTTGCTATTTTATATATGCTTATATCTTTTATCTTTTTAAGATGAGTAATCAGATACCAGGCAATAATAAAATCTGTATCGTCCTTATCGTTATTATTGAGTACGAACAGAAGAGATGACAGAAGATTGAATTTGAATATATTATGTTCAGTATTTTTAAGATTGATTTGCCCCATATCCAAATTTTACCACCTGAAAATATTTGGTGTCAAAAACTGATACCAAAATTACCGTTTGGTATCAAAAAATGAAACTCAGTAAATGTAAAGGCTTTCATATAATAAAAGTGTAAATAGGGAGGACTTAAAATGAAACACAATAATAATCCGGTTTTTCCAAAGAATTTCTTCTGGGGAGCATCAAGCGCTGCCTGGCAGGTAGAAGGTGCCACACTGGAAGGCGGAAGAACACAGGCAATCATTGACCTGAACTCTCAGACCAAGAAGCCATTTGCAGATAACTCCATCACAGCTGATCACTATCATCATTATAAGGAAGACGTAGCTCTGATGAAGGAATGCGGATTCACCAGCTATCGTTTCTCACTTTCATGGTCAAGAATCATTCCTGCTGCTGACCGCAAGGTTAATCCAGAGGGAATCGCATTCTACAATAACCTGATCAATGAACTGGTAAACAACGGCATTACACCTATCGTTACCCTGTATCATTACGATATGCCTTGCTGGGTTGATGAAAAGTATGGCGGCTGGCATGACCGTGCTATCATTGACGAGTTTGATTACTACTGCCGTGTCTGCTTTGAAAACTTCGGTGACAGAGTTAAGTACTGGCTGTCAATCAACGAACAGAACATGCAGATCGTTTACGGTCACTGGTTAGGCGTTTCCAAGGGATGCACAGACTGGTTCAAGGAAAAATGGCAGATCAACCACATTATGAATCTCTGCCACGCCAAGGCTGTAATCGCCTGCCATGAAATGGTTGAAGGCGGAAAGATCGGCCCTGTACCGGGTTATGTTCCAATTTATCCTAAATCATGCAAGCCTGAAGATCAGATCGCTGCCATGAACGCTGAAGAATTCACTGAAAAGATCTGGGATGACTTATATGCATACAGAGAATACAGCGGATTCTTAAAGAATTACTGGAAAGAAAACGACATTGATCCAGACATCCGTCCTGGTGATATGGAACTGATCCAGCAGGCTAAGATAGACTTCATCGCAGTTAACTGCTACAGAAGTGACGTAGGCATGGCTCCGGATAACAGCTATGTTCAGGAAATCGGTCTTAACAAGTATGGAAGAAAGGGTGAATTCATCTACACCAACCTTCCAGGAGAATATGCTCTGGACAGAAATCCATATGTTGAAACAACTGATTGGGACTGGCACATTGACGGTGTTTCAATGAGATATGCCTTAAGATACTTATGGGATCACTATCATCTGCCAATGGTCATCACAGAAGCCGGTTTCGGTGCTCATGAGGACCTTGGTGAAGACGGTCAGATTCATGACCAGTATCGTATCGATTATTTAAGAGACTATATCTACAATGTAGGTCTGGCTATTGAAGACGGTGTTGAAGTATTCGGTTTCAACCCATGGTCATTCACTGACCTGTTATCAACTGGTAACGGCATGGCTAAGAGATATGGTCTGGTATTCGTAAATACTACTGACGATGATGTAAGAGACCTGAAGAGATTCAAGAAGGATTCTTACTACTGGTATTCAAAACTGATCAAGTCAAATGGTCAGGAATGGGGTTACGACATGTCACAGTGGAAGAACTTCGATAAGAAGAGTGAACTGGCCAGTGACATTGTTGCAAAAATGGATAAGTAATCATTTGATAGAAGGAGAAATTTATGGCAAAGAAAGATTACAAGAAATTATCTGATGATATTATTGCTGCCGTTGGTGGTGTCAGCAATATCCTGTCTGCTTCTCATTGCATGACTCGCTTACGTCTTAACTTAAAAGACAACAGCAAGCTCAATGTTGAAGAAGCTAAGAAGATTCCTGGTGTTATCAACATCATTTCACAGAATGGCGAACAGCAGTTTGTTATCGGCCAGGATGTCGCTTCTCTGTATGAAGAAGTAACTAAGAACGACATCAAGGCAGCTGGTTCTGTTGAAGATGCAGAAGCATTAAAAGCTGACACTCAGGCAAAGGGCAATGTTGTAGAAGCAGTTCTGTCCTATGTTGGCGGTACCTTCTCACCAATCATTCCTGTATTCATCGCCGGTGGTCTTACAGGTGCAGTTATCTCTCTGTTACAGACATTCGCTGGTCTTGATGCTTCAAGCGGTACAGTATTCGTATTAACTGCTATTCAGCAGGCAATGCTGTATTTCCTGCCAGTCTATATTGGTTTCTCTTCAGCAACACGTCTGAAATCAAATCCATACCTCGGAGCATTCCTTGGTGCTATCCTGCTTTATGTAACAGCTAACCGTCCGGAAGTTCTCAATTTCTTAGGTATTCCTGTAGCTAACATTGGTTACAACGGACAGATCTTCCCAGTTGTCTTAGGTACTCTGTTCATGGCTGTTGTCTACAGATTCCTGCAGAAGGTTTTACCAGTAGTATTCAGAACAGTCTTATTACCAGTATTAACAATGATCATCGTTGTTCCAGTTACTCTGCTTGTCTTAGGTCCTATCGGTTATTGGGTAGGTACAGGCTTAGCTAACGGCGTTCTGGCTATCTACCGTGCATTCCCGGCTCTGGCAGTCGCAATCATCGGTGCAACAACTGTATGGCTGGTATTCTTCGGTATGAACAACGCAACTTATCCTGTTCTGTTCGCCTTACTGGCTGAAGTTGGTTCAGACCCTTTGATCTGCACAGGTATGGCTCCTGCAAACGTAGCAGTAGGCGGCGCTTGCTTAGCATATGCATTATTACAGAAGGATGCTGATAAGAGAGGCGTTGGTATCTCTTCAGGTATCACAGCTTTATCAGGCATTACTGAACCAGGTGTCTATGGTGTTCTGTTCCCTAACCGTTATCCGTTAATCGGTGCAATGGTTGGCGGCGGAGTAGGCGGCTTCATCGCTGGTCTGTTCGGACTGACTCAGTATGTAGTTGCTAACCCAGGCTTCATCTCATTTGCAGCTTACTTCAATCCAGATGGAACAATGGGTAACTTCTGGGGCATGATGGGTGTCATGGTTCTGGCAGTAGCAATCGGCTTCGCTGTAACTTACATCTTAGGTAAGAGACAGGAAAACAAGTAATAACAAAACAATAAAAGGATCTTATGATCAGGTATCCTGGTTCAGGGATCCTTTTTTATGTGTTCAACAGAATTCTTATTTTCAGGATAAAGTGTTACAATAACTTTAAATTCGTAAAAGGAGGATAATATCATGCCAAAGGCAATCACAAAAGAATTATTAAAAGAATATTCCGATAGTTATAATGGCAGTACGGAAAGACAGATGGCAACATTGGCTTTTGCCAAATCAGAAATCAATGATGTCTCCTATGTGGCTTCAAGTCTGAAAGATGTCAATTTTAACTTCTCAATTAATATTTCGACACTCCCGGCAACCAGCCAGGAAAGAACAGGCCGCTGCTGGCTGTTCTCTGCTACCAACGTTTTAAGAGAAAGGATCGCTAAGACTCTGAATGTTGAAAACTTTGAGGTTTCTCAGAGCTATCTGGCTTTCTGGGATAAATTTGAAAGAGCTAACTATTTCCTGGAAAACATCATGGCTACAGCTGATCTGCCAACTGATGACAGAAACGTATCATTCATTCTGTCAACAGGCGTACATGACGGCGGTCAGTGGGAAATGTTCGCCAATATCGTCAGAAAGTACGGTATCGTTCCAAAGTCAGTTTACGGTGAAACATATCAGTCATCTCATTCACAAGGACCTAACCGCTATCTGAATCAGGCTCTGAAGAGAGAAGCTGCCGTATTAAGAGACATGATCAATAACGGTGCATCTGAAGAAGAACTGCAGGCTGAAAAGAACAGCATGATGAACAAGGTATACAGTTTCTTATGCTCCTGCTATAACGAACCTCCATGCACTTTTGATCTGGAATACACCGATAAGGACAAGAAGTATCACATCGTTAAGAACATGACTCCGCACAAATTCTGTGAAGAATATGTCGGCGACTTACTGGATAAGACTGTTTCAGTCATAAATGCTCCAACTAAGGATAAGGAATTCCATAAGACATATACGATCCGTTATCTGACTAACGTTGTCGGCGGACATGATGTTGTACACCTCAACCTGACTATGGAAGAAATGAAGGCTGCCATTATTGCCCAGTTAAGTGCTGGTAAGGTTGTCTGGTTCGGCTCAGATGTCGGACATGACGGCGAAAGAAAGAAAGGCATCTGGGATGACAATGCCTACAATGTATCATTAATGACCGGACTTGATCTTGACATTAACAAGGAAAACGGTCTGGATTACGGTTTCTCAGCCATGAACCATGCCATGGTTATCACCGGAGTTAATCTGGAAGACGGCAAGCCGACCAAATGGAAGATTGAAAACAGCTGGGGTGATGATGCCGGTAACAAAGGTTACTATATCTGCTCCGACAGCTGGTTTGACAAGTACGTTTATCAGGCAGCAATCGAGAAGGAATATCTTGGGAATCTGGCTGCTCTGGCTGATCAGGAACCTATCATGCTGGAAGCATGGGATCCAATGGGAACCTTAGCTGACTAGAAATTAACGAATAATGGGGTAACTAAAATCATATGGAACTGTTATTTGGCCTTTTTGGCCTAATCATATTCAGTGCTGTAATTTTCGCAACAGTAAGAAAAGCACACAGAATAGACAATGAAGGAATAATAACTGAAGCTGAAGTATCCTGAGTTGAAGATTCTACTCCTGTCGGTAGTCCCGGCTCATCATTTATCACTTATGTGACATATTATGATGAAAAAGGAGAAATTCACGAAAGTCCGATGACTCTGACCTCTGTTGTTGAACATGTGGAAGGGGATAAGCTCAGGATCCGATATATTCCGGGGAAATATGATATGGTCAGAGAAGTAAAAGAAAAATAAAGCTTTCCTTGCGGAAAGCTTTTTAAATCGTCTTCTAAGACGGTTGAGCACAAAGTGCGAAATCAAAACCCACCTGCTAGGCAGGTGGAGGGACGATGCTTTTTGTAAAGAAAAGCATCCAAGCAATATAATAGGAATGTCGAAGTCACTATTAGAAAGCGAGGATGC
>JAFRAB010000008.1 GCA_017405675.1 Erysipelotrichaceae bacterium
GTAGTGACCTACGGCATCTTCCCCGCTGTCGGAATCAGCCAGAAACTGGTGACTTCCCGAACACCTTACTATCCACTTATCCTTTTCCGCATTGAACTGTTCCAGTTCTTCTTCAGTATATTCAGCCTCTGCCAGATAAACCGTCTTATCCGCAGTCAGTGATGCCTCAACACTGTTTTCCTTTTCCTTAACGATCATTGCGTGTTTCATATCATATCCTCATTCACAGTTTACGGTTATTTCACAGTCCGACAACGGGAAGCTGCAGCAGGCATGAATGTACCCTGCAACCTTATCGTACTGACGTCTTCTTTCCGTCATTTCCGGTATGTATACTTCACCACTTACCAGTCTGGTTCTGCACCAGCCGCACTCACCGCTTCGGCACTTTGAAGGAGCCTTAATGCCGGCACGCTCAACGGCAACCAGAATTGATTCATCACTTCTGGCTGGTATTACATGCGTCTGTCCGTCATTGGTCTTAACCGTCAGTTCATATACCTTGCCGGTTTCAAACCTTCCTTCATCCCTCTTGCCCAGTCTGTATTCACCATAGGCATCGAATCTTACTCTTCTGATTGGTAAGCCCAGCTTGTCTGTTTCTCCTCTGATGTAGTCATACATGCCCTGAGAACCGCAGGCAAATACTGAACCGCCTTCACAGAATTCCCCAATCAGATCAGCACTGATAAAGCCATGGCGGTATCCTTCTCTTTCCTCATCGGAAAGAACATGGATAACTTTTATCTTACTGCACTTCCTCTCCAGTTCATCCAGTTCTTCCTTGAATAAAATCTCTTCTTCAGTTCTGGAACCGTAGAGAAGTAATAATTCAAAGTCTTCAATGCCTTCGGCTATTGCCCTGGCCATTGAAATAAACGGGGCAATACCGCTTCCTCCGGCAATGCCGACTACCTTATTGGAATCTCTTAATGGTTCATGGTAGAAGAAACCTGACGGTTCAGAAACATCTACTTTGGTACCAACCCTGAAGTTACTGTTTATGTATTCAGACGCAAATCCGTTTTTCATGTTCTTTACCATTATCTGGTATTCACCGGTTGAAGGTGCAGAACATAGTGAATAAGGTCTGGTCAGTCTTGAACCGTTGATTGAAAGATCAAGACTGATGTACTGACCGGCCTGGTAATACGCCAGCTTATCAGTTCCCTGTTCCTTATCCGGAACCAGAGTATAGAGCTTGGCATTGAATAATTCCTTAACATCCGTTACGACGACATGCTGAGTCTTCGGGTGCAGATTTTTGGCCAGTACGTTGGCATTGTATTCATATCTCGGCATTTCAGCAGATGCGCTTTCAATTATTGCCCTTCTTCTGGGAATGATCGTTGCGAATCTTTCAGCCGGTATGCTATTTAAGTAATCCTTACTCATCTTCTGCCACCTCCTCTTACATAGCCCATTATCTGCATGGCGGTCTTGTTACCGCCGGAATATGTTGGATAGTACCCTGACAGTGATGACCCATGTCCGCCGACGAAGAACAGTCCCGGTATGGTCTGTTCCATGCCGCTGGTTATCAGTCTTGAAGACATGCCATCCCACTTCTCAGAGCTGTATCCATAGATTGAACCCTGAGGTGAGAACATGTACCTGGCAAAGGTGACAGGGCTGGCGATCTCAATCTCCTCAATGTGCTCTCTGATCTTATAGCCCATTACCTTTTCCACTTTAGTGATCAGCTCATCAGCCACTTCTCTCTTAACCTTTACGTAATCCTCTTCACTTACGTCTGCCCAGGCATCACCGGTATAGGAAATGGTCAGTACCATTTCAGTAGTACCTTCAGGTGTGCAGTCAGGTATTGCCATGTTCAGGCAGCAGACATCCAGTGCATATTCCTTACCGAATCTGGTCTTTGATTCCTCACAGATGACTCCTGAATCATCAGTCGAACTTAAGAATACGGTATAGTCTTCTACTCCTATCTCTTCAGGAGGTGCATTAAGTCCCAGATATACGCTGAAGGCACGGAACCCATACTTACGGGCATTGGCTTTCTTCCTTTCAAATACCGGTACCAGTGACTTGTCATCCAGCAGTTTTGAATAAACAATTTCCGGGAAGGCATTGGAAGCAATCGCCGTAGTTTCAAACTGTCTGCCGTCGTCAAGTTCAACACCGCATACCCTGCCATTGGCAGTCAATACTTTTGTTACTTCGGTATTGAACAGGAACTGACAGCCAAACTGTCTGGCTCTGTCTACGATGGCCGCTGAGAGAGAATGAGATCTCATTCTTGGTACATAGGCACCATTTACAAAGTATCCGTATACCATCATCAGATAACGGCTGGCATCAACGGTATCAATGTCAGTGCCCTGATATGGCCAGTAGGCTGCCATGATCTTCTGACACTTTTCACTCATGCCTAATGCCCTGAACAGTTCACCGGCTGATATTGACATGATCCTCATGAAGTTAGGATGTTCTTTTCTTAACACTTCCGGATCGATCTGTCCTCTGACAGAACCGAAATAGTCAAGTCCCCTGTGCATGTCTTCATAGGCATCAAAGAACCTTTCCATGGCTTCCACATCATCAGGACATATCTCTGATATTAACTTCATTACCGCATCCTTGCCATGAGGGAAGGTAACATCAAGTGAACGTACGCCATCCTTCTCAACGACATAGCGGAAGGCATCCTTTATCGGTAACATTTCCACATTGATGCCAAGTTCGTCAAATATTCTGCCAAGTTCTCCCCTGTGTACTCCCTGGCCGAAGTCAGGAATCTCATGCAGGGAAGCGTCAAACTCAAATCTTCCTCTGACAAAACTCGTTGCGGCACCGCCAGGCATGTTGTGTCTTTCTACTACCAATGTCTTTAATCCCATCTGAGCTGCCCGACAGGCAGTCATGAGTCCTCCATTACCGGCACCGATCACTATGAGATCATATTTTTCCATAAGACCTTGCTCCTTCATGTATTATGATTTATTTGTTCTATCAGTTATATTTTACTATAACATTCATATGAAGTGATAAGTGAAACCAACATTGTCATAACAGTTACTGATGGAAATCCGGTATCACTTACGGGTATACTGTTATTATCAACGGAGGATCCAGTATGAAATACCTGAAACAACTGCTGATAATAATCTCTGTTTCTCTAATGGGAGAGCTTCTGCATGAAGTGGTGCCCTTACCGATACCCGCCAGCATCTACGGCATAGCCGGAATGTTCATACTTCTGTATTCCGGACTGCTCAAGGTCAGTCAGATCAGGGAAACAGCTAATTTTCTTTTTGAGATCATGCCAGTCATGTTCATTCCTCCGGCAGTCGGGCTGATAAAGTCATGGGACGTATTGAAAACCCATTGGCTAAGCTATCTGGCCGTTACCTTGGTGTCCACCATACTGGTCATGGCAGTAAGCGGGCTTGTTACCCAGGCTGTAATAGGAAAAGGAGGAAGTGAAAATGAATGAGATTCTGAGTGCTTCCGTCTTCATTGGCCCGTTCCTTACTCTGGCAGCCTATGTGCTGGCCATTGAGATAAGAAAGAAATTACGATTCGGGCTGTTCAATCAGCTGCTGGTGGCAATCATGATCTGCATTGCCGTGCTTGTAATACTGAACATCGATTATGAAACATATAACCAGGGTGCCAGACACGTCAACGTATTTCTGACACCGGCAACTGTCTGTCTGGCCGTACCGCTGTATACTCAGATAGAAAAGCTCAAGAAGAACTTCCCGGCAATAATGATAGGCATTCTGTCAGGAGTACTGACTTCTCTCGGCTCAGTACTGTTAATGGCCAAGATCTTCGGCTTCTCCCACCAGGAGTACATAACATTCCTGCCAAAGTCCATCACTACCGCCATCGGCATGAGTGTATCTGAAGAACTGGGCGGTATTGTGGCCATAACCGTTACTTCAATCATCATGACCGGGGTATTCGGTAACATCATCTGTGAAGCCGTGCTGAAACTGTTCGGCATCCGTAACAGGATCGCCAAGGGCATAGCGATCGGAACTTCATCTCACGCCATTGGAACTACCAAGGCAATGGAAATAGGTGAGGTCGAAGGAGCAATGAGTTCACTGTCAATTGTCGTTTCAGGCATACTGACCGTCATACTGGCAGACATATTTGTTTCACTGTTCTAGAAAACTGAATCAATTGAATAACAAAGGCCTGATTCCAATATCTTAGGGAATCAGGTCTTTTGCATAATTAGATAATTGTAAGTGAAATCGGAAATGGTACAATTTAAGCAGACATATTACTGTCAGTTAGGGAGGACTCATCATGTATTACCTGATAGAAAACACCTTAAGGGAACATCCCGATATCCCGGTTAGAGATGGCAATAAGCCTTACGTAGCCATTCTCAGCCCGGAACAGTGGCAGAAAGAGAGTAACGATCTTGATCTGGGCATTGACATGGATTTTGAAACACTGGACATTCACACCACCATGGCAGAAGTCAACTACAATTCCATTACCGGTTCATTTGCCATACCTTATGATAATAACAGAACCATTGGCTATAAGAAGTTTGCCTTTGTAATAGATGAAAACGGCATCATCTTCATCGATAAGGGCAATGTAGTATCAGGCATCATTAACAGAATCTCCCTTACCAGAAAGTGGCGCATGCCATCTCTGGAAAGATTCATCTACGATTTTCTTGAGGAGATCATATCCGGTGACCTTACCCTTCTGGAGAGATATGAGAGACAGCTGGCTGACGTGGACAGGAAGATCAACAACAAGGAAGAAACAGACCTTGAAGGCATCAATGTCATCCGTGATCACCTGAGAGTATTAAGAACGCACTATGACCGGCTGATCGATCTTACTCAGGAACTGGAAGAAAACGAGAATGACTTCTTTGCCGAAGAAAATCTCCGTTACTTCAGTCTCTTCAGCAAGAGAGCCGGACGTCTGTATGACCTGTCAAACGCTCTTGTTGATTACACCTCTCAGATACGTGCCGACTTTGATGCCAACCTGACTGACAAGCAGAATCACATCATGACCATCCTTACGGTAGTCACAACGATATTCAGTCCGTTAACCCTGATAACCGGCTGGTATGGCATGAACTTCAAGTACATGCCTGAACTGAATTCAGTGTATGCCTACCCTATCGTCTTCATTGTCAGTCTATTGATAGCGATACTGAGTCTTCTGTTCTTCAAGCACAAAAAGTGGTTATAACGAATAAAGAGTTCTCAATTTACTGAGAACTTTTTTAATCTATTCATCATCAAACAGACTGATCTGTCTGGCTTTCCATGATTTCTGAACGGCATCATGGATCTGGTCATTTTCTCTATAGTTTCCTATCAGAAACGGGGAATCAGGATCATGCAGCCTGCTTCTCTGCATTACCTTTTCCCTGGAGACATTGGCATAACAGTAGCGGCACAGATGGCGGCAGGTATTGTAGGCTCCGATGTCACATGAGAGATAACACGAGCAGATATCCCTTGCTCCCTTAAACGGTGGAACTTCCAGCTTATGGCCAATGGCTTTTTCATAATCGGAAATACGCATGCACCCACCACAGTCAGCCCCGTACTGAGCCAGTTCATTACCTTCGCCACATGGCTTGACTATCATGCCATGTTCACCGGCTATTCTGATGATCTTCTTACCAAGAGTCAGACGCTGCAGTTGATCAACTTCCTGTACTTCCGGGAAATTCACCTTCACCTTTTCATACAGGTAAATGAAACTTATTACTACTGTCTCGGTATAGCCTTCAAGTTCCTCAGCCATCTTTTCAAAAGATCTGAGATGATAATCCATGCTGTACTTTTCCGTAATGAATATCGGATCATAACGCCAGCCAATGGAGTTTACGCCTACCATTTCTGACAGCTTCTTGAAATCTTCCAGCAGGACATGCTTATCAGGTACATTAGGCTCAATGTCACGGCCATATGGTGTTATAGTAACGAACCAGTACTGTCCATAATCCTTAAGCAGATCCATGTATGGAAACATGGGAGCCGGGTTCTTGGTACAGAAACCAATGGCATCAACTACTGAAGGATCAAGGCGGTAACGGCTTACCTGCTCTGAGTTATATGGATTACGTACGCATACAAATCCTTCCTTCAGCCTGTTGGCAAACCACTCAGCATAAAAAGCAGGTATGTCTGTTCTCTGCCCGGTATTTATGATCATGGTTACCACCTTCCTTCAATTATATTTTATCACCTGATGCAAGCCATCATATTTCAAAGGCAATCGTATAATGGTTCATATTCATAATCGATGTTGTTCAAATACAAGAAGTTAGCTATTCTCACTTCCTGGTATGATCTCAGAACTTCATTATTAATTGTTCTTTTCTGCCTGGTCAGATTATCGGTTATTTCTTCACTCACTTCATCAAGATCACTGCGCAATGTTGTGTAATTCGCTTTTGCAATATTGTTAAAAAAGTCTTTGAGCTCTTTTTCTTCCATATTGACTGGAGCATCAAAGTAGGAAGCAAAGAAAGTAATCAACAGATTAACCATTGATTCATCTTTAAGTACTTCTTTTTTCAGATAATCATCAAGAACATAGAAAAGCTTAACATCATCAACAATGTTAATTCTCTTTTCAGTGTGCTCTTTCATTATTGAATAACCAATTGAATGGAATGTAGATATTTTACATGGTATGCCCAAGCAGTCATTTATTCTTTCTCTTAATTCTTCTACCGCCTTATTGGTGAAAGATATTACCAGTATGTCTTCTGGATTGATGCCTTTTTTATCAACTAAGTATTTTACTTTCGCAGCAACTGTTGTAGTCTTTCCAGCACCTGCACCTGCAATAACAAGACAATTGTCTTCATCGGTAAGAACGACTTTTCTCTGATCATCGTCAAGATTGATGATTGGATCTATATCCTTAAGAACATTGTCCAGGTAATCCTTTTCTTCATTCATTGCTTCCTGGATATATTTATCGTTATGATTTCTTACCAAGTCCTCAATCCTATTAACCTTATCAATTAACTTTATACAATCATTAACTTCTATTCCATTGTTCTTACAATAGTTTTCTAAAAGATTATTCTCAATCAGGAAAGATACCTGTTTAAGGTAATCTTTAACCTCATCAATTGTTTTAGTATAGTCACTTCTTGATATATAGTTGTTATTATTCAGAATATTATCTATTTTGTTTTTGTTTATTACAAATTCTGTATTCTGTTCATAAGGCTCATCTTCCACGCTGAAAAACATACCTATAGCACTTTCATCTGGTATCTTTTTTTCTTCTATTATTTGTCTACTTGTATTATCAAGTAATGATATTGATTCTTTGCTTCCCCTAATAACAAGGACTGGATATACTCCTTCGGATTTAGCAAGCACTTTCTGGTCAATAAGTTGATTTACGATATTACTTAGCCGAGATTTACTCAAGGATTTATACTTACCATAGCAGTTTACGTCAAATAATCTTCTTTCAATTACCCTTTGTGCTCTCGATCCACGTAAGACGTCAACTAGAACAAAAGTACCACAGAATCTTCTCTTCTTGTTTAGTTCAGCAATTGTATCGTAAATATCATATGCTATTTGTTGATCAGTATACTGCTTTTTTGTTTTTCTCACATTTACTTCATTACTGTTGTTCTTATCTTTCTTATCAGTAAGTTGTTTTTTAGTTCCAGGCGGTTTTTGTTCGTTATTCTTTATTCCCTTTTTCTGTATTATTTCTGGTTTAGACTCTATTGCTTTTGATACTATGGGAAGAATAAAACTTTCAAATTGAGACTCGTTATAATCTGTAATATTTATTCTTGCTTTTTCAATACTATTCACATCAAGACGGTAGTAAAAAAACACCTGATTATCATTTTCTACGAGATAGAATACCAGGTATCTATCATCCACACCAAAATGGTAGCCAATCAGTTTATTGTTTGTAAACCTCTTAAGATCGTAGTTCCTTGATGCTAAATATGCATCGATACAACCTGAATAAACCTGTAATGAGTCCATACTACTTACCTATAGTTATTGTATCATCATCTCATTTCTATCTTCAAACCGTAAAACCGTATAAAGTGTTTATCAATAAGCTTTAACGTACATCCAAAACCAGATAAAACTGTTCGGCAAAAAAAAGAAGTGATCCCAATAATTGAGCCAACTAAAGGAAGTGCACTTCATTGATAATTACTATTTGTTAGTAATGGTATTATATCCTGCAGTTACCTGCTTTCTCAGCGATCGGAAGCAGTTTTTCCCTGATTGTTTTCTTGAATTCCTCAGGGCAATCTCCCAGAGGATTATGACCGGCTGTTTCAAACCAGATCAGATCCTTCTGTGGGGCTTCCAGCTTTTCATAATAATCCTGCACCAGAGAAGCTGGTGTATTATTATCCAGTCTGCCATCCAGAATGAAATATGGAACGTCGATCTTGCCTTCTGTTTCCTTCAGAAGATTAATTCCCGCTACTTCATCCCACATCGCTCTTAGGACGAACTGATACCCTTTCACAAAACCGATTATTTCCTTAAATGTGTATTCCCCGCTCTTCAGTACAGGGACAACCATTGAACTGAAATATGATCTTTTGGCTTTGTCCTGAGAATAGCCGCCATATTTCATCATTATTCTTCTCTGAGCCATCATGCCGTCATATCCGGTCTTATAAACGCCATTGACCGGCATGCCGAGTTCATCAAGGATACTGACTGCCTTCTTATCATCATGTTTCAGAGCTTCCTCACGGGCAAACTTGTAGGACAGTTCCTCATTTAAAGGTCCGTCAACCATCTGACCAAAGCCGATGTATCCGGCAATGTGTTCAGGATGTCTTTTTGCCAACAAAGTACCCAGACAGCTGCCCCAGCTGCCGCCGATGATGAACATTTTGTCCTTGTTGTATTTCCTGCAGAGATAATTGACCAGTTCACTGGCATCCTCAACCATGTTGGAAACGGTAAGAGTCTCCTTCTTACAGCCTTCATAGCTGCCGCAGGTTCCCCTCTGGTCCCAGGCAACGATGGTAAAGGCATCGCACAGGTCTGAATTACTGCCGATGACAAAGTGACGGTTGGTCACACCGGGACCGCCATGCAGAAACAGCAGGATCGGATTATCCTGAGATGTTCCCTTGACATGTATCCTCTGCTTAAGTTCATTTAATACTACATGATCCTTGTAATCTATCATAAATGTACCCTTTCTATTCCTCTGCGTTATTAAGTTCCGTCAAGAGGTTAATGTATGCTGATATGCCTTCATAGTAGGAAGATACCCTGATGCTCTCATTATTTCCATGAATGGCCTGTCTTTCAGCACCGCTCATTCTGAACATGGCAAAGCGGTAGACATTCGGATATATTCTATGGAAATTGCGGGAATCAGTTGCCCCGTTCTGAATGTATGGGCAACAGTATACTTCCGAATAGCTCTCATAGACAACCTTCTGAATAAGCCTGTATGCACTGTTATCAATTGGTGAAACCGGAGATGCTTCAACGCCTCCCTCATGGCTTAATTCCACATCAGGATCGTTGATCACCTGACGGAAGTGAGCAAGGCAGCTGTCTATCGTATCGCCTGGGGCGATTCTGACACTGTAGCCAGCTTCAGCAACCGGAGGGATGATATTGACAGCCGGTGCTCCCTTCAGCTGGGTCAATGCCGCAGTTGTGGAAATCATGGCTGCGGTTTCCTTATTGCTTTCAAGTACCTTCATTACTATCGGCCTGAACAGCCACATGTTACCGAAAATGAACTTGTAAAGGAAACTGGAATGAGAACCATAGATTCCCAACAGCTTTTCAGTTACCGGATGCAGATGCTTTTTAAAAGGATCGGCATTCAGTCTGTTAATGGCTCTGACAAGCTTATAAGTTGAATCGGTCTTTGTTGAAGGAGTTGAGGAATGTCCGCCAAGCCCCTTTGCTTTAAGGGTAATGTTGACGACACCCTTCTCCGAAACACCGATCATCGCAAATTCATCCTTGACACCTAGAGGCGCATCATTGATGATGGCTCCGCCTTCATCAAGGACAAACCAAGGTACTATGTTATTCTCTTCAAACCATCTGACAATAGCCGGTGTCGTTGGACCTCCGGTTTCCTCATTATTGGTAAAGGAGAAATAAATGTCTCTTTCCGGTACATAACCGTGAGCTAATTGGTAATCAACTGCTTCCAGTAAGCCCGCAATGATGCATTTGGTATCAGAAGTACCACGGGCATAAATGGACCCGTCAACTACTTCGGCGCCAAAGGGCTCATGATCCCATCCGGCTTCATCAACCGCAACCACATCATAGTGAGCCATCAATACCACCGGTTTCTTATCAGAACTGCCCTTCCACTTTAACAGGATGCCATAATCATTAATGATGTTGACTTCCAGAGCCTTGAAGACTTCCGGATAGTCCTTCTTAAGCATCGGTAGGAAAGACCGGAATTCTCCATAATCCGGCTCTGCATCTCTGGGCCAGATGGTCTTCTTTCTCAACATGTTCTGAAATCTCTTCAGGGCAAGTTCCCTGTCAAAATCATATTCTGTTTTCTTTTCATATCTGCCTGTGTCTTCCGGTTTCATTTTCACGGCATTGAAAATCATGAATGCCAGAAGAACGATCAGGGCAATGATCACATATATCATAAGCTACACCTGTTTCTGATTAATTAAGTTCATATTCCCATGACTTGCTCATGTCGCCAAAGGAGAAGATCTTCAAAGTCTTTCGATTCAGGTTATAAATACAACTGTACTGGGTCTTACCCTGATCCATGCCGTTTTCAGGGTCCTGAACGACCAGACCTAACAGTCTTTCAGCATAATCTTCTCTCATGCCCTTTCTGCCCCGGTAAACCCCGGCCTTCAGACATTCATCCCTGCCGCAGGCGACCTTATAGAACGGGTCTTCCTTTGCGACATAGTGATTGGTGGCATGATTGATGTCAGTAGTCACCATCTTATTATCTATCCATTCAATTAACCGGCTCTTACCGCTGGTATCGGCTACCATGACATGATAGTCAGCTCCCGGCATCGCTCCTATGACATTAAAGCCTGAAGCCATGGCCAATGCTTCTTCAACACTTCCGCAGTTATCCAGCATCATTCTCATGAGAACAGGATGCAGAAGAGTCGGTTTTGAAGGATCCTCTGTCTTGATAAGCGGCTGAGAAGCCACCCATGCCTTACGGTCAGCCTTATTTACAACCACTGAACCGTTTGAAGCATAGATCCAGTAAGGATCCGGAAGTTCTCCGCTGTTTTCGAGGAACATGTTTCTTTTATTTGGATCCATGATCTTTTCATATTCATTAAAGTCTATTTCCTTATAGTCACTTTTAACACTCAGGGCAAGAATACTGATAGCCAGGCCCTTTTCATTCATGCCATCCATGGTCAGAAACGGTGACAGTACAAAGGCGGAAAGATCGCTCTTGCCGTCATCGAGCATGCCATTAATGGCAGAACCGTTCTTAAAGTCAGCCCAATATGTATCAGCTACACCTAAGGATCTGTATCTGGCCTTAGGATTATTGCCTTCGATGATCATGTTCAGACCGGTACGGGGATTCTTACGGTCATTGTTATGAAAATGAGAGTAATCGTAATTGCGGCAGAACAGTACTTCGCCTTCCAGATTCTTTACCACAAAGGTTGAGCATCCGGCACTTATGACTGCCTTAAAGGCTTCAGGCAGATCATAGTAGTCATAATTACAGACCATGTGATACAGATAGCCTTTTTCATCAACTCTCTTAATTGATTCAATGGCTTCGATCTGTTTTTCATTCTGCAGGTAAGCATGAGGATTCATCTGTTCTACCCCCTGTCCCTCTTAGCTACGGCTTCCTTATATTCTTTTTCCGTATCAATGCCCATGGCAAACAGCATCATGACTACCGCTACAATAGCCGGTATCCAGCCTAATAAGGCATTTATTGTTTTCTGGGTCGCCATATTCTGCATTACACCCTGATCAGCAAGCTGAGCTGAGAATCCTGCCACGGCCAGAGCCATCAGGAAGAGCTTATCAACAGCCGCTTCCGCAATCTTGCTTGCCAGGTTATCACCGGTTGATACCATCGTATCCAGACGCCTTCCGTTCTGTACTTCAACAATATCGGAAATGGAGTTACGGTTGGTATTGAATTCGACAAAGGTAACAGTCAGGCCGATTCCGGCAGCTGCCGCATTTATGAAGGCATTTACCACATTATATGGATTCAGAACGAATGGAATCTTTCCAATGATCTGAACGATCGCAGCCGCGATCATGGTTCTCTTTCTGCCCAGCAGGGTATCGATCTTCGGTGCCAGTATTGAGAAGACAATGGAGAATACCAGATATACTGCCATTATCGGTGTAGCCAGAGAACTGTCATTAAGTACATAGGCACAGTAATAGGTTATTGATGAGGTCAATAGACATGTAGAAATGCCGTATGACATGACATAGAACATGTTTCTTACCCAGGATTTACACTTAAACAGCATCTTATAGGTATCAACGATGCCGATCTTCTCTTCGTTTTCCTCAACCTGTCTTACTCTTTCTCTGGTAGTAAAATAATGAACAAGACAGCCGATGATGATCAGTACGCCCATGAAGAGAGCTGATTTGAAAATGGCCGGGGAGTCGGAAGAATTAATGACCTTGTGATCCTTAAGTCCGCCAAACATCTTAACGATCATTGGTACGGCAACTGCACCAATACCTGAACCAAGACAGCCACCTAATGATCTGAACGCATTGATCGACTTACGGTCATAGTCATCTGAAGAAGCCAGCGCTCCCATGCCGTTATACGGTATGCCTCTGAATGTATTGGCTATTTCATAGAAGAAGAATACAGTCAGACCCAGGATAATGTCCCAGCGCTCTGAGACACCAAAGTCCGTAAACAGAAGTACCATTCCCACAGCATAAGGAACCGCGATCCATAGTAACCATGGTCTTACCCTTTCGCCTGACTTGAAGCGGACATTGTTGGCCCAGACACCAATTAACGGGTCGTTTATGATATCCCAGGCTGTTCCGATCAGAGCCATGTTACTGGCGGCTACCGGATCGATAAGCAGAATGGAAGTCAGGAAAAACTTATAGTATGTACTTTTAAAGTTAAATACGATGTTGGTAGATGTAGAAAAACTCATAAAGCCGAGCTTTTCCAAAAGCCCTACCGTCTTCTTTTTCTTATTATCTGGCATAAAAAGTATCTCCCTTTTTCTTTAAATTGTAATACAAACCACCAATCATGACAAATTATCTGATTCATACATCATGTCAGGACAGAACACTGATACAGTGTACTGTCTTTCTGTTCTGGCAATAATATTCATATGTCTTTCAAGTTGTGTTAAAATACAGAAAGATTATTTAATAAAAACAAATACTAATCTATATAAGGTGTTCTTGTAACTGATTGAAAGGAAACAATTATGAAGATGCTGAAGAATTTATTAAAAGTACTCATGGCGGTTCTGATCTGTGTGAGCTGTTTCGCCTGCACAGACAATGGCGATAAGGAACCTGAGCCGGATCTGACACCGGCTGAAATATCTGAAAAAGCCATGGACAACTTCGTCAGGAAGCTGGAAAAAGGTAATTATGTAGTAAGCGGTGGTGAGAAGGCTGAAATTCATGTAGTTTCTCCTGAGCAGGCTTATATCAATTATCCACAGTATGACGGAGTCCTGAGTTATGTATTCATGACTCTCAAGGATGAAACCTTTACCTCAGATGTTTATGATGATGAGAAGATTCAGGATGTCAGCTTTGTCTCAACTGATAATGTAATAGATTATCTTGGAGATATGTTACCAAACAGCTGGATCACAATGACTGAAGGCAACATGTGGGAGCTTTTCTATAACGATGTTAACAAACCTCTGGAATTCACCACAAACGATGCCAGAGTAAAGAAGACACTGGGCTCATTAGGAGGATACAACGACAGAGCTGTTAGTCTGATGGAAGAAGTACGCGTAACACTGGACGATGCAGATCCAGACAGTGTTCACTTTGCGGCAGTTATTCCTGAAGATGTCGTAGCCCGCATTGATTACCCGGATCTTGACCTGACCCTGACTTTCGGCAGCGCCAAAAGTGATGCCCGCATAGAAGAATGGCTGAAAACTCCTGTTTATCCACACATCAGAAATGCCTGGACAAAAATGGATATTGCCATGATTGAGAATGTCTTCATGAGAGAATATGGTGAAGAAGCATTGCCATTCCCGCAAACTGCCAGCTATGCCATGATCTTTGATGACAAGGCATATGGCCAGTTCAGCGGCATTTATCTTACTGACTCTCACTGGAGTGAAGAAGATGTAAATAATTATAAGGAACTTCTCCGCAGCAAGGGCTTTGAAGAAGTTGATGGTACACCGGCCGATGGCAGCACTGCCAAGGTATGGCGTCATCTGTTAAGAGATGAATATCGTGCATATTCACAGTTATTTGTTAACTATGACAACGGTCTGGAAGTAGAAGGTACACTGTACCACGACGATCCTGAATATGCAGGACTGGCAGCCATTAGCGATGTTGTTCAGAAGAACGGTTTTGCACCTCTGGATGAAACCGATGTATTCAGTGAATGGAAAGCAGTGGATACTGCAGCCTCACAGACTGAGGGTTGGGCATATTTCTTTGACTATAACCTCTATATGAGATTTGAATTGAAATATCAGGATTTTGAAGCAGCCAAGGCTTATCTGAGTGCTTATGAAGACAAGCTGCTTGAAAATGGATTTATCGATTCATATGCTCCTGGTCAGATCAACGGTAAGTGTAAATCACCAGACGAATTCATTTCGTTCGAGTACAGATTCAATGAGGAAGAAGACGGCATTGTAGGCCTGGAATTCAGTAATGAAAAGAGTCTTGCTCTTGAACAGGTCATCAATAGTCTTAAGGAACATGACATGCCTGAAACAGAATTAACTGAAGAGATCTCTGCCAGAGACCATACCAGATATTATCATGAGCTTCTTCAGTTCAAGGGTCTGCACTTAGGACTCTATCAGCCATTTGAAAGTGTGGAAAAAGCTGAAAAGTATCTTGATGTCTATATTCCAGAACTGGAGGAACAGGGATACATACATTTCGATCCGCAGAAAGTCGGCTCACAGAGATCATTCTGCTGGTTCAATGAAGAAAAGGCCAAGTACGTGGCATTCGATGTTTTCGGTGATGAGAACAGCGGTACCATCTACTTTGAATTTGTCTCAATTGAGCCGGAAGAGGAAAGCCTGATGATGCAGGCCATCAGACGCTGATAAGCTAATTAACAGTAAAAATTGAGTAACGGAGAACTGAAAGGTTCTCCTTTTTCCGGCAAAAAGGTACATTACTTTATAAAAATCACAGACAAGCATAAAAAATGACATTTAACTGTTGAATTGCCTAAATTACTTCTACATCACTGATAAATACATCTGTTATTAATCTATCAGAAGCAAAGTCACTATCGCAGTTTTCTTCCAAACGTTCAATTATCAGCAATCCATTGTCGCTGATATCAACAACAAATCCTACTTCATCAGTATCTATTATTCTAACTTTATCAAATAGTTTAACCGGTCTATTAATAGTCATATACAACTCTTCCTCTTGCACTTTCGTTATTGATACCTAATATATCTTCTTTTATCAACTTTCTAATCATAGTGTAATAACCTAGTTGTGCAGAAAATATGCCTTTTCACTTATTTTGCAAACCATAAATACATATTTTTTCGGTTAATCTGATAGGAATCAATTATCGTATAGTATCGCGTACAAATTTGTTTTTAAATGTTTTTTTGAAGTTTTAGAACAATACCCAAGCAGATGTTTTAATCAACTTATCGGATTACCACCTTACCACGATGCACGATCATATCCCCAAAAGCCATACTGTTTTTCTCAACTTATAAAGACAAGACTCCTCACAGGAGGAGTCATTATCTTTTTTGTTATTTTTATATTACTGTTCCGGCCACAAAGCCCCTGCCTCCACAGAATCTGGTCGTTAAATCAATGATCTCTTCTGCTGTATGCTGCAGCAGTTCATCAGGTGTCTTCTCATTACCCTGTATGATATAGAAAAGGTTTCTGGTATTATCCGTTACCTTATCTTTTTCGGATTGCCTGATTTCCAACCAGCACAGTATGTCTCCAGCATCATCAATGTAACTGTACTCGCCGGCTTTTACCGGTTTGCCTGTGCCTCCCAACGGTACGAAGGATTCATTTCCATCAGTTATACGTAAATGAATGTTACCGTCTATAAGGTCAGTATCATGGGCTCCCAGAGCCAGTTTTGATTCCAGAGAGATGATATTGTAAATATCTACCACCTTATTTATGCGGTAAAGATCCTGGTGCTTAACCAATAGTTTTATCAGATTCTCTGAAGCGGGAATGTTCTTTCGTCGGGGAACATTTACTTTTTCATGAAGTCGGTAGAAGCCCTCCAGTATCTCATCCCTTTTTATGTCAAAACCGCTGTACTTCTGTAGCAGATCAGCTGTCTTCTGTCTTCTCCAGGCCAGATATACATCATCTTCATATGTATTATCAATGCCCTCTATGAAGACTCCTTTGATTCTTACTCCCAGTTCCAATACTTCTTTATGAATGAAAAACTCCATTGTTCCTCCTAAAATTTTCTGTTTTTAACATAATGGTATAAAGCATTGTACAGCAGAACGGAAACGATCACACATAATACGGCATTTATCAGTGTCGTCCCGGCTACCCAGGAAGCTATGATCTTAGCCGCCTGTTGGGGAACACCTAATATATACTGACGGTAGAAATAACCAAATAATGGATCAAATATCACATTGAAGCCTAAGCCGGCAACAGCGCTAATAACCGCAGCTTTGGTAATTTCCCGGCGATCTTCCTTTTCTCTGAGTTTCAGCCTTTCAGCAATCTTACCGGCAATGAAGGCGATCAGAAATTTCAGGATGAAGGTTTTAGGCGCAGAGGTGATATAACGGGGATCAAGCACATCGGCCAGTGACAACCCAATAGCCCCGGCCAGGCCACCGTAAACAGGGCCAAGCAGCCAGGCCGACAGTACCACTACGGCATTAGCCAGATGGATTGCCGTACTGGAACCTTCAGATATCGTTACGTTTATCTTGCCATAGGTAAATACGACATAATTGAGCACCGCAAACATGGCGGTATAAGTCAGTTTTCTGAGTCTGTCATTCATTTCAGAATACCTCCCTTTCAAACTTTACCAGTTCACTATTTCCAACATTTTCAGTTACTACGGCGTTGGCACCGATGATGCAGCCATCTCCCAGAGTTATATTGCCCATGATGGTCGCATTAGCATACAATACCACATCATTACCGACATTAGGATGTCTCTTATACCCTTTCAATAGCATGCCATTATCA
Source organism: Erysipelotrichaceae bacterium (assembly GCA_017405675.1). The sequence goes on from JAFRAB010000008.1 coordinate 17,394, forward strand.
GCCTTCAGGAAATTCTTTACACCAAGTGTCACCCCATGATACATTCTGACTCTGTCACCAATGACAGTTGTTTCACCGATGACTATTCCAGTTCCATGGTCAATGCAGAAGTATTCACCTATCTGGGCACCGGAATGAATGTCAATGCCGGTAATCGTATGATAATATTCACTTATTATTCTTGGAAGTACCGGCACATCCAGCTGATAGAAGATATGGGCAATGCGGTATCCGAATACAGCCTGAAATCCAGGATAGCACAGAATGATCTCAAATATTGTCCTGGCGGAAGGATCACCGGCGTAAATGGCTTCGGCATCCTTGTTCAGCTTATCGACCAGGACCGGGATCTCATTTATTACTTTATCAGCAGCGGCTTTATTATCAGATATCAGGCCTTTTAACAGTACTTCCAGCAGATTTCTGAGGTTGATCAGTTCCTGATCAATACTCTCAATATCCCTCCACCTTTCCGGAAACAGAATGGCTTTAAACAGCGTCAGCATGGAGATGACATCATCACGCGCCAGCTGATAGTTACCTCCAAACCTTAATCTGCTCCATTGGTCCTGAACGCTTCTGATGACATTATCAGCAGAAGAACTCATTATTCTTCTCCAAACAATGCAGTTGAAAGATAACGGTCACCGGAATCAGGTAATATGATGACGATGTTCTTACCGGCATTTTCCTCTCTCTGAGCCAGCTGGATTGCTGCCCATACAGCAGCACCGGCAGAAATACCCACGAGGACGCCTTCGCTTCTGCCAAATTCAGCACCGGTTTCCAGGGCATCTTCATTTTTGACTCTGATGATCTCATCATAGACATTGGTATCCAGAACAGTTGCGACAAAGCCCGGACCGATTCCCTGAATCTTATGAGCTCCCGCTGCACCACCTGATAAGACCGGAGAAGCATCCGGTTCAACAGCGATTACCTGAATGTCAGGATTCTGTTCCTTCAAGAATTTACCGGCTCCTGTTATGGTTCCACCGGTACCGACACCGGATACCAGGATATCAACCTGACCATCGGTATCCCTCCAGATCTCCGGTCCAGTCGTTTCATAATGTACCTTAGGGTTAGCCGGATTATCAAACTGCCCGGGAATAAAGCTGCCGGGTATTTCCTTGGCTAACTCTTCGGCCTTGGCTATGGCTCCTTTCATACCCTTGCTGCCATCACTTAAGACTATTTTCGCGCCATAGGCTCTGATGAGCTTTCTTCTTTCAATGGAGAAGGTTTCCGGCATAACAATAATCACGCGGTAACCTTTGGCAGTACCTACAGCTGCCAGGCCAATACCAGTGTTGCCGGAAGTTGGTTCAATGATGACTGATCCTTCCTTTAATAAACCTTTTTCCTCTGCATCTTCTATCATTGATTTGGCTATACGGTCCTTGACTGAACCGGTGGCATTCAGGTATTCCAACTTACCCAAAAGTCTGGCGTTTAAATCATATTTATTTTCAAGATGTACAAGTTCAAGTAATGGTGTGTTTCCAATAAGTTCAATAGCTGATTTTCTGATGTTTGACATTTTATATTTCCTCTTTCTTTCTCATATTTTCATAAGACAACAAATAAAAAACCGGGATCAATCTCCCGGTAAACTGTCTGTCTGTTTTATTATGTATCTCTCATACCATGGATTGCTGCACTTAAACAATCCCAGACGGTTTGCCGAGTTTATATGTCATACAGCAACAACACATGATACTACTATTATTTATGATGATCATATCCCGTTCTCCTTTCGCCGTCTTATGTTATTTAAACTTTAACACTGATATACATCCATTACAATTAATATGCTCATTTAAGTTGAAACTTGATTATCACCTGTATTAATTGCAATTTCATCTAAATTAAACCCGTTCCCCCTTGAACTAAAGCCATTCTCACTCATATTCATATAGCATTTATTCGCTTATTATTTCATTAACATCCACTTTTATCACACATTTCTATTATTAGACAATGGTTGATAAACTGGATGATAAATCTGTTTAGTCATGCTTTTTCAATCCATAGTATACTGTGCAAATTTGTTTTTAATTGATTTTTGGAGTTTCTGAACATTTCACAAAAAAGACTCTTTTCCGTTTACGATAAAGAGTCTTATTCAAATCACATGCTATTTCAGTACATCTGCCATGCTTTTCCCTTCACCTGCAACTTTACTGAAATCACTGATGAAGTCACTCACAGCCGTATCTATTGCTGCATTTTTAACAAATCCTCTGATTACATCTGGAGCTGCCGTAACGGATTGAATACCATACTGACACAGTTCACTGACCTGTTGAGAATTCTTGAAAGATGCAGCCAGAACAATGCAGTCCATGTCATTTACATCAAGCGTGTCCTGAATCTGCTGAACAACTTTTACACCGTCATAACCCATGTTATCTATACGGTTTACATATGGAGCCACATAGCTCGCACCGGCTTTGGCGGCTAAAAAGGCCTGAAGGGCAGTATAGACAACCGTTCCGCATGTTGTGATCCCTTTTTCCTTTAGAATGCGAATAGCCTTGAATCCTTCAGGAATGGAAGGAATCTTTACAACCGTATTGGCACCGAATTCACTGACAATGGCTTCCGCGTCCTTAACCATGCCTTCTGCATCAAGCGGCAGGGTCTGCACAAACAGTAAGGCATCCTGTCCAATGAAATCACGGATTTCCCTTAAGGTTTCCTTCGGAGACTTGTTGATCTTGGAGAGAATTGACGGATTCGTTGTTACGCCGTCAATTGGATACTGGTCATAGATCTGTTTAATGTCTTCAATATGTGCATCATCAATTAATAACTTCATTCTTCTTTCCTCCCATCTATAAAGTCTGCTCTGTTCTTTCAATAATATCATCCTGTGTCTTCCTGCTTAATACATTGAAGAAAGCACTGTAGCCAGCAACTCTTACAATCAGATCCTTATGATTTTCCGGATGGAGCTGTGCATCGATCAGCGTTTCTCTTGATACAATATTGTACTGTACATGATAGCCATGCAGACGGTTGAAAAAAGTACTGATGAGTAGTTCCAGCTTCTGCTTGTTTTCTTCCGTTGATAACATCTGCGGGGTCATCTTCTGATTCAGCAGAATACCTCCGGTGATCTTCTCGGTACGTAATTTTGAAACGGATTTGAACACAGCTGTTGGACCGTTCTTATCACAGTTATGAGCCGGTGAACAGCCTTCTGCCAGCGGTTCCCAGGCGTTTCTGCCATCCGGTGTGGCAAAGGTTCCCATACCCTGTCCGACATTGGCACTGATGGATGAAGTTCCGCCGTAACGGATACCGCCAATCGGACCTCTGTTAAACCTTGTTGACGGATACTTCTTTATTTCATCCAAATAGGAATCATAAGCTTCAACGACCAGCTGATCGACATAGTCATCATCGTTGCCGTACTTTGGAGCATTATTTATCAGCATATGCTGAATCTTTTGATTCTCTTCGCTCTGGAAGTCATCCAGGATGGCATTCCATAACTGTTCAGGTGTAATTCTTTTTTCTTCATAAACAAGTTTCTTGATCGCAGCAAGAGAATCTGCCATGTTGGCAATCCCTACCTGCAGGCCGGAAATGAAGTCGTAGACTGCTCCGCCTTCCTTAATGGTCTTACCTCTTCCGATACAGTCATCTGTTAAAGCTGAACAAAGAATATCCGGTACATCTCTTTCTGAAGCCTTATCGATCGCATTTTCAACAATTACCGAATATCTGGTAAACTCTCTGACACTCTTATCCCAGGCAGCCAGTAATTCTTCATAACTGTTCATGTCCTTGAAATAGCCATAACCTCTGACAAATCTTTTGCCACTGGTCATGTCAACGCCATTATTCATGACACACAGTAACAGTCTTGGAAAATTGACATAGGACATGCCGGTACATCTGTAACCCCATTTACCAGGTACAGCTGTCTCAACACAGCCAATGGCACTGTAGTTATAGGCGTCTTCTTCTTTGACACCCCATTTGATGAAAGAAGGAATAATGATCTCGTCATTATTTAAAGCCGGCATGCCGAAGCCAAGTTTCATGACTTCAATGCATTCATCATAGAAATGCCTGTTAAGATTATGATGATATCTGACAGTCAGGTTAGGCTGAGTCAGTCTGGTCTGAGCAACACTCTTTAATACCAGGAAGCTGAGTTCATTAACGGCATCCTTCTTATCAGTTGTCTGTCCTCCAATAGTTACATTCTGATACATTGGAGAACCGGCTGAACTAAGGGTATGAGCCTGGCTTCGGACTTTATTCACTGTTAATGTCTTTATCCAGAGATTTGTCAGTAATTCCATGGCCTTTTCATCACCAATGATACCGTTTTTATAATATGGATACATGTACTGATCAAAGCGTCCGTAGCTTAAGGAATGACCGTTGGATTCAATCTGAAGGATCAGCTGAATGAACCAGACAGACTGGATGGCTTCCCAGAAATTACCGGCAGGTTCATAAGGAACTTTTGAACAGATACGGCTGATTTCCAGCAGTTCATGTTTTCTGTTATTGTCAGTTTCCCTTTCTGCCTTTTCCTTTGCCAGCAGACTGTATCTTTCCGCAAAGTTCTTCACTGCTTCCAGTACGATCAGTACAGCTTTATAGAATACATTCTTATCAATGGCATCCGGATCAGTAAAATCAAGCTTGCTTTTCAGCTTCCTTACTCTTTCCTCATACCCTTCTAAACCATACTTCAGAACTTTCTCATAATTAACAGCCAGATGGGCATCTCCAGCATTCAGTTTTCCTTCCATGCCGAATACACCGGTGTCCATGAAGACACTCACCTCTTCAGGAAGCAGTGCTTCTCCTCGAGCTCTGAGGTTGTTATTATCCCAGAATGGTGCTATTTCACGGATCTGCTGCTTGGTTTCTTCCGTAATGTAGAAAACATCACCGTCTCTTCTTTCAAAGAGATCAAGTTCATCAAGGACGAACTTCAGTGTGTACTCCGGAAAAACAGGAGCATTGCAGTTTTTGGTAGCCTGGTTGCCAACGATCAGCGTTTTATCTTCAATATAAATACTCATCTTTTCCAGTATATTCTTCAGCATCAGAGCTCTGACCATCACTCTTGGCTGATTAAGATTAGCTTTATATACCTCTGTTGCCAGAACAGCCCTTTCAGCATCAATAAAAGGTTTTTCGTCCAATACTTCTTCTCTGAATAACCGCATTCTTTCTGTCAGTGATCCAAAATGTTCCCTATTCTCCATATCAGTCCCCCTCAATATTTCATTCGTAACTTTTAATTATTTCATTTACAATATAATATTACATTTCAGCCGAATAAAAAGCAATACATTTTCATTAAAAATAGTATTTTATTTCATTCGTAACTTTTATATTCCATTTTTATTACGACCATGCTACAATATTAACGAGGATAACAGTATGGAAACAGCAGACCGCAGTAAAAAAGGCATCATATTTAACATTCAGAAATACAGTGTCAATGACGGTCCCGGTATCAGAACAGTTGTATTCTTCAAAGGCTGTCCGTTAAGATGCAAATGGTGTTCCAACCCGGAGAGCCAGTCAGCTAAAGTACAGATACTCTGGGATCATAAAAAGTGTATTCACTGTCTTCACTGCCTTCAGACATGTCCTCAGCAGGCCATAACTGAGTTACAGGGAGGAATACACATAGACCACATCAGATGCACGGGATGTCGAAGATGTGTAAACGAATGTCCTCAATATGCTCTGTCATCCGAAGGAGAAGAAAAGAACGTTCAGCAGATACTTGATGTTGTACTGCAGGATATGCCGTTTTATGAAGAAAGCGGTGGCGGTATCACCTTAAGCGGCGGTGAAGTCATGGCTCAGCCTGCTTTTGCATATGAGCTGTTAAAAGCCGCAAAGGAAGAAGGCTTACACACCTGTATCGAAACCACCGGTTTAACTTCAGAAGAAACCTTCCGCAAAATAATTGAAAATGTTGATTATATCTTAATGGATATGAAACATGCCAATCCTGTCAAGCATAAAACAGGTACAGGTGTTAAGAATGATATTATTATAGAAAACATGAAATATGCCATTTCTGCTGGTAAACCTGTACTGCCGAGGATCCCGGTTATACCAGGCTTTAATGACACGCTTGATGATGCGGAGGAGATATCCAATCTTCTGGTTAGGATAAATGCAGACAGTTGTCAGCTGCTGCCCTTCCATCAGTTCGGAGAAAACAAATATGAATTGCTTGGCATGGAATATGCCTATAAAGATAAAAATGCCTATCACCGTGAAGATCTGCAGGAATATCTGAAGGTATTCACAGATAAAGGAATCAAGGCGTTGATGTGAGGTATGTATGAGTAAAAAGAAAGATAACAGAATAGCCGAAATCGTCAGGCTGATTGTTGAAAACGAAAAAATGGATGTCGCAAAACTGTCAGACAGCATGAATGTCTCCCAGGTTACGATACGCAAAGATTTAAATGAACTGGAAGAAAAAGGAATCATCAAACGTTCTTTCGGTTATGCCGTAATCAACAATGCCGATGACATTTCATCAAGACTCGCTTTCCATTACAATGAAAAAATGGCAATTGCCAGAAAGGCAGCCACTCTGGTGAATGACCATGAAACGGTAATTATTGAAAGCGGAAGCTGCTGCGCCTTACTGGCAAGCATCCTGGCAAGTGAAAAAAAAGATATCACCATCATTACCAACAGTGCATTCATTGCAGATTATGTACGTAACTATCCTTCGGTAAACCTCATTTTACTGGGAGGGATATATCAGAAAGACTCGCAGTGCACTGTCGGCCCTGCTCTGGCAGAAGCAGTCCGAAACTTTCATGTTAAGACAATGTTCATCGGAACAGATGGTTATCACTCTTCCATCGGTTTTACCAACAAGGATACTTTAAGAGCACAGGCGGTCAGAGACATGTCCGGATCATGTAATGGAGTAATCGTTCTTACAGAAAGTCAGAAATTTGGAAATATCGGCACTGTACCGCTCAACCTTACGACCGGAATTAAAGCAGTAGTCACTGATTCTGACATCAATGAAGAAACCAAGATCAGTCTCCGCAGCAGCAATATTGATATCATACTCAGCGACGGCACTGACGAGTGATAACTCATTAATAAAAGACAAATATGTTTATAAATGTTTTTTGGAGTTTAAAACAGGCAATCAAATCATCTTAATATCTTGATTGCCTGTTTAATTAATACTAAAAGTTTAAATGTTACTTTTGAAAAGCCATTCAGCTAAATCAACAATCTTGATTCCTTCATATTGATATTCTGCATGATGAGTCCTTGCAATCAGCATTTTTGGATATGCATCCCTTATTTTCAATAAAGGTTCCACTTCTCGGTCAAAGGTATGTTGATTATCAATATTATCTGACACCTGCAAATACAACACTTCATCTCTTTTTTTCGCTACAAAATCAATCTCTTTCTGGTACAGTTTTCCAACATACACTTCATATCCTCTTCTCAGCAATTCAATGGCAACCATATTTTCATATGCTCTTCCATAATCCATATTTACTGTTCCCAGCCTTGCATATCTGAATATTGGATCACAAACATAATACTTATCATTTGATTCCAAATACTTTTTCCCTTTCAAGTCATATCTGCGTATTCTATAAAACAGAAAAGATCGGCAGATATAAGATATGTAGTTACCAATAGTCTTGTCATTTGTTTTTATTCTTTTGGATACGAGAGCATCCGAAACATTTTTTGCTGATGATAAATTAGCGATATTAGTATGATTTCCTTATTGTTATTCAACACTAAAGGAATGCGTAGTTCTGAAAGAAGAAGGAAGCGCATCCTTTACGCCATTAACAGATCTGGCTTCTCCATAAAATAACCTTCTAATACGTTAAAGGAACTACCTGAATGATAGGTAGTTCCTTCATTTTTTAATCCACACCAGGTGATGGCTACTGTCCACACCAGTTAGTGCTTCTTTTTTTCACTCCACACCAGTTGGGGGAGTCCCTTTTTATCAGTACTTTTTGTGTTGCTTCTGGAAAGACATTAAGTTATATATTTAACCCATATTATTTTAAAAACATCGCCATATAGCACGGAAGATATAGCACACCATTTGTCATCCTAAGGTTCTTAGGATGAAGAACTATGCTCTCTCCAACTCTTTCACGATATTTCTCTGTGAATCTCTCCAAAGACTTAATTGTATATCTTTTTGATGATTTCACTTCTATCGGATATATCTTCAATTTAAGCTTACTGTTATTGGAAATGATAAAATCTATTTCAATATCATTTCTCCTTTTTTCCTGATTATAGTGATTGAAGAAAAACAGTTTATGGCCATTAGCCGTAAGCATTTGGGCAATTACATTTTCATAAAGCATTCCCTCGTTAAGCGATAGTTTATCATTCAATATCTGTGTGTATACCGACTGCATCAGCTCATTCTCATCAAAAGCATGGCTAACCAGCAAACCGGTATCATTCAGATAACATTTAACATATGTCCTTTCTTCATTCAAGGAAAGGCCAATATTAGGATCTGAAGTATTAAAACACTCGTTACATATCATGGCATCCTGCAACCAGAAAAAAGATTCACCTAAATCAGCAATTCCAGTTCCTTCAGCTACCTGATTATAAACAATCCTTTTTTCATGTTGGGACAGGAAAGATGGAATCTGATCAAAAATGATAGCAACTTTATTTCGATAACCTGTTTTTATCTTTCTTATATCATCTCTGTACAGTTCGAGAATATCTCGTTTTTCAGCGTCAGCTCTTGCAAAGTTTTGATTACTCTCGATAAACTCCGAGACCACTTTAGGCATTCCTCCCACAAGGATATACTTTTTAAAGAGCATCATAGCCTTTTCATGAAGACCTCTTTCAACTTCTTTTCTATTATCAAAACAATCTTTAAGATAACCCAGAAGCGGTTCTTCGTTCATCGCCCATAGAAATTCTTCAAAATCCATAGGATACATTTTCATTTTTCTTTCTTCCGACGGTATAAGAATACCTGATACATTCTCCTTAATGGAAATTAATGATCCTGTTTCTACATAATCATATCTTCCATCTTTCACAAGCTGCTTGATTGCCTGTCTCGCTACAGGGAATAACTGCACTTCATCAAATATGATAAGAGACTCTCTTTCATAAAGTATTTTCCCATAGGCAGCTGAAAGCAACATGAATAAGGTGTTCAGGTCATCCATATATTTTAGAAAATAGCTTTTTACTGTATCTGTAGCAATTGAAAAGTCTATAAGAATATAACTTCTGTATTCTTTTTTCCCGAACTCTTCAACAATAGTACTTTTCCCAATACGTCTTGCACCTTCAATAAGTAATGCTCTAGTTCCATTAGCTTCCTTTTTCCATTCAATAAGTTTCTGATATATTTTTCTTTTGAACACCATACATCCTCCACAGTACGCATATATATTTTTATTCAAAAACGCCATAGTGCGCACATTTATATTATAACTAAATTGCCAGAATGCGCAATATTAAGTGAATACATTTGTCCATAGTATACTGCACAGATTTGTTTTTAAATGATTTTTGGAATTTTCGAACATTACATAAAACAGGCAGTCAAATCATCTTAATATCTTGATCGCCTGTTTAATTAATACTAAAAGTTTAAATGTTATTTCGAATTTTTAAATATTTTTTGTTTTTTCGAATTATAAATCATAGTTTATAGAGTATTACTGATATACAAACCACTTCTATAATAAACCACTTGTGGAGGTGGTTTTCTTATGCTAAGTAAGATAAAAGATCAATATGGCGGAGCAGCAATCGAAACGATTCTTGTGGTTATGCTCGTGTTTCCATTGATAGTAATGTTCATAGTAGGGGCATTTACATTCTTTAATGTGCATTCACAGAATGTAAACATCAATTTTGATGCTGGAAGATATGTATCTACAACAGGCTGCAGTATTGATAAACTCCAGGACAGTATGCCGGGGCTTGCCAAATTCAGTGGTTTCAACATTTTTGTGAATGGTGCAAAGATCCAGAATGGTACAAAAGGGGACATATCTATCACTTGTCAGAATAACAGTCAGTCTGGCGATGAGTTCAATGTGGTGTCATCAATGCCGGTTTACAATATAAGATTCTTCCCGATCACCTCAGCAAGGAGCGGTAACTATGTTCAGGAATAAACTAAAAGAGCAGAGAGGGGATTTCGCTATAGGACTGGCCCTAGCCATGCCGGTAATAATGCTGCTACTATTTCTTGCGATAGATCTTGTTCAGGTCCAGGTAAGAAAGACATCGATACAGAGAACGATGGACAGCGCATCTCTGGCAGTGATTGCCGAAGCTACTAATAAGGAGTTCTATACAGATGCCGACGGATATATCGTGGAACCGGCAGATTCACCAAGGCTTGGCTTAATGCCTTGTCAGCTTACACAGGAGGATCTCAACAGGGGGTTGTCCATCATTCAAAAAGAACTAGCTGGTCTGGATTATACTTTGATAGAACCAACTGCGGAACAGCTGGAAATGGGATACGTGGAATTCAGGGTAAAGGTCAATATAAGCGGATTATTCAGTTCTAATATTCTGCCATTTGACTTTGTGATTCCGGTATATGTAAAGACGCAATCGGCATGCAGACTTTATGAGCAGTAAATTCAGAAGAGATAAGGTCTATCCGGTGCAGATAGACAGCAGAAAAATCATCCTGGAAGCGTTAGATGAATGCCCCTGGTATTTCTACAAAGCATCAAAAGCCCTCAGGAAAGAGAAAAAATTGGCTCTGGAAGCCATATCCAGAGACCCATATACCATAATGTTCGTTGATGAACAACTAAGAACCAAGGATTCTGACATTAAACAGGCCATAATCGACTCAGAAAAGTATCTGATTAAATATGTAGATGAATACGGAGAGCTAACTGAGCGCTATAAAAATGAAATTCCGCTGCTGGGAATGCAGTCGCTGATGCTGAGAAACCAGCTGATCAGCGATAATTCACTGTCATCCGGCAACAGGAATCGTGATAAAAGTCTGTATTCAGTCAACGAAGAACGTTATTAGAAGCATCTAGCGGTGATCATACCGGTAAAGATGCTTTTTTCGTGTAAAGTCACATTTTCAGGTGGATCACGAAAAAAACGACTTCACCAGAACGCCTGTATGAAGTGTTTTTAAAGTTTTTGATCAAGATATCGTACAACTGAAATCATCGCAGGAAACGCTTAAAAACGACGTTTCAGTTAAAATCACGAGATCATAATAAAAATCGCGTAAAAACCATGGCAAAATATGCGAAAATCAGCACTAATATGCGTAAAATCGACGTTTTGCGCAATTTGAAATATCAAAATGTTACATAACAACTATTATGCGAAGTAATATTATGGGAAAGAAAAACGAGACCTGTATTGGTCCCGTCGTAAACTAAGATACCACCATCTTCTGTGGGTGTGGGGCTTCTCCACCGAATCGTGTGGGGTAATTTCTCCCACACAAGAAAGTGGTCAATGGCATATAATCCTCCTATCATATCTTTAAGATCTGAAAGGAGGATTTTTATATGAATATAACAGATCAACTGCTTCTTTCTTTGCTGAATCTGAAAGAAGATGATATCAGTAATATTGCCTCTGTCAGCAGAGACAATATCGTCAGTTATTATGTTACTCTCAACAGACCAGTCATTCAAAAGTGCCCCGTCTGTGGCAAGGATTCAATTGAATCTAACGGCTATTATCCCAAGAAGGTTATTCTTACCGGCAAACCCTTTAATACCGGCACCGTCTTTCTGAAAGTCCCCAGGTATAAGTGCCTTAATTGCCATCGTTCCTTCTCACTGGACAAACATCTCGCTCCTAAGAAGTCTTCCGTTTCCTATGACGTAATCTTCAAACTGATGGATCTTCTGAAAGATCCTAAGATGACTTTCCAGCAGGCCGCTCTATTAACCGGCATCTCCCCTACAACAGCTGTAAGGCTCTTCGACAAATACTGTCACATCCAGTCTCCCGCTTTTCCCGAAGTGCTGTGCATTGATGAGATCTATACCAAGAACAGTGATTTCAAAGCCAAGTACTCCTGCATCTTCTATGATTTCTACCGTTATAAGATCATCGATGTTCTGCCCTCCCGACAGAAAGACTATCTCCACCTCTATTTCCAGCCTTTCCAGTCTTCCGGAAAACTCCTGTCCGTCAAATATGTCTGTATCGACATGCACTATACCTATAGGGGGTGCTCTGAATTAGCATTTTTCAACCGCTTTTTTGCCTTTATTTACGGCATTTTTTATATTTCTGAGTATTTAGGCACGGTCAATGAGCACGATTAGAGCATCATTCTTTATGATCCTAATAGTGGAGCACAAATAGTTCCAGGATTCTTTCCAACGCTTTTACAAGCAATCCGTTCTCAACGTATCCCGCTAGTAAGCCGTCACAGAACCTTTCCCCTCTGGCTATATGTATATGGGTCAGAAATGTTCTTATTTCTTCTAATGACATGGTGCTGATATCCTTATCCTTGATATCCTCCATGTTCTTAATGTAATCATGATCTGATCCCAGAGTATACAGTGATTCAAACAAACCTTCTGGATATATAGGGTAAGGCCATTGAATGATGTCTTTCCCATCTTCTGTTTTCTCACCGGTCGGCTTACCGCCTCCCCACTCTATCTTCTCTATGCTTTTTACCAGATCTATCGTTTCAATCAGTTTCTGGCGATCCGGCTGTTCCTGTTTTTTGTTTACACGTCTTTTTCTTTTTCTCTTTGATGTTTTTTCTGCCATATGCTCACCTGCTTACAAATTTCTTATATATATTATACTATTTTCTGAACAACTAAAAAACAGACCCGGATCAAGCAGTAAGCTTTCCGAGTCTGTTTTATTAATTCGCTTTAAGCTAAATGATCAACAATTGCTTCGAGCGCAGCTTCAATGCCTTTTACGACATCGTCTTTAGACAATGAAGCCGTTTCCTTTTTGTTCATGACCTGTTCATGTAAATACGGAACATGCATGAATCCTCCGATGGTATTCGGGAACTCCTTATCAAGATAATAGAGAACTCCGTACATCAGATGGTTGCACACATAGGTTCCGGCTGTATTGGAAACAGCAGCGGGAACATTTGCGGCCTTTATGTATTGGACCATCTTCTTGATCGGCAGTGTTGAGAAATACGCAGCAGGTCCGTCAGCCCTGACTGGCTGATCAACCGGCTGGTTTCCTTCGTTGTCAGGGATTCTTCCGTCATCACAGTTGATGGCGATTCTTTCAGGAGTGATTTCATATCTTCCGCCAGCTTGTCCAATCAGCAGCACGGCATCAGGGTTCTCCTTCTTAAGTGCCTCATGAACAGTGTCGATGGCCTTGCCAAAGACAACAGGAACATAGCACTTAACGATCTGAGCGCCCTTGATTTCGTCCTTAACCAGCTGAACAGCTTCCTGGGCAGGATTGATACTTTCTCCACCAAACGGTTCGAAACCTGTTAACAGTATCTTCATAATTCTACCTTAGAATGCCAGAGTATACAGCAATACAACGTGGATCAGCAGCATGCAGATAGCAAATGGGAGCTGAGACAGAATGACTGAATACTTGTTCTTGGTTTCCAACAGAGCTGCCGGTACGATGTTGAAGTTAGCAGCCATTGGAGTACACAGTGTGCCGCAATATGCAGCAGTTAAGCCTAAGGCACCGACGATGATTGGGTTGGCACCCTGATTGATCAGGAATGGAACGCCGATACCGGTCATGATGACGGTGAAGGCAGCAAAGCCGTTGCCCATGATCATTGTGAACAGAGCCATGCCTAAGCAGTATACGAAGCAGGCAATCAGGATGTTGTTCTCAGGAACAACCATTGATACATAGTGAGATACTGCTTCGCCAACGCCGGCAGCTGTAAACAGAGCACCTAAGGCACTCAGCAACTGCGGCAGGATACCGGTTGTGGAAACGTTGTCCATCAGTCTGGCACCATCAACAGCAGCGTACTTCGGAGAAGCCTTGGTAAGTAGTAATACAGCAAACAGAGCTACAACGCCGGATAATCCGATAGCGTTATTGGCTGTCAGCCATGACAGAGCCGGGACCTTTGAACCTAAGGTTGCGCCTACAACGGCTACAACAGCAATACACAGAGCAGGAATGAAGATCTTGTATCCCAGTTCGTCTGCATGCTTGCGGACTTCAACAGGATCAGGTACGTCATTCTTGGACTGTACAACACCGCCGATAGCAGTTAAGCAGGCCATTAAAACGATTGCAGCACCAACGAGCCACTTTGGAACCCATGGTCCGGCAATGAAGGTGAACGCCAGCAGGAACCAGAAGGCAGCTGTCGTCAGCTTCTTTGAGCAGCCGTCATCCTTCAGGGCTTTTGCGCCGACAAGAATGAAGACTAAACCGATAACACAGTAGAATACTTCACCTATAATCTGAGCTGTAGTCATTAGTTATTACCTCCTTTACTGGCATTTTCCAGCTGTTTGTCCAGCCAGAGGTTTCTGGCAATACCCAGAACCATGGAAATCACGGCTACCGGGATTGACCACTTGGCAACCTGGAGAGCCAGAGAACCTGTTTCTCCCAGCTGCAGAGTTTCTGACAGGAAGCCGGCAATCAGCAGAGTTCCTGAAGAACCCATGAAGCAGTTCTGAGCGAAGAAGTTACCATAGTTTTCAGCACCGGCTGAACCGCCCTTGATGATGTCTGACATCTTGTCGTTGAGTTCGCCAAATTTGGCAACTGCAGCACCTTCAGCCATAGGTACGACAACAGGACGTACGAACTGCGGATGTCCGCCTAAACGAATTGAGAAGGCAGCAGCCAGAGTTCTGATAGCTTCATAAACGATAATGACTCTGCCTGCGGTTGCTGATTTGATGGAGCGAATGAAGTCAATCGCCTTTTCCTTCAGACCGTATCTTTCACAGATACCGATGGCAGGTAAAGTAAGAACGAAGAGTGTAGCCGTTCTCTGGGAGACAAACGAATTGCCAAGAGTGGTTAGAATTTCCATGATGCTCATGCCGCCAACCAAACCGGTAACAAGACCAGCAAGTACAACAGTTGCGATCGTGTCGAATTTCAGTACCAATCCGAGAACAACAATGGCTACGCCAATTAATCTAATAAGCATAACTAAATATCCTCCCTTTGCTCAATTATAAAAGAAGAAAACATTTTTTACAAATGTTTTCAAACTTTCTGAAAATTTATTACATGAAATTATGAAATTTTATTCAATAATATTGCTGCTGTCGACTTCAAATGCCGCTTCCAGGACATGAGACATGATGTTCTCTGTATCCTTACGGTCCTTGCCGGTCAGTTCCATCAGCTCTTCAATAGTCCAGACATTTTTCTGCATCAGTTTACCTGGGTAAACTCGTAATTCATCCAGCAGCTGTTTGAATATGTATGCCAGTATGATCAGCGGTATGCAGACAAGTACTCTCCAGAGCGGAAAGTCAATTTTGAACTGTCCCTGATGTATGAACAGCAGGTAGAATAAAGCCACCAGAATGGCGCTCAGTAAGAAAGAATAGAAGATGATGTCGAAGCGCGGTCTTTTATAACTGATGATCTTTATGGGCTTGTTGAAGTCGTATCTTGTCGGTTTTTTCATGTTTCGGTCCTCTTTTGTAGTATTATTGTATCATAAGAGGGCTAAATAGATGATTAATATTGATAAGGGCGTTTCCATAATACTGCATGACTGGCTTAATGTTAAAAAGGACGAGCTGATCCATTTTATCACGGATGAGACTCATCTTAGAGAGGCTGAAGCCATCAGCCGCTGGGCATATGGAGCCGATGCGGTTCTCAAAACCACTATTTTACCGTCACATCTGATCCAGGACGGTGAAGTCATTGAGAAGATGGTAGACATTCTTTCCAACGAAAACGCCATCATAGGAGCAACCGATTATTCTTTCATTACCACTACCGCGGTCAGGGCGGCAGTTGCCAACGGCGCCCGCTTTCTTTCTATCCCTCTTTCCTGCACTGACGGGACATCACTTCTGGAAAACGACTTCATCATGATGAATACAAACCAGGCCAAACGCGATGCCAGAAAGCTACTTAGCTATCTTGAAAACGCAGAAAGGATCCGAGTTACTACCGCATTGGGTACTGATCTGTCGCTCTCAATTAAGGGAAGAAAGGCCGGTGCTTTCTACGGGCAGGCCAGAAGGCCAAAGGAAACTGCTTCTGCTTCCTTTGAAGTCTATGTTGCTCCGCAGGAAGATTCCATGAACGGAGTTCTCATGCTGGACGCTTCGTTTGGCTATCTGGGACTGGTCGAAAGCCCAATTGAAATACATTTTGAAAACGGAAAACTTATCTCTGCTCAGTCTGCAGATGGCGGAGCGGATAAACTGCTGAATTACATCGATTCATTCCATGACGATACCATGTATAAGCCCGGAGAATTCGGCATCGGACTTAACCGTATGTCACGGACAAGAGGAGTCTGTTACATTGAAGATGAGTCGACATACTCGACTTTCCACATCGGCATGGGCCGTAACATAGCTTTGGGCGGAGTTCAGCAGGCAGCAGGTCATTTCGATATTGTTACCAACAAACCAAACATCTATGTGGATGACATGCTGATCATGAAACAGGGAGATATCTTCATCTGATCTTCATAAAGAAACCAAAAAAGCCTTATTTGAGAGCGGACCCCAATTAGTTCACAAAAATTCGATAATATAAATCAAGTCCCAAATTGAAGAAACATGGAGAATCCTACGTTCCACATGGCAAGCCATGACGAAAAATGGAGAAATTCTCCATGTTTTATTTTTCTGGTGTATAATTCACTTAGAAGCGGTA
>JAFRAB010000009.1 GCA_017405675.1 Erysipelotrichaceae bacterium
CTCTCTTCCGCTGTCCATTCTTTGTTTGTCGATTTGTGCTTAAGACCATCTACTCCGTATATTTTATAGCGCCTTACCCATCCTCGTATTCTATCGTGAAACGCTTCCTCTGTTGTTTCTATATGGTTTGGTTTTTTTCCCCGCTCTCCCTTAAGATACTTCTCGACACATTCTAATTTAAACTCCCAGCTATACTTCATATGAAAACCCCCTTTACTGGTGTTTGTCCAGTTTAGGGGGTACATATCATCGATGGAAACGATCTTTTATATTGTCATTTTCTTTTTACTTGTTTTTCCTTCTGTTCAGTATTAACAGAACCAGTATGGCTATTACTGAGGCGGCAAAGATTCCGACATACAGGAAGATGTTGCTGGAGTCACCTGTTTCCGGGAAATTACCGGCAGCCTGAACTTTCTGCGTAACAAAAGAAATAGTGGTTATTACTTCCAGTAACATTAAAAGGGTATCCATAATTCTGAGTTTCTTCATAATGCTTCTCCTGTGTTCTTTTCTTATTTCTATTATAATTTTTTCATAAGAAAAGGGAAACAGTTCTACACTGCATCCCGTTTATAATCTCTGTATTTGCCTACATAGATTTCCCTTAATCCCGGTATCTGCTCAAAATCGGCAGGCTTAACGTACATGTCAGGCATAGGGAAAGTATAAATGCCAGAAACCTGCAGCAGTCTGGCCACAAAGAAACTGCAGACAAACTTTTTCTTGAATGAAACCGGGAGATGGAAATAACGCAGAACAATGCCCAGATAATCATAGTTGTATGTCCGCATGCGGTATACCATGTGATCAAGAAGGGAATTCAGCGTCATATACTGCTCATCAGTAACATTCAGTTCATAAATGGTGCACTCGGTTTCGTTGAAAATGGTATAGAATGGACCGTCCTGCCGCTCGACCGTAAAGCCACCATTTAATATGGAAGTGGCTTTACGTCTGCCGAAACTGTAAAGAGTCTTGCACTCTTTATTCAGGGCAAGGGCAGTATGACCATACTTATAACCGGTAACACTTATTATTACTCTGTCCGGAATGGTCTTGGAGCTCATTAACAATATGTATATCTGTTTCATTAGTGTCTGGTGTCGTCTTCGTAGACTTCGCAGAAACGGGCATTAAAAGAAGGCTCAATATTCTGCAGATTGAGATGAGATATGTCTCCCATCTGGCGAATACGGAAAAGAACGGTTCCTTTCTCTCTTTCTTCGGTGTGAATTATGGTTACTGAACTGGTTGGAATGGAAAAACCATGCCAGACAGTAAAAGGAGAGGTATTTATCAGATGCGAAATCAGGAGGTTGCTGATGCCGAGATGTGTAAAGAAAGTCAGGGTATCGTGGCAGCCCTGTTCAGATTTATAACATAAGCCTTCACGGATGTAACCTTTTTCGGCCAGCAGGTCATCCAGCCGCTTTGTTCTCTCGTCATATAATTCCGGCAGATTGGAAAAACGTGCAGCTGGAGAAGTACGCCAGTTATATGGATCAAAGTATTCAGGGTGCTTTGCCAGATGGAAAGGCTTCAGATCCCAGGGGATGTAATTGCCGTCAGGACCTTCATCAGGCTTGCTGTAGGATATCTTTAATTCGGGATCCTCCTGCCGTCTGACGATCTTGCTGACTTCTTCCAGCCAGGAAACCGTCTGAATATCTACATTCTTTCCTTCAGTAGCTATCTGTGCTGTCTGTAAAGCTCTGCCTAAAGGTGATGAATAAATCTCACCAAGATCGATATTTTTTAAAAACCGGTTGAGACATTCAGCCTCCTTGATACCGCGTTCAGTTAAGCTGTCACTGACATAATCTGGTTCAGCGTGACGAATGAAAATAAGTCGCATACATTTACCTCGTAATAATAATAGCATAACCATATGTGAAATAATTATTCAAAATTGAGTAAGTTTAAACAAAAATTTATTATGAAAACAATGTAAACACTTTCATGAAAATTTTTTCATTTTTCGCTTGCAATAACCGGAAAAAGGCGATATTATAACATGTCGTTGAGAAACGACATTACAAAAGGAGGAATTATTAATGAGTTTAACTTTAAGATCAAACTTCAATACTGTTACGATTGGCGGAAGGAGTGTTAAGCTTGTTGAGACATTCGACAATAGAACAGTTGCTAACCGCTTTGTAGAAACACTGGCACACGGCAGTGATGAAGCCGCAGTTAATTATATTCTTGACACTGATTATGATAACAGTGATAAATACATTACAAATTATTATAACGAATACGTTGGAATGCTGCTCGGAAAGATCAGAGTTCTGGAAACATTCGGACTTGAATCTCAGCTGCTGAACAGAAATGTCGGTGTTGGTTTCCGTGCTGCAGTTAAGGAAAAAGAATTTGAAGAAAGCGTAAAACTTGTCAAAGCGCTGATGTACATTATCGGTCTTGATAATGAATACAAGCTTGTAGCCAGATATGAGAATCAGGCAGTATACGCAATCGTAAGAAAGTAATTGAACAGTTTGAAAAGATCCGGTCTGATGACACGGATCTTTATTTATATAAGGTAATATTGATTTTATTTATAAATCTGTTATTCTTAAAATACAAAGGCAATGAACAGAAGAGTACCGTTAAAGGGATTTGCAGAGAGATGCTGGCTGGTGAAAGGCATTATGAGAGTTAGCGGGAACATGGTCTGGGAGCCGTCTGAAGGATAAGTTCAGAACGTAATGCGGCGTTAACGTATTGAGAAGCAAGTAAGGTGGTACCACGTTTGAAGACGTCCTTTAAAGGTACCTTTTATTTTTATGGGAGGTAAAGACTATGGAAAACAAGGGAAAGTATTACATTACAACCGCAATAGCCTATGCCAGCGGCAAACCGCACATCGGAAACACCTATGAGATCATCATGGCCGATGCAATTGCCCGCTATAAGAGACTGGTAGGTTATGATGTCAGGTTCCAGACAGGAACAGATGAACACGGTCAGAAAATCGAAGAAAAAGCCAAGGCAGCCGGAATGACTCCAAAGGCTTTCGTTGATATGCAGGCAGCAGAGATCAAGAGGATCTTTGACCTGATGAACACCTCCTATGACAGATTCATCAGAACTACTGATGATGATCACGAATTCCAGGTAAAGAAGATCTTCCGTAAGCTCTATGATCAGGGTGACATCTACAAGAGCGAATACGAAGGATGGTACTGCACACCATGTGAATCATTCTGGACTGAATCACAGCTGGTTGACGGCAAGTGTCCTGACTGCGGAAGAGAAGTTCATAAGGAAAAAGAAGAATCCTATTTCTTCAAGCTCAGTAAATACCAGAAGAAACTGGAAGAATACATTGAACAGAATCCTGATTTCATTTCACCGGAAAGCCGTAAGAATGAAATGATCAATAACTTCCTGAAGCCGGGCTTACAGGATCTGTGTGTTTCCAGAACCTCATTCAAATGGGGTGTACCTGTAGACTTTGATCCAAAGCATGTTGTCTATGTCTGGATCGATGCCTTAAGCAACTACATCACCGGCTTAGGCTATGATGTAGACGGTAATCACGGTGAACTGTATAAGAAGTACTGGCCGGCTGATCTGCATCTTATCGGTAAGGACATCATCAGATTCCATACCATTTACTGGCCGATCATGCTGCTGGCACTGGATGTGCCTCTGCCAAAGCAGGTATTCGGACATCCATGGATGCTGGTAGGAGAGGACAAGATCTCCAAGAGCAGAGGCAACGCTATCTATGCTGATGATCTGGTAAGATATTTCGGTGTAGACGCTGTAAGATACTATGTTCTGCATGAAATGCCTTTTGCCCAGGATGGAACCATAACCTGGGAACTGGTAGTTGAAAGGATCAATTCCGATCTGGCCAATGTCTATGGCAACCTGGTAAGCCGTACGTTAAGCATGGTCAACAAGTATTTTGATGGCCATATCAATAAACCGGACGCTGAAACAACCGAATTTGACCAGGATCTGATCAGATGTGCAGCTGAAACCGTTAAGAAGGTTGACGCCAAGATGGATGAATTAAGAGTCGGTGATGCCATTGAAGCCGTATTTGATCTGTTAAAGAGATGTAATAAGTACATTGACGAAACAGAACCATGGAAACTGGCTAAGGATAACAGAAACAGTGTCGAATTAAATAAGGTACTTTATAATCTCTGTGAATCCATCAGAATTGCCGCCGTATTACTGTCACCGTTTACACCTGAAACAAGCGAAAAGGTTCTTGATCAGCTGAATACAGCTGCCAGAGACTATGATTCAGTTCTGACATTCGGTAATCTGGAAGAACATCATAAGGTAGTAGCAGAAGTTAAGCCTCTGTTCGCCAGACTGAACGCTGAAGAAGTACTGGCTCAGATCCATGCTGATCTGGACAAGCCGGCTGTAAAGCATAAGGATGAAGTATCAATTGATGATTTCGATAAGCTTGAAATCAGAGTCGGTACCGTCAAGAGCTGTGAAAAGCATCCAAGCGCTGACAAGCTGCTGGTCTTCAAGATCGACTTCGGCGCTGAAGAAAGACAGATCGTTTCCGGGATCGCCAAGTGGTATAAACCTGAAGAACTGGTAGGCAAGAAGGTCGCAGCCATTGTAAACCTTAAGCCTGTTAAGTTAAGAGGCGTTGAATCACAGGGTATGATCCTGTCAGCTGAAGATGAAAACGGAGTACTGGAAGTAGTATCCGTTGATAAGGTAGCTAACGGGGCTGAGATCAAGTGATAACTGTCATCGCTGTCGGCAAGCTGAAGGAAAAAGCTTATAAGGATCTGGTTGACGAATATGTCAAAAGACTTTCAGCATACACCAAGGTGGAAATCATAGAAGTAGCTGATGAAACCAATCAGCTTGAGTACGCCAAGGTAAAGAAACTGGAAGGTGAAAGGATCCTTAAAGCCATGAAAAAGGACAGCTTTACCGTACTGCTGGATCTCAGGGGAAGAATGCTTAACAGTAAGGAGCTGTCTCTGAAGATTCAGGAAATAAACACTTACCACAGCAGCAACATCACCTTCATTATCGGAGGCTCCTTGGGAGTAAGTGATGAAGTATACAGCCGTGCTGACTATAAGTGGAAACTGTCAGATTTGACCTTCCCGCATAACCTGGTAAGGGTCATACTGCTGGAACAGATCTACCGCAGTTACAAAATCATGAACAATGAGCCTTATCATAAATGATGAGGCTCTCTTTGAAGGGAGTAAACCATGATACAGGATATTTACCCGCATGTACTGAATAACCGGTATGCAGAAAAAAGAGATCCAATTGAAACGGATCAGGTCTTTCTGTTTGAAGCTAACAGTGTTCTGGTGAAGGTGGAAGGTGAACATATTGAACTTCCTGAGGTAAAGGACATCGATACAAGGGATTTGGTATACCTTTTCAGCATTGACGAAACAGCATATTTCATGTGCGAGAATGATGCTAAGGCACCTGATGGATATGAATATGCTGAAATGAGAGCCCTGATGTCTGTCCAATGGAAACCTGAATATACAGCATATGCCCTGATGACTGGGTATCACCTGTATGACTGGTACCGCAATAACAGATACTGCGGACATTGTGGCCACAAAATGATTCATGATGACACAGAAAGAGCACAGTTGTGCCCTGAATGCGGTCATAAGGAATATCCTCGTATCAATCCCGCAGTTATAGTTGGTGTCATAAACGGCGATCAGATATTACTGACCCGCTATCGTATCAGAGGCAATATGAACGCCCTGGTAGCCGGTTTTACGGAAATAGGCGAAACCCGGGAACAGACAGTATCCAGAGAAGTCATGGAAGAAACCGGATTAAAAGTTAAGAATATCAGATATTACAAATCCCAGCCATGGGGCATAGCTCAGGATTTACTGATGGGCTTCTATTGTGATGTTGAAGGTGATGATACCATTACCATGGATGCCGGTGAGCTGAAATATGCCTGCTGGGTCAACAGAGAAGATATTGTCTTACAGCCGCGCAATTACAGTCTGACCAATGAGATGATGAAAAGATTCAAAGACGGTCACAAATGCTAGAATACATTTAAAAACCTGTTCTGTTTGATACAATCCCACTAAAGTAGACACGAGAAAAAGTTAAATCTCGCCAATCTAAGAAAGGTGGGATTTTATCATGGGAAAAAAGTCAAAATATAACGCGAAACAAAAAGTACAAGCGTGCGAAGATTATCTGTCTGGGAAGAAATCGGCGGCAGAGATTGCCAGAGAACTGGGGATGGGGAAACGAGGAATAGTAACAGTCAAAGGATGGGCAAGAAATTA
>JAFRAB010000010.1 GCA_017405675.1 Erysipelotrichaceae bacterium
GTAGTGACCTACGGCATCTTCCCCGCTGTCGGAATCAGCCAGAAACTGGTGACTTCCCGAACACCTTACTATCCACTTATCCTTTTCCGCATTGAACTGTTCCAGTTCTTCTTCAGTATATTCAGCCTCTGCCAGATAAACACTCCTGTCTCCGGTCAATGATGCCTCTACACTGTTTTCCTTATCATTAACGATCATTGCATGTTTCATGATGATTCACGTATCCTTTCCGATTCTGCAGCACTTATTTCTTATATTTTATCATTGCCTGTCTAATGATTATATCTTTCCATCATCTTTTCGATGTTTTCCATTGGTATGAATCCTTTCAGCATGACTATGGCATTTTCCCGACAGGCTTCCATGAAACGTTCAACAACTTCATCATCGGTTCCCGGCAAACCACATTTTACCCAATATATTATTACATTGTAAATATAGCCATGCGGTATGACCGTCCTGAAATCCATTCCGGTGGAATAATCTGACAGCTGATTAAACTGATCCAGCAGAAACCATTCCCGATGAGCTTTGATAAGTAGTTCGAGCCTTGCTCTGTTCTTTCTGATTATCTTAATGTAATTGCGCCAGTTTTCCGCAACATCCTGGGAAAAGCCCTGAAACAGAAGATCATTTATGTCTCCTATGCAGTCACGCAGCACATCATCCTTGGTGTGATAATTACGGTAAAAGGCGCTGCGGGATATTCCGGATCTTCTGATTATGTCCGTTATCCTGATTTCTTCATAGTCCTTCTTATTCATAAGCATGAATAAGGCGTCCTGTGCAGCTTCACGGGTTATCTTATTTGATTCATCATTGTTTCGTTTCAGGGTTTCCCTTTGCTTTTCCGTCATTTCCATAGAACACTTTTCCCCTTTCTGTCCAGTCCGGCGTTCACGCGGTTGAAAACACATTCACCGGGTGTTATTGTATAGGAAAGAACATATGTATTGTCCTTTTAAGTGATGATACCATGAATTGCGTAAAGGAGTCAAATCATGAAGAAAGCTGTAATCAGGCAGATAGATTCCAACACGTGGCAGTTTACCGAAAAGCTGCTGGGTGAGAATGTCTACTGCTACCTCTTACAGGGAAAGGAAAAAACATTGCTGATAGATACGGCATACGGGTTTACTGACATCCCCAAGGCCATCAGCGAGCTGACTGACAAACCCCTGACAGTAGTGAACACCCACGGCCATTTTGACCACATCAGCGGCAACTATCTCTACGAGAATGTTTATCTGAATGAAAAGGACAGAGATCTGTATAGAAGACACAGCCAGAGAAAGAGCATTGAAAAGATACTGGAAACCGCAACTGACAATTCTCTTTTAAGAAAGCTGGTGCTGCTGATCCTTAATAAGCCCCTATCCCAGATATATTCCCACCCCTTTCCTGAAACCAGGGCTCTTCCAGCGTGCGGTTATTTTGAACTGGGAGACAGAAAGATCACGATCATTGAGACCCCGGGACATACGAACGGGTCAATATCACTGCTGGATGACAATAACGGCTGGCTGTTCTCCGCAGACACCTGCGGTGACGTAGGAATGCTGCTGCACTTTCCAGAGGGAACAAGCCTTAAGATTTATCACGAAACCATTAAACGTATCAGAAACCTGGTAACAGAAGAAAAGATAAAGAGAAATTATCCGGCACACCAGACGGCACCTGCCCCATTGGAAAAACTGGAAACATATGACAGGCTACTGACCAGAATGGAAGCCGGAAGGATAAATGAAGAAGAATGGAAAAAAGGCCTTGCTGTTGAAGAAGGCATTACAATTCAGTTTGACCCTGAAAGGGTAAGAAAGGAAGTATTATGAGTACACCGCGTATTATTCAGAAACTGTTAGCAAAGGCCCTGGCCAAAATGATGTATGAACCTTCTGGTGCAACCAGTCCTTCACGTAAGACTGTATTCACCCGGGAATCAAAAAGTGAGAACATGGATCTTGAAAAGATCTACTCAGAATTTTCGACAGAGCTGTTCAGCATAAAGGCCATTGACGGTGTGGAAATACCGGCTGAATATCATGAAGTTGAAAACGCCAGAGGAATTGCCATACTGGCTCATGGCTTCGGTCAGAACCGCTATGTACTCACACCTCAGGCTTTGATCTTCCATGAACTCGGGTATAGTACCATCATGTTTGATCAGCGTCACTTCGGTGCCAGCAAGGCTCCCTGCAGCACTTTCAGTGTCAGGGAAGCAGATGACCTCATTTCCCTGGTACAGTATGCCAAAAAGAGATTCGGCAGTGATGTCAGAATCGTAGTCCTCGGAGTGTCAATGGGAGCCATGAGTGTCATGCACGCTATCGGCAAGTGCAGTGACATTGATGCAGCCATTGAAGACTGCGGACCTGAAAGCATGGAAATGATCCTGGATCCGTTTGCCGCAGCCATTTCAAAGGATCCCAACCCGTATCTGCGTACTGAAGTCAGCAGGAAATCAGCACAGTACGGTGTTCCGATGGAAGACAATAATCCAATTGAAGGTGTAAGAAAGAGTGATGTTCCATTACTGATAATCCACGGTGAAGGAGATTCTCTTGTAAGCACCAGACATGCACATGACATCATAGCAGCTGCCAGAAATCCATTATCTCGCATGAAACTGTTTCCAGGCAGAGAACACGCCTACAGCATTCAGGACTTTGAAGTTTACAAGCAGACCGTTGAATCATTCCTGAATGATGTATTTTCGGACAAATAAATACTGTTAACAAGGAGAAAAGAAAATGAAGAAGAGCTTAGTAGATCGCGCAGTGGAATCATATGCCAGAAAAGCACTGAAAAAGAAGAATGTGGTAACCGTTTCTTCCCTGGCAGAGCTTAAGGAAAACTATTATAACCGCTTTTACCTTCCGGGATGTGTCTGTTCAGACGGTACCAAAGCCAACCTTTATCTTTGGAAAGGAAATGGGGAAGATCTGATGATCAGCTTCTGCGGCGGCGGTGTCATCGCCTCCAGGGAAGATTGCCGCTACCCCATCAATTTCAAGTCATTTCTTACCAATAAGATAATGACTTACGCAGCTAACAGCGGTGACTTCTTTGACTTTGCTTTTTTCATCATGAACAAGAATCTTGGCATCATTTCACCGACTGCGGAAAACCCATTTGCCGACTGGGACAAAGTCATTATTCCCTACGTATGCGGCGATTTCCATACCGGTACTGCCGACATCAGTTATACGGATGAAGAAGATGTTGATCAGACATTCAACAGTCATGGATACACAAACTTTCTGAAAGCCATGGAAGTAATCAGAGATAGATGGCCTTCACCAAAGCGCATTCTGATTACAGGGAGCAGCGCAGGATCATTTGGTACAAGCGCCCTGGCGGGAAAGATTTCCGAATACTACCCTGACTGTCAGAACATCACCGTTTACTGTGACAGTTCATATCTTAAGAATGATCGCTGGAAGGAAATTACCGAAGACCTCTGGAGAACTCCGGAATGGATCAGCAGGAGCGTTCACACTGATGATCTGGGCGGTGACTGGCTGGAAGCACTTTATAAGAATTACGGTGACAGGCTCAAGATACTGTACAGTACCAGTACTCTTGACGGTGTATTGGCCAGATTCACTCATTACCTGTATGACGGAACCTATCAGATAAAGGTCGACAGAGAATGGCTGGAGACCGTACGTCAGGGAATAAAAGACAGAATCACACGTTTCAATGATGAGGGAATAAAAATTTATTACTACATCAATGAAAGAAAAGATAAGCTGTCCGGTGGAACCGCTCACTGCATATCTCAAGATATCAGCTTCAGTAGTTATGAAGTAGACGGCATTACCAATGCGAAGTGGTTACTTGATGCCGTTAACGGTAATCTCTACGACGTCGGAATGAAACTGCTATGAAAAAAGAAATCAGCAATGATTTCTTTTTTAGATACATTCCAATTCCTGTGTTTGTGTTAAGTGAAATCCAAACAGTGTGTGTCTGAAAAAACACACAGTATGGAAGCCAATAAGGTCAAAACTCCTTTACAATTAAGACGTGTGGTCTGAACAAAGAAAGGAGTTTTTAATAATGAATAAAGATCACGATTATCAGAAAATGATTGCCAGTATTCTTAACCTTAATACCAGTGACATCGAAACCATTAATGTCTATAATCTATACCTTACCAAACATCCCAGAAAAGGCAAAAATCTGTTCGATAAAGTCTTTTATTAGTGATTACATTATTCTTTTTTGAATCTTACCAGGCTGTCAGTTCCAGATACAGATCCTTGTACTGTTTCGCTGAGTTATCCCAGGAAACATTCTTGGCCATATCGCGCTGAACCATTTCATCCCAGTAATAGCGGTTTTCAAAATACAGTGTCTTGGCGCGGTTGATTGCATCGTATAACAGTCCTGACTCATATCTGTCAAACGTGAATCCATTGCCCCAGTCAGCATACATGTTGTAAGGTTCCACGGTGTCCTTAAGACCGCCGGTCTCTCTGACGATCGGA
>JAFRAB010000011.1 GCA_017405675.1 Erysipelotrichaceae bacterium
AAAAAGGCCGTTGACGGCCAGTAACAGTTGAAAACACAAAGTGACTTCGACGCTGGCGAAGAACGGCTTAAGACGTAGGTGAGGGGACAGGAGGCTTATAGCCTCAGAACAAACCACCCGTTTTCACGGGTGGTCATGATTTTCTGTAAGTTTACTGAGGGCAGTTCTGAGCTGTTCCAGTCGGTATGGGTTATCAAAGCTCTCGTCACTGAATTCATAGCGTTTGTATTCTCTGTTTACATAAACTACGGTTATCATGTCGGTAACCGTAACTTCTTTGTCGGGAGTGATTCCCATCAGAGCATCGGTTATTTCAGCCATCAACATTACATCATCAGTTTCGCATCTGAATCCATTTTCACCTGTTTTTTCATAAATGACGTGAATCGGGTATGGCAGAGCTGTCATGGTATTTCTGGATCTTACTTCAACCTTTACGTCATGAGCAGGCATTATAAATCTGATAACATATCCCTTGCCGTTTTCATAACCCTGATCATACTTCTCGAGATTAACGCTGAAACTGTAATCAGTGTCCGTCCGGATGAAAGAATACCATATTTCAACCTGATCACCTTCATGATAATATCTTTTCAAATTATTAAAGCCTTTAGCGTCAACTTTATATTTTGGTGAAAACAATGAAGCAGCCATAATAGAGAACCTCCTGTTAATAACATTATACAAAAGAAAGTCATTAACAGTATTCTGTTTGATTGGATAGTTGTATAATAGTTTACATGAAAAAAACCTTGCATGTAGTGGCAGCCATAATTGAAAAAGATGATAAGATACTCATAGCCAGAAGACTGTACGGCAATCAGGCGGGCTTATGGGAATTTCCGGGCGGAAAATACGAAGAAGGCGAAACGGGAGAAGAGGCTCTGATCAGAGAAATCAGAGAAGAATTTGAAGCAGAGATATCAGTTGATTCTTTCCTATGTACAGTCAGACACCGTTATCCTGAATTTAATCTGGTTATGGACTGCTATATCTGCCATTTTGTTAATGAGGACATTCACTTACATGATCATTCAGATATCAGGTGGATAAAACCTTCTGAAAGAGGCATAAAGTGGGTTCCGGCGGACCGAAAAGTTATAAAACAGTATAAAAATGTATTATAAAATTAATATTTTTAACAGTTTTATTTATTTTTTACAAAAATATAAATAAAAATAATGAAAAAATAGAGAAATTCTGTTAAAAATAGAATAAAATCATATTAAAGGGGATTTTTTATGGGAAACGACATTAGACAAGACTTAATCGAACAGGTAAAAGCATTATTAGAAAGCGAAGACGCTGCAGAAGCTTATGTAAAGGCAAAAGCTTTAAGCAGAAAGTGGCCAAGAATTCATGAAGACGAGGAATCTTTTTTAGACATCGAACTGTCTGAAAAGTTTAATAATATCCTAGATGAACTTTCTAAAAAAGCAGGTGAAGTAGCTGTAAACACCGAAGAAAGAAAACAGGCTTTAATTGAAGAAGCCAAGAAAGCTCTGGAAAACACCAGCATTGAAAAAGCCAACAGAAGAATGAAAGAACTGATGGACAGCTGGAAAGCATCCGGAAGAACTCAGAGCAAGGAAAAGGATGATGAACTGTGGGCACAGTTCTCAGAAGTAAGAAAAGCATTCTTTGAAAAGAGAAAAGAATACTATGACAACTTACACGAAACCTTCGCTAACAATAAGGTTCTGAAGGAAGAATTAATCGGCAAGGCTAAGGAAATCCTGGAAATGAAAGACATGAGAAAGGCTTCCAACGCCGTAACTGAATTATTCGAAGAGTGGAGAAAAACCGGCAGCGCCGGCAGAGAAAGCGATGAATCTTTATGGAAAGAATTCTCCGGCTTAAGAAAAGAATTCTTCAAGAAGAGAGAACGGTATTATGATGGCTTAAAGGAAACTTTCGCCAAGAATACTGAAGCCAAGAAAGAATTGATCGCCAGAGCCAAGGTATTATTAGCCAGAGGCGAATTCACTGAAGAAGAAATCAGCGAAATCAAAGACTTAAGAAGACAGTGGAAAGAAGTAGGTAATGCCGGCAGAGAAAACGAGCAGACATTATGGGAAGAATTCAATACACTGGTCAATAAGTACTTTGAAAACATGAAGTTCTATAAATAAGAGCCCTTTGAAAACATCTCATAACTTATGAGGTGTTTTTTTGTGCCTGATCTGTAAAATGTAAACTGTCATGTTACATTTTGAACAGGAGAATTTCTTGTAGAATGAGTATTTCAGTCGGTAAAATGATGGTGACAGAAAGAGAGGGAATTAACATGAATGAACTCGGAAACAAAATAGCTAAGAAAAGAAAAGATATTGGAATAACTCAGATTGAATTTGCGGAAATGCTGAATGTAACCAGACAGACGGTCAGCCGCTGGGAAGCAGGTACCGTAATGCCGGATATTGATAAGATATCAGACATAGCTGAGATCCTGCATGTCAGCTGTGATTATCTGCTGAAGGACGAAGTCAGTGATGAAGAACAAGTGATAAACGGAACAATAAGCCGTTTGTTAAAGGATACAGTGGGAAAGACAGTTAAGCTGAATTTCTTTGACGGGGAAGCTGATCTGGATCTGTTCTACCCTGATTGCAGGATTCTGGATTTTGAAGGAAACTGGATGAAAGTGGAAGCTACAACCAGAAAGGGAAAAATAGAAAAACTCATACCGGTATCTTCTGTCCTGTCCTTGGAAATCAGGGAGGAAGAGTAAATGGAAATCATTAGTTATGTTTTTGGAATATTCGGCTTTATTGCCTGGCTTGAAATACCGGCTTTAAAAAAGAAAATAGAAGATATGGAAAGAGAGATGAGCAGGACACAGGGGACCTCTTATCATACGGATCGTGCAGCTCTGATAAAAGCTGCCAGATCATATATCGGTAAAAAGGTGAATATTGATCTGAAGGAAGATCATCAGGATGTTGATATAATTAATTATGGCAATATGATATACGGAACCATTACAATACTGGATGCAGATGGTGAGTGGATGCTCGTTCGCGTAGAAAACAAAAAGAAAAATATAAAAAAACTTATTCGTTTGGAGTCTGTTGAAGGAATAAGTGTGCTGACAGAGGAATAGCTGACAAAACACCTCATTGAGGTGTTTTTTATTTATAATAAGGTAAAATATGGTGCAGGGAATTTCTTTGCATTTGTGCTATAATCACAAAAAAGGGGTAAATGTAATGGAGCTTTTTAATAATCAGGTTTCGGTATTGAATGTACTGTTTGATCATGAAACACCGGTAAATGCCAATATAATTGCCAGCCTTATAAATGCCTCGCTGAAAACCGTAAAGAAGGAGATTGATGATCTTAATGTGATCTGCCGGGAAAACGGATGCGAGATTATTTCCTATCCGGGAAGCGGCTATGTAATGGATGTTTTTGACAGGGAGCAGTACAGTTCTTTCGTCGAGACTATCAAGGGTATGAATAATCGTAATCTATTTTATCAAGACAGCCAGGATGAAAGAGTGCATTATATTATCCGTTGTTTTCTAGCTAAGAAGAATATAAGCATATACGAACTGATGGATCAGTGCAGCTGCTCAGAGTCCTCCATACGCCGCGATATAAAGGTAGTAAGGGAAATATTGAAAGACTATAAGCTTTCGCTGGTAAATCACACAAATAAGGGAACTTCTCTTGAAGGTGATGAGTGGCATATACGTTTAGCCATGCTTCATGAAAACTATTACTATATATTTAAGAGTAAGATATATTTTAAAGAACGCGAAACTGACTGGGAGAAACAGTTTCTGTCAGCAGACAGTAAACTGAACAATCTGGAAAAGGTAATTGAATCAGTAATTTATAAACATGGATTTGTTCTATCGTATGATGCATTGAAGAGGTTTTCCGTAATTGTGGCTTTAAGTATTACCAGAAGCCGATTCTCTCCGCTGCTTGTTACCAGTAAGAATCTTACTGAAGTTGACATTGAAGTAGAGAGGCAACTGGTAAGAGATATTTATGCCGGTTTTCCTTATCGGCGAAACAGTGAACTAAGTCAGCGGGATGAGATGTATCTTAGTATTTTCCTGAAAGGTGTCAGACTGGTACGCTTTCACATATTTACTCAGATGCCGGAAAAGGATATGATCCAGAAAATAGTTGACGGCTTCTTCCTGGAATTAAGAAGACTGTATGATCTGGAAGGAAGAGACATCAGCGTTCTGTACAAGGATCTGTGTGTCGGTACTTATAATCTTTATTATTCAGCTTTGCTGGACAATCATGTCATTGCTGCAAATGTATATCAGCAGATGGCTGACGGTCTGATGACATTGGATATGTGTTACGCATATTACAAATATCTGAAGCTGGAGACTGACATAAACTGTCTGCCTTACGATGTTTCCTATTTTTATTACATGTTCCTGAATTTCACCAGCCGGCAGAATGGTGTACCGCATAGAAAAATTCTTGTTGTAGCAGACGGAGGATTTTTCTATTCCCGTACCCAGGCTAATGTTCTTAACCGTAAAAATACAAATTACTTCATTGAATATGTACCTATGGAGTACATGAATCTTAAGGATATTAATATTGCGGAATATAGCGGTATTGTTTCTGACATTCCTGTTTTGAAAGATGAATATCCAGAACTGCCATTCTTTAATCTTTCCTTCTTCCGTAATCAGAAAGCCATTGAGAAAATGGCCTTAGCTTTTACCATGAGCGAAAAAGCATTCCGCGAAGCCTTTAGTGAAAATGATATTTATTATACGGATCAGATCAGCTGTGAAGAGGACATAATGCCATTCATAAGAGACAATATTTCTCTTGGCAATGATGATGAAACTGAGCTGTTCCTTCAGAAGGCGTTTGAGAAAAATCGGATATATGATGGAACAAGGAAAAATAACAGCTATATTGTAAATTCTGTTCTGGATTATCTGGGAAAGTCGTTCATTAAGATTATCTGTCTGAAAGAAGCTATTACAATTAATGGGAATATAGTAAATAAGATAATTATATATAATGTCAAAGGTGGTTCCATCGTTAACAGAGCGACACTTGCTGGCAGAGTAGGAGCTTTGATTCATTCACATGATATCTATATCAGTTTTGATAAAAACAGGGATTATGAACTGCTGGCAGATATAATGTATTCCAATTAAATACACTCAGAAAAATCGTTAAACAAAGGAAGATTCTGGCCGAATCTTCCTTTTTCTCTGCGCGATAATCAACGTATAAGAGGTATTTATTATGGAAAATGAAAACTGGAAACGGCCTGACAGGCTGTGGAATCCAATGTTTATAAGTGTTTTCATCAGTAGCGTCGCATTTAATATGAGCGGGCAGATGAGTAATTCGATGCTGTCGCTTTATGCTAAATCAACAGGAGCCCCTGCAGATCAGATAGGAACGCTGATGAGCATGTTTGCCTTAACGGCACTGATTTTCCGTTTCATTGCCGGACCGGCAATGAACGCCTATAACCGCAAGAATCTGCTGCAGATGGCCATGGCATTCTTCGGAACAGCTTATCTGGGATTCAGCTTTTCTCCTAAATTGGCTGAAATTACAGGTATAAATGTCATTACTATCATGAAGGCTTTCAGACTTCTGCAGGGAATTGGAAACGCTTTTGGCAATGCCTGTCTGCTTACCATTGTCGCTGACTGCATGCCTAAGGAATCATTCTCTTCGGGAATGGGTATATTTGCACTGGCCCAGTCTGTTGCCCAGGCTATTGGGCCGACTGTTGGAAAACGGTTAAGCAATATCTTTGGATACAACACAACTTATATACTGACATCAGCCATGATGTTTATGTCCATAATTCTGGTTGCCTTTATCGTTAAGGTACCAAACAGAGGTACAGGCAAGATGATCATCAACCTTAATAACATGGTTGCAGTAGAAGCGCTGGTTCCGGCGCTGATAGTCTTCCTGGTATCATTTGGCTTTACTTCCATAAATGCTTTCTTCCTTGTATATGCTGAGGAAAGAGGTATTCAGGGAGCAACCTGGTATTTTACTGTTAATGCCATTGCCCTGATGGTAACCAAACCTATCGTAGGAAAACTAAATGATAAATACGGATTTGTAAAGATAGCCATACCGGCCTGCCGGTTAACTGGTGTATCTCTTATTCTCATAGGTTTATCCACAAAACTCTGGCATCTGCTGGCAGTAGCCGTTATCAATTCATTTGGCTACGGTGCCGTGCAGCCGGCTTTACAGTCAATGTGCATGAAATGTGTACCGGCTTCACGCAGAGGTTCAGCTTCCAGCACAAATTATATCGCTCTGGATTCTGCCACCTTATTAGGTCCGGCAGTATGCGGATATGTTGCCAAGGCGTTAGGATATGTTCCAACAATGTGGACTGTAATGGCAATACCTGTATTTATGGCAGTAGGATGTATCCTGTTATTCAGCAGAAAGCTTAATCAGATAGAAGATGATTTTGCCTCCGGAAAAGTTGGTTAAGCGGTTTCAGAAAATTCCTTATATAAAGGAAATTACTGAACAGATGATTGATTTTACGAAAGTTAGTATATAGATAGATGAAAATCAAGGAAAGGACATAAAAATGATTACATTTATTCGTTCAGATGACCGTCTCATTCACGGACAGTGTCAGACAAAAATAATCCCAATGAACAAAATCAACCGTGTTATTGGAGTAGATGATCCTACAGCCAAGAATCCTATGCTGAAGAGAATCTTCGAAATGGCTGCTCCACAGGGTGTCAAGGTTACAGTTCATACCTTTGAAGATGCCTTAACACCAATTTCCAAATGTATGGTCAATGATAAGAGAACACTGATCATTGCCAGAAGGCCTTCAACACTGTTAAAGCTTTATGAAAAATTTCCTGATTTATACAAGGAAGTTAACGTTGCCAATATTCCTCGGGAAGGTGAAGGATTCCTGATCCGCAAGGATATCTGGATCGATCCTGAACAGTTAGCTGCAATCAAGGAATTAGACAAGTTAGGCGTTAACGTATATTTCCAGCAGTTCCCTGGTGACGGGGCAGATCCGCTGTATTGGAAAAACGTTAAGGATAAATACTAAAAATGCAAAGTATTTTACTATTTAGGAAAAATAGAGAGGAGGAAAAGTACTTATGCAAATTACAGTAGTTCAGGCATTATTGCTGGGCTTCTTCTGTTTCTTAATTTCTACCAGCATGTTCCCATTAGGATGGCTGAGCCAGAACATTATGAGCAAGCCTCTTATTGCCTGCATGTTTATCGGTATTATCATGGGCAAAACCAAGGAAGCCTTATTAGCAGGTGTTATCATCCAGGCCGCTTACATTGGTCAGATGAGTATCGGTGGTGTTTCAACATTACCTAACATCAATACAGCTTTATGGTTTGCATTACCTCTGGCACTTGTTTCCGGACAGACTAATCCTGAAACAGTTGCTGCAGAAGCTCTGACAATCGCTCTGGCATTCGCACCAGTTCAGAGCATCACTCAGACAGTAGGTAACATGGTTAAGGTTGCTTTCCTGCACAAGCAGGATGACTTAATTGAAAAGGGACAGATCAAGAGGGCTTGGTGGTTCCCTGTATTAAGCCATGTATGGACATTTGTATACAGCATGCTGACAGTTCCAGTATTCTGTCTGGCAGGCTCTAAGATCGTTCTTGACATTGTTGCCAAGATCCCACCACAGGTTAATGGTATCATGTCAACATTTACAGGTTTGTTACCGGCTATCGGCTTCATGATCCTGATGGTAACTCTTATTCATGAACCATTACAGTGGATCTACTTCTTCTTTGGATTTATCGCCGTTGCAGGTTTAGGTTGGAGCACTATCGCTCTTACAGTAGTTGCATGCTTAGTAGCTTACCTGGTATTCCAGTTCACCGGCAGCAAGCAGGTTGCCTTAGCAGAGGAGGATGACGACTAATGTCAGAATTACAGAGATTAAATTCCTTAAAGGAAAACAATAAGTTTGTTAACGACGCATTCTGGGGTTACAACTGGTCAGTTCCAATGTGTTTCACACGTGAGCGTATGTTAGGTTGCTCAATGGTCTGCACTCTGGCAAAGGTTGCCGATCAGATCTATCCAGAAGATGTTGAAAAGCAGAAAGAATTATGCCGTAACCACGAAGTATTCTTCAATACTCAGCAGGGTTTAGGTGCTGTAGTATGGGGCATCGTCTTAGGTATGGAAGTTGAAAGAGCCAAGGACGATACCATTACTAACGAATTAATTCAGTCAGTAAAACAGGCATTAGCAGGCCCGTTAGCAGGTTTAGGTGACTCCCTGATTCAGGCTCTGTTAACACCAATCATTATTTCCATCGGTATTGGCTTATCAACAGGTACCGGCTCAATCATGGGTCCGTTATTCATGTTCGTTGCTTATACTGCAGTTAATGCCGCATTATCATATGGCTTATTCAAACTTGGTTATAAGTCAGGTATCCAGGGTGCTGAAATGCTGATCTCTTCAGATCTGAAGGACCGTGCAATTCCTGCATTTGAAGCTTTAGGTATCACTGTTATCGGTGGTGTATTAGCCGGCATCATGAACGTTAAAACTGCTTTAGTTGCCAAGGCTGGTGAAACAGTTGTTAACATTCAGACTCAGGTATTAGACGCATTCTTCCCTAAGTTCTTATCATTAGTAGTATGCTTTGTAGTTTACTATCTGGTTAAGGAGAAGAAGTGGTCTGCAACTAAGATCATGTTATGGATGATCCCTGTTGCTATCGTCGGTTTCCTGACAAAGATCTTAGCTTAATTTTAATTAGATAAAGGAAGACAGATATGATCAATCTTAAATACAGACTTACAGAAGAAGATGCTATCAAGTACTATCAGATGATAGGTACAAAAGCAAAGGAAACAGGAATTGCCAGATTCTTCGCCTTCGTGTGGGGACCTGCATTTCTGCTGGCTCTGCTTATTGCTCTTAAACTGTATAGATCAGCATTATGGATAGGAATAGCTGTCTTCCTTTCCGTTTTATGGGTAATATTCCGGGCACCGACACTGTTCCAGGATGTTACCAGAACCACTGCAAAGAGAAAATTGCAGAAGGATAATTTTGAATTCAAAGACATTGATCTGAAATTATCAGATAATGTACTAACCGTCAACGGTGAAATTAAAAAACCGCAGACATTTGTTACTTACTACGACCTGATGATCGTTGCTTTCGATGATAAGACCAATCTTGTCATTCCGGAGCACGCCTTCAAGGGCAATGAAAAGACAATGGAAACACTTATGACATATCTGATCAGAAGTGTGGATAAATAGGAAAACAAAGACAAACAGTCTATAAGATATAGGAGGGGTAAATATGCCTGGAAAACTCTATAACGGAAACGATATCAATTCCATTCCAAGACCAATCAAGAGTGATCTTAAATCACGTGAAAGGATCCGTGAACCTGAACATCCGTTCAGATGGTCATTCATGAAGATATTAAGAGAATACAGTACTCTTAAGGAATTCTATCCTGAGATAAATCCTTATACTGAATGTTATAAAGTCAGAGACAATACCTGGGCTTTATATAATGACACGTTTGACGGAGCCGGAGCAGTCTGGATGTACCTGATTAACGGCCCGGAAAAGTGCATGATCGTTGATACATCGTTTGGTGTAGGAGATCTTAAAGGTCTGATCAGACATCTGGTTGGTGATAAGGAAATCGTTGTAGCCAATACACATGCACACTTTGACCATGCTTATGGCAATGCTCAGTTCGGAAAGATTTACTGTCATGAATATGAAGTGCCGGACATGGAGACCAAGAACAATCCTCATATTTGGGATTATCTGTTCAATCAGACAGATCATCCGGTTATGGTAGCTGGTGAGGAAGTTGCCCCTGGTCAGCCTCTCTATACGGAATTTGATCCAAAGGATGTAATTGAATATCATCCATATGAAATAGTCGGCATTCCAAATCACTACGAATTTGATCTGGGACAGGGCTATATTGTAGAAGCTATTCTGATTCCTGGTCATACTGCCGGGCAGTGCGGATACTATGATCATCAGACTGGATGTTTCTTTGTAGGAGACGTAACAGGCGTTGGCGGAAAGCCAAAAGGTGCTCCATTCAGAGAAATGTGTACGGTAGAAGCCATGCATGATGAACTGGAAAAACTGCAGCCGCGATTAACTGAATTCAGTGGTATTTTCCCTGGACACGGTCCATGGGACATTCATCCTGTCTGTCTGAGGAATCTTTACGAAACAACATGTGCTGTTATGAAAGATCCATATAATTATGATGGAATCAGAGAATTTGAAAGACACGGTACAATCATGAAATCAGCAACCAAGAATATTCATCAGTGGACCGCATTAAGATATAATCCTGATCTGGTATTCAAAAAACAGGTCAGAGAAGATGAGGAGAAATAAATATGCAGAGTATTTTATTGATAAGTCATGGCGGCATGGCTGCCGGTGTTAAGGATTCACTCACGATGTTCTTCGGAACTGATCTGAAGCAGTTTGAAACACTGTCACTGAAATCCGATATGGGAGCCGATGAATTCGGCGAGCAGTTAAGAGAAAAAGTCGATGAACTGATGACCGATGACGGTGTAATTATCTTTGCCGATTTATTGGGTGGCACACCATTCAATCAGGCAGCATTACTTGTAAGTGATAAAGTAGATCTTATTGCCGGAATGAATCTGCCTATGATCATGGAGTTACTGGCAACCAGAGAATATTCAGTTAATGATATTGATCATATTGCAGCTGTCGGACAGCAAGGTATAGTAAATACCAAAGTCCTGCTGGCAGCTACTGAAGATACAGAAGACGACGATTAAAAGGGAGGAAGTATGATCAGAGCATATACTGAAAGACAGTGTGTAACTCCGGATTATACTCCTTTTTATTTAACAGGGTATAAATCACCAATCAGAAAACTGCCGGCTCAGGGTGTTCACGATGACATTTACGTACAGATGTCACTGCTTGATATAAACGGGACACAGATATTTCTTTATTCAACAGACTGGATCAGCGTTGAAGAGGGTTTCTATAAAGAACTGAGCAGCAGACTTAATGAGGAGTTCGGAACAGATAAAAAACTGGTACTGGTAAGTGCCACACATAATCACCAGTCAGTTGGTGATCAGATGAAACAGAATGAACATTTCAATCAGAAGTATTACGACTGGCTGATTGAACTGGGTGTTAAGGCATTTAGAAAAGGCCTTAACAATCTCAGGGAAGTTAAGGCATTCTATGGAAAGAAAGTTATAACAGGCTATTATGCCAGCCGTGTTTTGGAAAATACCCTGGCTGATAATGAAGTCATTCTGGTTGAATTCAGAGATAACAATAATGAGGTAGTGTCTGCTATCTGTAACTGGGCGGTTCATTCTACGGCTGTTACACCTGAGAATGCATTATTAACAGGTGAATTTGCCGGTAATACAGTACGTAAATATCACGAACTGAAGGGATATTATCCTCATATGATAGTTGGCGCAGCCGGTGACTGTTCGACCCGTAATACCAGACAGGGTAATGACTTTGCTGAACTGGAGCGTATTTCTAAAGGCATGGCTGCAGAAATGGCCGCTATTCCTGTTGATAAGGAACTGACACTGAACTTTAACGATATCAGAACCATAACTCATCATGTTGATGTTACAGTAGATCATGAAGATGTTAAGAGAAAGATAGCTGATGCTGAGGAAGAACTGAAAACTGCCACCGATTTTGACCGTATCAAAATACTGAAATCAATGATGCCGGCTTTAAACAAACTGCTGACTCTCGACAGAGTGGTTGTTGACTGGTTTGCGGATTCCATAAGACTGGGAGACTTACAGATCATAGTAACTCCGGCTGAACTGGCGTCTAAATTTGGTCTGCAGATCAAAAATACCAGTAAGGCAGAATGCTGTCTGATATTCGGTTATACCAACGGTAAGGCTGGTTATCTGTTCCCGGCGGAACTGTATGGCATGACATTTGAAACTATTTCATCGGGTGTTCCTGCTGAAGAAGTTCAGCAGTATATTGACAAGATCATGACGATCATATAAAAAGGAGAACCATGAATAAAACAGAATATATAAATGCCAGTGATATTGAAATCACCGGTAATTTAAAGGAAAGAATATCACTTAAGCCAGTAATCCGGATAATTCTGCGGGGTGTGATTGGAGCTGTTCTGTGTTTTCTGAGAACAAAACTGACAATAATTGCAGGTATTTTCTTTCTGGTAATTGCTGTTGCAGGTTATTTCATGATCAAAGATAAACCAGTAATGGATATATATAATGATGCAGTTGTTGTATATGATGAGATGGACCCTTCAAAAGCCTGCAAAATCATGTATGAAGACCTGAAAATGTGGTCAGTTGATTCCACTAATAACAGAGTTTATTTCACCTTACAGGATGACAGTATTGTCAGCGTAAATAATTCACGTTACCTGAAAGTATATGATACGCTGACAAAGTTAATTCCGGATAAATGCGAACCTTCCTTAATGGAAAAGCTGAGAACAAAACTGAAAAAAGGAGATAAGTAATGAGAAAAAGATTGATTTATCGAGTTGATGATGTTGGTTATACACCTGCCTATGATATGGGAGTAAATCTGGTTTTTGATGCCGGAACCGGTTGCAGTGCGGATGTTATGTTCGATGCACCTCATGTAATTGAAGAACTTAAGATATTAAGGGAAAAGCCATGGCTCTCAATTGGCTGGCACAGACATCTGTGGGAATCACCGGTACTGGGAGATAAAGTACCAAGTATGGTAGATGAAGAGGGCCGATTCAAATGGCGCCACAGACATAACGAATTCCGTAAGGAAGTTACATATGAAGATGCCTTACGGGAATTTGAAGCTGAAATGCGGCTGTGCTACAAATATCTGGGACGTTATCCTGATATAGCGTCTTTAATGGATAGTGATCTGCCGATGGAAAAAGCCTATAACGAAGTTGTTAAGAAGTATATTCCTGCCTATAACATTTTCTCAACAGACGCCAATACTCCACGCGTCCGTATAGCTGATCCTAAGTGGGCAGATAAAAACATTATTTCGGTTCACATTCAGCCGGATAAGGATAAAGGTTTTGATCTGAAATACTTTAATGAATATGATCCGCTGTCAAAGATGATCAATCTGCAATGGACAGAAAAGGAAGAAATTTATTTCTACGGCTGGCATCCTGGTTTCTGTGATGCCCATATTCTGGCTGAATCAAGATGCAATCTGCATCGCTGTAAGGAACATGAAGCGGCAGTCAGTGAAGAATTCAAAAACTGGATCATAGAAAACCATGTAGAACTGATCAATTTCCGTGATGCATTGTATGGTACTGATGAATTCCAGCAGCATCTTAAGGAAATCAATTCTCCTTTGTGGATAGGGAATATGTAGAAAGAATGTCATGTGACATTTTTTCTTTTATCAAAAGTAAAAACAGATAAATAGTTCAGTAAATAAAATAATAATATTTAATTGAAAACAGGGGGGATATTGATAATGACAGAAACAGTAAAAACCATTCTTAAAAGAAGATCCATAAGAAAATATACGGAACAGAAAGCAGATAATGAGACTATAAAGACAGTTTTGACCTGTGGAATGAGCGGACCGACTGCCGTTAATGCCAGAGACTGGAGCTTTGTGGTAGTTAATGATCATGATGAACTGCTGAAGTGGGCAAAAGTCTGCGGAAGAGCTGAAAAGATCGTGGCTGGCAGTGCCTTTTCAATACTGATCTGTGCTGATGGCGAAAGAATGTTCAGCCGTGCTCCTGAGTATTGGGTAATTAACGGTTCGATAGCCGGGCAGAACATGATACTGGCAGCTGAAAGTCTGGGCTTAGGTTCAGTATGGCTAGGAATCTGGCCTCAGCAGGAAAAGGTACAGGCTCAGAAAGAATACTTCAATCTGCCTGAATCAGTAACTCCACACTCAGTAATAGCTTTCGGTTATCCGGATGAAGACAAAAGCAATGTTCCTCATAAAGACTATGAGGAAGACCGTGTTCATTTCAATAAATGGTGATAAATATGAAAATAACAGAAGTAATAGAGAAAATGCACGAATTCCATCAGCCATATACTGAAGGAAAAAGAACCAGAGACAAAGTGTTATATGGTAATCCTGATCAGGAATGTACCGGTATTGCGGTAACAGCTACTGCTAACTTTGATGTATTGCAGAAAGCAGTCAGGGAAGGGGTTAACCTGATCATCTCACATGAAGGAATAACCTATAACTATGAAAAGCTGTACAATGTTGACGAAGTTGAAAACGATGTATTGCAGGCAAAACTCAAATATATCAGAGACAATAATCTCTGCATCTGGCGTGACCATGATCACATGCACGGCAGCGGCGGTCCGCATGTTGTGGAAAGATTAAGAAATGACATGATTTTCTACGGTACAATGCAGGAACTGGGCTGGAAGCCTTACTGCATATCTGATCCGAAGAAACCTCTGTGGTTTGAAATCCCGGAAACAACTGCTGAAAAACTGGCTGATGAACTGATGAAAAAATGGAACCTGAATGGTCTGCGCATAGTTGGAAACAGAAACGCAGTCATAAAGACAGTTTTCTTTGCCGAACATGTCATTGCCGGTGAATTCGATAAGTTTGATCTTCCTAAGATAGATGCAGCCATGAAAGCTGACTGCATTATTCCGTTTGAGATAGTGGATTATACACTGACACAATATGTCAGAGATGCCGCCTTCATGGGACAAAATAAGGTAATGTTTGAAATGGGGCATTTTACAGCAGAAGAACTGGGTATGAAGTATCTGACACAGCTTTTGCCGGCATTCTTCAGTAATGAATTAAAGGTTATTTATATACAGTCAGGTGACACTTTTGACTATCAGTTAAGAAAGCGTTGAATAACGCTTTTTCTCTGTCTGATTTTCCCTTTTACAAAGGAATATTAAGCAATAGAGTTTAGGTTTAAAAAAAATATAATGTGATTGAAAAGGAGGAATTCAATGAACCGTAAAAATATTGATCTCACAGAAGGAAATATTGTAAAGGTCATTATTGCGTTTGCAGTACCTCTTTTTATCGGTCAGCTGTTTCAGACTCTGTATCACAGTGTAGACTCCATAGTTGTAGGAAACTTCATCAATGGTGATGCACTGGCAGCTGTCAATGCATCTACCAGCCTGTGTAACACACTGGTAGGCTTCTTTACCGGTTTATCAGCCGGTGTCGGTGTTGTCTTTGCCCATTATTTCGGGGCTAAGAATTATAAGGATCTGCATGAGTCGATCCAGACAACAATGACTTTCACTCTGATTGCCGGCATATCCGTAGCGTTGCTCGGTGTAATATTTGCCAGAGGAATGCTGACACTGCTAAAGGTTGATCCGGACATCATGAATGCATCGGCTTCCTATCTGCGCATATACATGTTTGGCGTATTGTTTACAGCCATATATAACGTTGGCGCTTCAGTAGTAAGAAGCACAGGCGATTCAATCAGTCCGTTCTGGCATCTGGTTATCAGCAGCGTATCTAATATCATTCTGGACCTGCTGTTTGTAGCAGTATTCAAAATGGGAGTAAACGGTGTCGGCTGGGCTACGATCATTGCACAGTTTATATCAGTTGTGCTGGTATTCAGAAGAATGCAGTTAATGGACCAGGAATATGCTTTGGATCTCAAGGATCTTCATATAAACTGGCAGGCTCTTAAGGAAGTTCTTTCCATGGGATTACCGGCAGCCATTCAGTCTAGTATTACATCAATAGGTAATATATTTACTCATCGTTACATTAACAGTTTTGGTAAGGCTGCTACAGCCGGTCTGCCGACAGGACAGAAAATTGACCAGTTTGCTCAGCTGGCGTGTAAAGGAGTCGGATTGGCAATTCCAACCTTCATTGCCCAGAATATCGGGGCAAAAAAATATGATCGTGCTGTCAAGGGC
Organism: Erysipelotrichaceae bacterium; assembly: GCA_017405675.1. The sequence continues at coordinate 15,934 of JAFRAB010000011.1, forward strand.
GTAAAGATAACAGCAATCCTGGTAATGTCATTAACCATTATTCCTGGATTCATTGTTTATCTGTTTGCTCCGCAGTTGGCACGTATCTTCACTCCGGATGAGGAAATCATAAAAGTCATAGTGGATTTCCTGCATACCGTAATGCCGCTGTATGGTTTCATGGGTATGCATCAACTGTTCTCAGGAATCAATAAAGGATTCCACAAGGCGGCCTTCGATATGGCGAACAACATCTTCAGTATGGTTATTGTAAGACAGCGGTGGCTGGCCATCTCCCTGTCTCATAATCATGTAATTCAGAATATATACTGGTGTTATCCTCTCACCTGGGCGTGCTGCGGTATCATCGGATTCATATATTACGAGCTGGTAGTAAAAAAGGAAGTTATCCGGCTCACAGACCACGAATAAGGAATAAAACATATAACAGTATATCTCCTTTTACTTGTTATGTTTCTCACGGATAAGCTGACCTTGCACCAGTCAGCTTTTTCCTTTCCTGAAAGAACATTCAGAAAGAAAATCAACATATCCATGATTTATAATATAATTAAACAAAATTGGGGAAATATATAAAGAAAGGAGGAGCGGTATGATCAGAATATTCAGACACATGACCGGTAAGCATGTTTACTACATGCTGGGACTGATCGTGTTCATAGCTGCTCAGGTAGTAATGGAACTGACTGTTCCTGATTACATGTCTGACATTACCAGACTGGTTAATACTTCAGGCAGTATGGAAGCTATCTGGAACTGCGGTAAAATGATGATACTGTTTTCACTGCTGGCATTTGTTGCTTCAATTGTCTCGAAGTACTATTCTTCCAGACTGGCAGCTTCATTCTCTCAGCATCTCAGAAGCAAGATTTTCCACAGAGTAGAAGCTTTTTCAATGGAAGAAATTGACCGCTTCTCAACAGCTTCCCTTATTACGCGTTCAACAAATGACTGTACACAGATACAGAATGTCATATCCAGAGGCCTTAACCAGCTGATCCGAGTACCGATCATGGCCGGATATGCTCTGTTTAAGATTTCGACACGCTACTGGCAGTGGCTGGTATTTACCGCTGCTTCCGTTTCATTACTGTTTGTACTGCTTGTTTTCCTGATTATTTATGCTCATCCGCGTTTCAGAAAGATGCAGTACTATACTGATAACCTCAATCAGGTCACCCGTGAAAACATGACCGGTATGAGAGTTGTCAGAGCATATAATGCGGAAGAATATGAGCAGAAGAAATTTAAGAAAGCTAACGACGAACTTACAGAAAACGCCTTAAAGGCCAGAAGATCAATGGGACTGATGCAGCCGGCAACCAGGTTCGTTAATAATGAAATGAATGTCGGTATTTACTGCATCGGAGCTTTCATGATAGCTTCAGCCGGAACAGCTGAACAGCTGGAAATCTTCTCCGAGATGGTTGTATTCTCTACATATGCTGCCCGTATTGTCAGAGCCTTCATGGGCTTAAACATGATTTTCAACATGATACCGCGTGCTTCTGTGGCAGCTGAACGTATCAATGCCATCCTTGATACTGAACCTTCAATTACTGACGGTCAGTTAACAGAAGGTACAGGTGAAAAGGGTACGTTAAGATTTGAAAATGTTTCATTCACATATCCGGGAGCCGGGAGTGAGGCTTTAACCGATATATCATTTACTGCTGAAAAAGGTCAGACAGTTGCCTTTATCGGTGCTACGGGATCAGGTAAATCAACGCTGACCAATCTGGTAATGCGTTTCTTTGACACGACTAAAGGCAGAGTACTGGTTGACGGTACAGATGTCAGAGATTATACCCAGCAGGCTTTACGTGAAAAGATAGGCTATGCACCGCAGCAGGCTGTCCTGTTTACCGGAACAGTCAGAAGTAATGTTTCATATGCAGCTGAAGACATTGAAGAAAAAGTACGCAGCGCTGTAAGAATTGCACAGGCTGAGGAATTTGTTTCCAGAATGGATGGTGAAATAGATGCACCGATAGCCAGAGGCGGGGCTAATGTATCAGGTGGCCAGAAACAGCGTCTGTCCATTGCCCGTGCTGTTTACCGTGAACCTGAATTCTACATATTTGACGATACGTTCAGTGCTCTTGACTATAAGACCGACCGTATCCTGCGCACTGCTCTGAAAAAGGAAACGGCAGGAGTAACAACTTTGATCGTGGCGCAGAGAATCGGAACCATAAAGGACGCCGATAAGATAATCGTTCTGGATGAAGGAAAGATAATAGGCGAGGGAACGCATAGTGAATTAATGAAAAACTGTGAGATCTACCGCGAAATAGCTCGTACCCAGTTATCTCAGGAGGAATTAGGATAGTATGGCAAAAGACAGTTACAGCCTGGGACAGGTCGAGATGAAAACAGGCGGTGGCGGCCGCCGCGGCGGTATGAGAGCTGCCGAAAAACCGAAGAATTTTGCGAATGCCTGGTCAATGGTTCTGAAATACAGCCATAAGCAGCTGCCAATGATAATACTTGGTATCAGCAGTGCCATTATCAGCGTTATCCTGACATTATTCGGACCCGATACTCTTAAACAGATAACCAATCTGATTTCAGCCGGTATGAAAACAGGTAACATGAATTTGGATCTCATAATGTCTCTGACGATCAGATTAGGAGTTATCTATCTTTTCAGTGCCATCATTATCTATGTGGAATCATATACGATGACGACCTATTCGGCACGTCTGACACAGCAGATGCGCAATGACATTTCACGCAAGCTGAATAAGGTTCCATTATCACGTACAGACTCATCAAGTTTTGGTGACCTGTTGAGCCGTGTTACCAATGACGTTGATACGCTTAATGTGGCTCTGGATAAAACCATTGCCGAACTGGTAGCTGCCGTTATCACTTTTGCGGGATGTACGGTAATGATGCTGATTACAGATTACCGTCTGGCACTTACAGCTCTGTTCTTTGCCGGACTTGGTTTTGTGGCAATGAGATACATTATTAAATACTCACAGCCATTCTTTACCAATCGCTCAAGATTCCTGGGCATGTTGAACGGACATATCGAAGAAATGTATGCCGGACACATCATTGTCAGAGGCTTCAACGGTGAAGATGAATCAGAAGAAGTGTTCAGTGCCATCAATGAAAAGCTTTATGAAACCAACTGGAAGTCACAGTTCCTCAGCGGTCTGATGATGCCGATTATGGAACTTGTCAGCAACCGGGGTTACGTTGCCGTATGTGTACTGGGAGCTTATCTGGTTGCCAAAGGAGAAATAGAGTTCGGTGTTGTCGTTGCGTTTATTGTGTATGTAAAAATGTTTACGATGCCGTTAACTCAGGTAGCTGAAGGTACCACTTCCTTACAGACAGCTGCCGCGGCTGCCGAAAGAATCTTCCAGTTGTTAAGCGAACCGGAAATGGAAGATGAGAGCCATAAGATTCAGCATATCGATAATGTTGAGAAAGCTGATGTGGTATTTGACCATGTTAACTTCGGTTATACACCTGAAAGAACAATCATCAATGATTTCAGTTTTACGGTTTATCCGGGACATCATGTGGCTATTGTCGGACCAACAGGTGCCGGTAAGACTACACTGGTAAATCTGCTGATGCGTTTCTATGAACTCAACAGCGGGTCTATTTCGATCGGTGGTATCAAGACTTCAGACATGAGCAGAGAATGTGTCCATTCACAGTTCTGCATGGTTCTGCAGGATACCTGGCTGTTTAACGGTACGGTACGAGATAACCTGGCCTTTGGCAAGGAATATGTATCTGATGAGGAAATCATCAAAGCCTGCAAAGCTGTAGGAATTCATCATTACATCATGTCATTGCCTCAGGGTTATGACACGGTTCTTACCGATGACGCCAATATGTCAGTAGGCCAGAGACAGTTAATGACCATTGCCCGTGCCATGATCACCAATGCACCATTGCTAATACTTGATGAAGCGACTTCTTCAGTAGATACCAGAACTGAGCAGATAGTTCAGAATGCCATGAATAAACTTACAGAAGGCAGAACATCATTCACTATTGCCCACAGACTTTCAACTATCAGGGATGCAGACATCATCCTGGTCATGAAAGACGGTGACATCGTGGAAACCGGTAACCACCGTGAACTGCTGGAAGCCAACGGTTTCTATGCTGAACTGTGGAATTCCCAGTTTACCGAAGGGGCGGCAATATAAACAAATTAACCACTTCAGCATTGAAGTGGTTTTATTAGTTAGGAGTGAAAACTCCTAACTAAAAACCACACGCTAAGCGTGTGAGACTAGAGATAGCTTCGTGCGTTGTTAAGAAAAAGCCACCCAAGTATAATGAGAACGGTCCGACAACCAAACTCAAGATACAAAGGAGGCGATATCATTGGCAACGAAGGCAAATGACGATAGTAGTTTATCACACACAAGATGGAATTGTAAGTATCACAT
>JAFRAB010000012.1 GCA_017405675.1 Erysipelotrichaceae bacterium
AATAACTATCCGCACGTGCAACGTGCGGTTTTTTGGCTCCCCTGTAAGGGCCTTTACCGCACGGCGACCCTCAAGGGTCTTGTGATGTCCGACAACCGTGCTCTGCACTATGGCTTACCCCTTAAAGGGGTCCTTATACTCCTTCTTACTCAGATTGTCTGACATCATATCTTCTTTTTCCTGATTCCTGATATACTCTTCCACTACTTGTGTATTCAATCCCACTGTTGATACATAATACCCTTTAGCCCAGAAGTTTCTGTTTCCGTATTTGTATTTCAGATTTGCATGTTTCTCAAATATCATCAGTGAGGATTTACCTTTTAAGTATCCCATGAAGCTTGATACCGCCAGTTTTGGTGGTATCTTTACCAGCATATGGATATGATCCTTCATCGCGTGCGCTTCTACTATCTCTACATTCTTGTATTCACACAATTGCCTTAAAATCAACCCTATGTCGCTTCTTAGTTTCCCGTATACCTCTTTCCTTCGATACTTCGGTATGAATACTATGTGATACTTACATTTCCACCTTGTGTGTGATAAACTACTATCGTCATTTGCCTTCGTTGCCAATGATATCGCCTCCTTTTTATTTTGAGTTTGGTTGTCGGACCTTTCTCATTATACTTGGGTGGCTTTTTCTTAACAACGCACGAAGCTACTTCTAGTCTCACACGCTTAGCGTGTGGTTTTTAGTTAGGAGTTTTCACTCCTAACTAATAGAAAAATCGGGCTAGCTGATCAGCCCGATTTCTGTTTTTCCCAGATCACTGTCCGTGATCGTCGTTATGACTTCATTGGACAGCTGCGATATTTCAAGTTGTGTAAGATTTTCATTATGTCTGCTGATGACCTCATCGCAGATGTTTCTGACGCCGCGGGCATTGCCGAAGTCTCTGTCCCGGGCTTTTTTCGTAATGATCTCCTTCAGCAGGTCTTCATCAACATCCAGGGTATAACCCCTCTTCTTCATATCCAGGCGGAAGATTTCCACCAGTTCATCAATACTGTAATCCTCAAATTCGATGACTGTTGAAAGTCTGCTTCTTAAACCGGGGTTGGAATCAAGAAATTCCTGCATGTCCTTTGTATAACCGGCCAGTATGACTGCCAGCTTGTCACGGTTGTTTTCAATCTCCGATACCAGTGTATTGACCGCTTCAATGCCGAAGGAATCATTCTCACTGTTAACCAGTGAATAGGCTTCATCAATGAACAGTACCCCGCCCAGGGCATTTCTGACAACTTCCTTGACCTTCAGAGCCGTTTCACCCTGATAGCGTCCTACCAGATCAGCTCTGACGCATTCCACGAAGACATCAGGTCTCTTCAAAAGTCCCAGATGATAATATATCTTACCCATCAGACGGGCAACCGTGGTCTTGCCGGTACCCGGATTGCCGGTAAACACCATGTTAACAGGCAATACCTTCTTGGCGGTAGAAAGGCCGCGTCTGGCGCTTTCCACCTGAATACGGACATTTGACACCAGCTTATTGACGGCCTTCTTTACGGAAGTCAGTCCAACAAGACCGTTAAGGGTATCCAGACACTGATCCAGATCGGAGGCGGTGGCTTCCACCTTTCCGAAGTCCTCAGCTTCCAGAACCTGCAGATCTTCCAGGGAAACACTGTCAACACTCTCAGAGAGTCTTAAGGCCTGTCTTTCAATGGCTTCATCCAGCAGTCTTCTGGCATAGCGGGCATTATCAAAGGTATCATCGATCTTTTCCTTTTCGATCTTCTGCCGGATGACCTTCCCGGCTTCTTTCTTAATGAAGAAGTTTTTCTGCAAAGCCATGGATACCAGAATATCAGTCAGTTCAGCAGCTGAATAGTCAGGTATGTTTATCTTATGGTCAAAGCGGGAAGCCAGTCCCGGATTGGCATTTCTGATCATGTCATTCATCTGATCGCTGTAACCGGCCATGATGACGCAGTATTCCCCACGGTGATCTTCCATGTCTTTCAGCAGGGTGTCTATGGCTTCCTTGCCGAAGTCATTTGGCGAATCCTTGCGGTAAAGGGCATAAGCCTCATCGATAAACAGCGTACCGCCGCGGACGGAATCTATGACTTCCATCGTTCTCTTTTCTGTCTGTCCTATATACTCGCCGACCAGACGGGCACGGTCAACTTCCACAAACTTCTCTTCCGGCAGTATGCCGACATCATGCAGCATTCTGCCTATGATACGGGCGACCGTGGTCTTGCCGGTGCCCGGATTGCCGGTAACGATAAAGTAATATCCCTGCTTCTGCGCTTCAATTGAAAGAAGCTTCCGGCGCATGGCATCGATTTTGAATCTCTTGTATATTCTGTCCAGCTGATCCTTGACGCTCTTCATGCCGATCAGATCCTGAAAATAAGGTTTCAGTTCCTCGGCATAATTACCGTCTACTCTGTTTTCGACAGTCATATATCTACTGCCGTCAACTTCAGCCAATGTTTTCTGCGGTTTGTTTACGGTTGCGGATACCTGTGAGATTTCATTGCCGTCCCTGTCTCTTCTGGACAGCACACTCACCAGAGCATTTTTTCTGAACTCCTGTATTTCCGTATGACCGTCAGGATATCTTACGGTAAACACACCGTTTTTCTGATTGTCATAGAATGTTCCTTCATAGATAACGCCGTCAGGTTCTGTCATTATACCCTGCCCCTCACAGCTGTAGCCTCTTTCAATGTCTACCGGACCTTCAAACATGGTACCGTCAGGATAGAAAAGCCTGCCTCGGCCGCAGTAGACACCCTCATTCCAGACAGCTTCAAAACGGAAATCGTCAGGCCATGTCAGTACCATGTAACCGTTTCTGTTATCGCCATCAAAGGTTCCGCTTACTGTAAAGCCGTCAGGAAAAGTATATATGCCTTCCCCGAAGATCCGGTTTTCCTTAAAACTGCCTTTGTAAATGACACCGTTTGTATAGGTAAAGGTTCCCTGTCCGTCACACAGGCCATTGACGAAATCACCTTCATAAACCTCACCGTCAGCCCACCTCAGGTTTCCTTTGCCGTTTCTTGTACCATTTATGAGTTCGCCGGTATATACACCGCCATCATAATAATGATAGGTTCCCTGTCCGGTTATGGCATCGTTGACAAAATCCCCTTCATACACGGCGCCGTCAGTCCAGGTGATCTTTCCCTTACCATGACGGTAGGCATTTCTCATGTATCCCGTATAAACGGTACCGTCCTTATAATGATAGGTACCTATTCCGGTCAGCGTATTATTGACAAATTCACCTTCATACCAGTCTCCGCCCGGAAATCTGATATAGCCATTGCCGTCAGGATTATCCTGACTGTTTACCTCACCCCGGTAATATGTTCCATCTCTGTAAGTCTTTATCTTTTCCATACTTCTGACCTCGGCTTAATATACAATAATTGTAACACGATATCTTTTCAGACATAAAAAAATCACTGTGAATTTCACAGTGATAATTCTTTATTCTTCAGTATTATCTTCCTTTGTCAGGCGCCATAATGATGACAGTGAAACGATTGGAATTTCATCACTGTATGCCTTGGCAAACTGTCTCTGCTTCTTGACATCGCCTTCGTGACGGGTGGTCAGCAGATCCTTGGACATCATGTACTGCACATATAAGGCTTTCTTGATCAGGAAAGCGCGTGCGATAGTGCTGTTAATGAGATCTGTTCTGTCTTCCAGTTCAACAACCTGCTTCTGGGTTTCATCAAAGATTTCTTTTGCCAGATTGATGGCTGCTTCCTTCATTTCATCAACGTTGGAAACATATCTGTGGTCGAGCATGCGCTGTAAGGCACCGGCTGCTCTTTTTCCTTCATGGAAACTACTGAATGACTGCTTGATGTCTTCGGTAAATTCTTCCTTCAGACACATGGCCAGTATTTCATTTCTGGTCTGACCGAATTCCATGTCAGGTTCTGTCAGACAGTAATACAGACCTTTAGCCTCGATATAGTTAGTCTGGGAGAACAGGATCGCCTTATCGGCTTCATCCTTATTCCAGTAGATGATCATTGGTACGGTAATCGTCTCTTCCGGAAGCTTGAAAGCATCCTTATAGCGAATTATCTGGTTGGAAATTGCCTTGGTGCTTATTTTGACAGGAAGATCAACACAGACCTGTAAATCAGGTTCAACAGCCAGCAGTTCCTCAAACAGCGTATTGAATTCTTCAAATCTGTTAGCTGAACTTTCAACATAGTCCTTTAATGAACCGTTGTAGAAACTGTCTTTTTTTCTGAGAAATGAGTCACCGTTTTTACTTTTTAAAATTCCGTATATAGCCATTAAACTACCCCCTATATCGTACTTTTCAGAATATTACGGTAAATTTTATTATATTAAAATATGAAAGTGTTTTCAACCTTATAAAAGGGATTTATAGGTTTGCAAATGTGATATAATTTTCATATGAGCAATAGCAGGACCATAATTGCACCGGCTTACAACAAGTTAGACATCATCGCTGAGCTGCTGAAAAACAGCGATATTTTAATGGGCACTGAGATAGTGCCTTTAAATGTATTCAGGACCAATCTTGTCAGTTACCTGGGTTCCCAGACTGCTGAATTCTCCCGGCTTTTCCGGAAAGTTCAGCAGAACATCAGCAGATCCAACATCTATTATGACTCTCTGAAATACCCTGCTTTCTTTGCTTACTTCTATGATTTTATCAATGACATGAACAGACTGGGAGTCTCTGCAGACGTTCTTCCTGACGATGATCGTAAGGAAATACTGAAATGGCTGGACAGTCAGGATCTGATCAGCCGTAAAATGCAGAAAGCTTTTACAGTTATCAAAGATGCTTCAGACATCGCAATATATGATTATTTCTACCGCGACATAGCGGACAGACGTGATATTGACTGCTTAGTCTCCAGGGGAGCACAGCTGATCCCTCTGCAGAAAGCTGATCATCAGCAGACTGAAGTCCGTTACGGGCATAATACTGCCCAGGAGATAGCTGCCATTGCCCAGTATATCGTTGCAAAAATATCCGATAAAACACTTGAACCGCAGGACATATTTATTCTGGCCAATGATCTGGAAAACACGGCTCCGGTAATTGAACAGATCTTCAGTCTGTACAACATTCCTTACAGCGTTACCCGCAGTGATCACAGTGAGGCAGCCACAGCTTTCATTTCACTGTTAAAGTATATCAGCACTCCTGACACTGAACATTTCATTGAAGCCTATAATAACGGCTGTTTCGGCAAGCCTGACCCAATACTTGTAAAATATATTTCCTATTTCAGACTTACTGATGCTCAGCTTTATGAGCCCTTTGATCATGTCGTCCACTGGCAGGATTTATATCCTCTGGTAACTGACAACAGCACCTTTGGAAGCATGTTATCGTCAGAAACCAGATGCGAGGAAATAATGACCCGGATCCGTCCGGTACTGGAGGAGCTGAAAAATCATGCTTCCTTAAAAGACAGAAGCGCTGCTGTTTTCAATTATCTTAAGGACCTGCCGTTTGACGATGAAGAAAAACGGTGTCTTGACGAGATCAGAACAGCCTGTCTGGAAAGCGTACCGTATCTTCCGGATAATGCTGAAGGCTGCCGTACTCTTTACTATCACCTCGACGCCATCAGAAAATCCACTAAGGAACGTTATCTTAATGCGGTAACCATCAGCGATGTATACCGTAATGTTTCTTCCTGCAAACTGGCTATCGTAACCGGCTGCAGTCAGGATGTATTCCCGGCCGCCGTCAATCAGACCGGTTTCTTTGATGAATTCTATCTTAAGAATATCCCAGGATACCCTTCACTTGATGAACGTACAGCCTGCTTTAACAGAGAACTGGAAAACCTGCTGGCTCAGATCCCGCACCTGATCTTCAGTTACAGTACCAATGATCTGGAAGGAAACAAGCTGTATAAAAGTACTTATCTTGAACAATACGGTGAAGACAGGCCATGGCCATATAAGGAAAACAGCCGTTACCTTAACCGCAAACAGACCATCAGTCCGCAGACTGCTGCTGATCTCTATCTGGCTGAACCTGATCGCCTTGAAAAACTTAAAAAAGATTACCGCAAAACATATGGTAAACAATTAAATATAGATACATATCACGATAAAGTTCTTACCGCTTCACCAAGTTCGCTGGAAGGCTATGTCAGCTGTCCTTTCAAGTACTTCCTGCAAAGAGGACTGAAACTGGATGCCAAAACATGGTTTGAAATAGATGCCGGTGTTATCGGTAACATTCAGCACCAGGCCTTACAGGCTTATTATGAACATACTATTCCGGTTGAAGAAAGCGTACACGCCTGCTTTGACGCCATCAGAAAACTGCTTGTCAATGATACAAAGTATATCAACAGCGTTGAAGAAAGACTGCTCACCAGTCTGATGATCAAGAAACAGTTCCTGGATGAAGCTGTCCGGCAGGCTGCCTGGAAACCGGCTGCATACGAAAAGAGGATCATCAAACCTGAAGATTACGGCAGCTATAAAGTCCTTATCAACGGCTTCATTGACCGTCTCGACACAGGTAATGATGAATTCATGATCGTTGACTATAAGAGCTCACGCAAGTCCGTTACGGAAGAATCCATCGCTAACGGAACCCGCATACAGCTTTTAACATATTTACTGGCCTATGCTGAACTGCAGGATGAGTTCAGGCCTTTCGGCATGGCTTACTACAATCTCAAAAACGGTTTTGCGGAATATAAGGAAAATGAGGGTATTGATGAACAGATCAATGTAGCTGATGCCCGCTGGAAGGATAACCGCTATGACCTGTTCATGGTTAAAGGTAATACAACATCCGATGACCACTATGCAACTCTGCGAAAATACACACCTGATCTGGAAGTATGGAAGAAAGGACTAAGGGATATTGTCGGCATACTGTCTGAACGTATTTTAAGCGGCGACATTTCCATAACACCAACTAAATTTGCCTGCGATTACTGCGACTTTAAGGACATCTGTCACAGCTACGAAAGCGATGAAGAAGTCAAGCGCAAGCCTTTGATAGATCTGGAGGATTACAAAAATGACGATCCTGCCTGAACCTTTTAAGAAAAACTATGAAAGTCTGCTGGGTGATCAGCGCAAAGCAGTTGATGACACCGGCAGAAATATCCTGATAAGTGCCTCGGCCGGTACAGGCAAGTCTTTCGTACTGGTCAACAGACTGCTGAAGCGAATAATCAACAGAGAACTGGAAATTGATGAAGTGGTAGTAATGACCTTCACCAGAGACGCAGCTGCTGAGCTGCAGGTCAAGATGATGAAGGAACTGCTGAAAAACAGAGACCGGAGCAATGATCCGGAAATGAAGGAATATCTGAACAGACAGATTACCAAGCTGCCTTCAGCCACCATTTCCACCATTCACTCCTTCTGTTATGACATCGTTAAGAAATACGGCTACATTCTGGATAAGGATCCGTTATCTCTGGGCAATGTCATGGATGACAGCGATGCTGCCATGCTGGAACAGCAGACTCTGGACATCATAACAAATGAAATCATCAGCAGACCGCAGCTGGTGGCCTGCTTCTGTGAACGCAGCGAATCACTTGATCCATTAATCAGAAAGATAAAAGCCTTAGTCAAAAAGAGAAATTCACTTCCTGACTATCAGGCCTGGAAGAAAAAAGTATTTGACATATACGATCAGATAGAAGAAGGCATCATTCCAGATTCCTTTGAAAGAATAATCAGAGAACACTTCAGGATCCGCATCAAGGATGCTTCATCATATTGCAGTGTCCTGAGGGATTTCTATGACAATAATGCCTCCGGTGAGGAAAACTGGATCAAGAATCCGGTAAAGAACATCACACCGGACAAACATATCGGACTGTATGAGGATTTCTATCAGCAGACGCTCGACAGTATCGGCAGCCTTTCAGCCAGCGAAATCATTAACAGCCTGGCTGAATTCAAGAAACAGGTAAAGAACTTCCCTTCCATCAAAGACCTGGACAAGGAAACAAAGGATATCTTTGGCAAGCTTAAGGATAATGTTACTGAACCTTTTGACGACATAAAGAAAATGCCGTTATTAATTCCTGAACTTATCACTGTCTGCCAGCGCAGCCGTCCGGTCCTGGAAGATCTCTTTACAATATCAGAACTGTATTACGATACTTTAAATGAACTAAAGGATAAAGCCAGTCTGATTTCCTTTGATGACATGGGTACCCTGGCCATCAGGATCCTGCAGCATAAGGAAATAGCTGATGAGATCAGAAACAGATATAAGGAGATACTGGTAGACGAATATCAGGACTCCTCTGCTGAACAGGAAGAGCTGGTACAGCTTATTGCCAACGGCAATAATGTCTTCCGCGTCGGCGATATCAAGCAGGCCATTTACGGTTTCAGAGGAACCAAGCCTGAGATCATGAAAAACCTGATCGATAACCGTACGGAAAATGACGAACTGCTGCATCTCAAGGTCAACTTCCGTTCCGGCAACAACATTCTCAGATTCTCCAACTACCTGTTCAGATATCTGATGAATGTCACGGCTGATAACATCTATGTTCCGGCACTTGATGATCTGGAACTGGCTGATAAAAACAAAGAATATACTGACACAGTCCATCTGCGTCAGGTTGATATGGATGAAGACAGCACACTAAGCGAAAAGCGTGAAAGACTGTGCCGTTTCATAGCTTCAGACATTTATGAACTGGTACAGAACGGTTCATACAAATACGGCGATTTCATGATCCTGGTCAGAAACAACCGTCATAAGAGAATGCTGAAGAATACCTTTGCCCGTTATGGCATACCGGCCATAGCCAGCTTCAAACGGGGGTTCTTCTCCGATGCTGCCGTTTCAACGGTAGTCTCATTGCTGAACCTGTTACTTATTCCTGACAGCCAGCTGCATATTCTGGATATTCTGAGAGGTCCTTTATATAACATTTCCGACGAACAGATCGCTTCCTATGTACATCAGCACGGTCCTGTCAGCCTTAATGAAGAATGTACACTTACATCTTCATTGCAGCAGCTGATGACAAAACTGCAGAACTGTGCATCATTAAACGACATTATCCTGACCATTTACAGAGAAAAGAATTTCTATCTTGATCTGATCAGCAGACAGCAGCGTGATAACCTCGACAGTCTGTTTGCGATGGTCATCGCCTTCCAGAAAAACCAGACCGGCATAGCCAATCTGCTGAACTACCTGGAAAAACAGAAATATACCGACAAGGAAGAAGCTACTTCCCTTTCAAGCCAGGATGACGCTGTTCAGATCATGACCATCCATCGGTCCAAAGGCCTTTCCAGACCTTATGTCTATGTCGTTGACTTTAACAACGCTGCCCGCGGACGCAATGATGATTTCTGCGATGATGAGCTAGGCGCCGGCATTGACTTTGTCTATCTGCCGGAAAACGTCAGAAGAAGGAATCCGCTGGCAACTTATTTCATTAAGAACAGAAATAAAACAGCTGATCTCGATGAAGAAATCAGACTCCTGTACGTAGCCCTGACCAGAGCGGAAAGCCATCTGGATGTTGTCTTCTTTGAGAGTAAGATCGATGAAAAGCTTACCGTATCAGGATTAAGCGGCAACACCTATATCGGCTGGATACAGACCGTCATGAACTGCCATCCTGACAATGACAGAAATGAATATGTTACTATTGATAAACCGGTGACTGATTTCACTGAACTTCCGGACAATCTGGGTCAGGCTTCCACCGGTAACATAACCGTACTGCCTGAAAGCGAAAAACTGCGGCAGGCTGAAGCGCAGATAGCTCACGAAACCGACCATTCCACTGTTTATCCACTTGACTATGACAGACCTTCAGCCGCTTTACGCGGAACCGTCATGCACCGTGCCGTTGAACTGCTGGGCATCAGAGAAATAACAGCTGATGACATAGCCCGGCTTGATCTGCCGCTTACCGCATGGGATATTCAGAAAATTCTTGGTTTCTATAAACATCCTTTAACGGTAAGCTTAAGAAACAATGAGAATCACCATGAGTATCCTTACATCAGCGTCACAAACGGCATTCCGGCCAACGGTATCATTGACCTGTTAAGCATTGGTGAAGAAAAAGTCTATATCATTGACTTCAAATCAGACCGTAATGTTACCCCTGAAATACTGAAGGAAAGATATACTCAGCAGCTGTCCGTATATCATGAAACAGTCGCCAGACGGTATGGAAACAAAGAGATAATAACCTGCATTTATTCCTTCCGGCTGAATGACTACGTTTTACTGAACATCGACTAATCCCCTGTGGAAAACAGGGGATATTTTATATATAATTAATTAATAGGAGCTGATACTATGCGTAATGTTTTTGATATTATCATGATTATATTTCCAATCATTTTTTTCTGGATCTTTTTTACCACTTTCATTTTTATCATCAGGAGATCCAAAGACATTAATAAAAAAGTGAATTCATTTCACACTTTTAATACGCCTAAGGCAACATCAGTATTCCACCCTGAATCTCATGAACGGCAGGTCCATTATTCACAGGCTTACTCCAGAAAGGACAGCACCAGGGATTCAGGTATTGTAGACGCTCCATTAAGCGAAGCAGAGAAAAACGTATTATATGGAAAATAGATTAACCGGACGCATACTGATATTTATTTTCTACATTTCCATCAGTATTACTCTGATACGGTTCGCTCCAAACACAACCGGCATTCTGATTTTCGGTTTCTTTCTCATGATGGCCAAATTCAGAAACACTGACAAGATACTGGCTGTACATGATAAAGCCGAGAATCCTGAAAAAGAATCTCATCAGCGGCAGATCACATACTCTCACCGGTATTCCATGAAAAAACGGAAAGCATAGATGCAGTAAAGGACAAGCCCCTCAGTGAAGCTGAGAGAAATGTCCTGTATGGTAAGTAATAGATGGCAGAAGTTAAGAAGAAAAAAAGACCATATGCCTATGGGCTGGATATCCTCAGGATACTGTGCACCATAGCCGTACTTATATATCACATTAATCCCGATCTGATACCGGGGGGTTTTTTGGCTGTCTGCTGTTTCCTGGTTCTGCATGGCTACCTCTTCGTGGTTTCCAACAGCACCAAGGAGCACTTCTCAGTCATTGACTATTATGTAAAAAGACTGTTCAGACTCTACCTGCCAATGGCTATTGTGGTATTCGCAACGCTGTATGTTGTCTCCTTCTTCCCGGATCTGATGTGGCTGAACAAAAAGCCGGAATCTGTATCCGTACTGCTTGGATATAACAACTGGTGGCAGATAAGTGCGGGTCAGTCCTATTTCGCCCGTGTAACGAACTCTCCGTTTACTCACATGTGGTACATGGCACTGCTGTTACAGGCTGAACTGCTGATCCCATTGATCTACAGACTGTTCCGTCTGGCCACCAGATACATCAAATTCATCTTCATCTGGATACTGTTTATGATAATGACCGTACTCAGCATGAGAGTCATACCAAACCTTATCGAAGCCAGCGCTCCGGAAATGAGAATATACTTCGGCACCGATGCCCGTATTTTCTCCATCTTCCTGGGAATGGCCTTAGGCTTATGGCGCACCTATAACAAGAAGCGCCTGACCTTCAACTTCATGCGCATCAGATTCGTCGGCGAAATTCTGTTCACACTGGAACTTGGTGTTCTGGTATATCTGTTCTTTACCGTTAACGAAACACATAAATACTATAACTATTCATTTATAATCGTCTCACTGCTGACACTGTTAATAATAAACACTGTCAACAACAGAAGCACAAACATATTCAGGACATTATCACAGCCATTCATCAGAATCATCTCTTCGATAAGCTATGAAGTATACCTGATCCATTACCCTGTCATGTTCATCTTTACGCTGATCGGCGGCATGGAAGGCGTGAGAATGCTGTATTATCTGTTAACGGTGATCGGCTGTTCAATTCTGCTGCACTTTGCCTTAGGCATAAGGATCAAACCGTTTAAGTGGCCAACCGTCCTCAAACTGGCTCTGTGCGCTGCCATGGTATATCCTACCTTCCTGGGTGTCATACAGTTCATTCAGGCCAAGGACTATACTCAGGACATGGCTGATCTGGAAGCTCAGCTGAATAAGAGTGCTGAACTGCAGGAACAGCTGCAGCAGGAATTCCTGGAAAAGCGAAATGCGGAAAGAGAGCTGCTCTCCGATCCGACCAAGATGATCGAAGATGTTGATGCCAAGAATCTGCCGGTAACCGGTATCGGTGACTCCGTCATGCTGGGAGCTGTGGCAACATTATATGACACCTTCCCTAACGGTGAATTTGATGCCAAGCAGAACAGATCACATTATCCTGTCATTGACATTCTTTCCAGCAAGGCCAGTAACGGAACCCTGGGCAATCCGGTCGTCATCGGCATCGGAACCAACGGTCCGGTACCTATGAGCGCCTTTGACCAGATGGTTTCCCTCTGTGGGGACCGTTATGTCTATTTCCTGACAACAACAAATAACTGGCAGTTTGCCAACAGAGACAACATCTGGGCAACCGGCCGTAAATATCCTAATGTAACCATCATTGACTGGGAAACATATTCAGCCAACCACAATGAATACTTCTATTATGACGGCATTCACCTGACACCGGAAGGAAGAGTCGGCTATGCCAACTACATCCTTGACTGCATTGCCAAGGATCTGGTCGTACGCAAGTACAAGCTGGATGAAGACCATTCCGTCATGGGTATCGGTGACGGTTACCTGCTGACCAGCGTTGACTATCTCAAGGAACAGCTGGAAGAACCGTACATCATTGCCCGGGAAGAACTGAACTGGGATGATGTCTTCGCAGACATTGAAAAACTGGTGGCAAATGATTCACTGCCGGCTAAGATATTCATCAATATCGGCAACGTCAATACCATCAGTCAGATGAACCTGGAACGCCTGTTCACTCTGACAAAGGAACGTCCGGTCTTCATCATCAAGACACCGATGAACAAGGGCAACAGTACCAACAACAATATTGATATCGTCGCTCCTGAATTCGAAAATGTCACCGTCCTTGACTGGAGCAACATGAAGAAGGAACATCCTGAATACTTCGCGTTTGACCGCAAGCACCTGACAGTAGAAGGAAGCAAGGCTTTAGCCAATTACATTGTTGAAACACTAAATCAGTAAAAATAAATAAACCGATAATGACTGACATATCAGGCAGAGTCGGTTTTTTATGTATAATATTAATGTATATTATTAGTTTTTGAAAGGAAATTTCAGATGTGGAAACTGCTTAAATACATGGATGAGAACCGCTTCCAGACTTTCCTGGCGCCAATGTTCAAATTCATGGAATGTGTCTTTGAACTGTTTGTACCGCTGATCATGACCCGTATCATCGACATAGGAATACACAACAGCGATGCAGCTTACATTTTCAGAATGTGCATGATTCTGATACTGCTGGCTCTGGTAGGTTTTTTATGTACGACAATGGCTCAGTATTTTGCGGCCAAGGCCAGCGCCCTGTTTGTCCGGAAGGTCAAGCATGCAGCTTTTGATCATGTCCAGAAGCTCAGCTACAGTCAGCTGGACCAGCTGGGCACTTCAACACTCATAACAAGACTGACCAGCGACATGAATCAGATCCAGACAGGCGTTAATCTGGCATTAAGGCTGCGGTTAAGATCCCCTATCATTGTTTTCGGTGCCATGATTATGGCTTTTACAATTGACGTGCAGGAAGCCCTCATCTTTGCGGTAGCCATTCCGGTTCTGGGAGCTGTTGTGGCCGGTGTCATGATGACTACCCTGCCACTGTTCAGCAAAGTACAGAGCATGCTTGATACCGTTTTAAGAAAAACCAGGGAAAACCTGATCGGTTCCCGAGTGATCCGTGCCTTCAACCTTGAAGAAAGAGAAATTGAAGCCTATGACCGGGAATCGGAAAACCTCAGAAAACTGAACATCTTTGTCGGCAGGATCTCAGCTGCCATGAATCCGGTAACTTACGCAATCATCAACATTGCCATAGTCATTCTGTTCTATCTCGGTTCCGTAAAGGTTGACAGAGGAAACCTGACCAGCGGACAGGTCGTTGCCCTTTATAATTACATGTCTCAGATCCTCATAGAATTAATAAAGCTGGCCAGTCTGATAATTACCATCAGCAAGGCCATAACCTGCGGCAACCGTGTCGAACAGATTCTGGAAATAGAACCGGCCATCGTTTCCAATGGCTGCTCATTTGAAGGCAGCAGCATTTACGCGGTCGAATTCAGAAATGTTACTCTTAATTATCACATAAACAGTGAAGCCTCACTTTCAGACATAAGTTTCCGGGTCCCAAAGGGATATACCGTAGGTATCATCGGTTCCACCGGTTCCGGCAAGAGTTCCGTCGTAAACCTCATTCCCCGCTTTTACGAGGCAACAAAGGGAACCGTTGAAGTAAACGGCTGTGACGTCAGGGACGTTGATGTTGAACAGCTGCGTCAGCTGATCGCAACCGTACCTCAGAAAGCCGTTCTGTTCCGGGGAACTGTCAGAAGCAATCTTCTCTGGGGCAATGAAAATGCCACTGATGAAGAACTTACAGAAGCGCTTAAGCTTTCACAGAGCTACGAATTCATCATGGCCAAGGAAGGACTGGATACCCCTGTTGAACAGGGAGGAAGAAACTTCTCCGGAGGCCAGAGACAGCGTCTGACAATCGCCCGAGCCTTGGTCAGAAAACCGCAGATCCTGATTCTGGACGACAGCGCTTCAGCCTTAGACTATCTGACTGAAACCAGACTGCGTCAGGCTGTAAAGGACCTCCCTTATCAGCACACGACTTTCATAGTTTCCCAGAGAACCAGTTCAATCAGGCACGCTGACATGATACTGGTACTTGATGACGGAATGCTGGTAGGAAAAGGCACTCATGAAGAGCTGCTTAACAGCTGTGAGGTATATAAGGAAATCTATTATTCGCAGTATCGCAGGGAGGGTTCAGATCATGAATAAAACCAGCATGAAAAAGCTTCTCTCCTATCTGAAGCGTCACATATCTTCTGTTGCCTTATCATTCCTTCTGGCTGTTATTTCCGTTGCCATATCTCTGTATATCCCAATCATGCTGGGACACATCGTTGATGCTCTGATCGGCAAAGGAGCAGTCGATTTCAGCTACATTACTCCTGTTCTTATCAGGATAACTGTCTTGGTATGCCTGCGGGCAGCTTCGCAGTACCTGATGGGATTAATAAACAATCACATTGTATATCAGGTCGTAAAAGACATGCGCTGTGATGTTTTCAGACATCTGCAGAAATTACCTTTGCGTTATATCGATTCTCACGGTTACGGTGAAACGGTAAACATTGCCATAAATGACATTGATCAGGCGGCAGACGGACTGTTACTGGGCTTTACACAGTTCTTTACCAGCATCATGACCATCTTCGGTACTCTGATCTTCATGTTCAGGATCAACGGCAGCATTACGCTGATCGTTCTGATCCTGACGCCGCTGGCGCTGATAGTATCCCGTTTCATCGCTTCCAGGACATATGATCTTTTCAGAGAACAGTCCAGATTAAGAGGCGATCAGACTGCCGTTATTGAAGAAATGATCGGCAATCAGAAGATCGTTCAGGCATTCAGTCAGCAGAAAACCGCCCTTAATACGTTTGACGCCATTAACAAAAATCTTACAGATGTTTCATTAAAAGCGACGTTCTTTTCATCCCTCAGCAATCCGGCAACCCGTTTTGTAAATGCTACGATATACGCTGTGCTGGCGCTGGTCTGTGCCAGAAACGCCGTCAGCGGGCTGATTACAGTGGGATCAATGTCCAGTTTCCTGAGTTATGCTACTCAGTACACCAAGCCGTTTAATGAGATTTCCGGAGTCATAACTGAACTGCAGAATTCCTTTGCCTGCTGTAACCGCGTCTTTGATTTATTGGATCAGACACCTGAACCTCAGGATACCGATGATTCCATTATTCTTACTGAACCAAAAGGTGATGTCGTCTTCTCGGATGTAGCATTCTCATATAATCCGGCGGTACCATTCATTACCGACATGGATCTTGACATCCATCAGGGACAGCGTGTAGCCTTAGTCGGTCCGACAGGCTGCGGCAAGACGACTCTCATCAATCTGCTGATGCGTTTCTATGATGTCGACAAAGGATATATAACCATCGACGGTCATCAAATCACAGATATCCGGAGAAGATCGCTGAGGAGCAACATAGGCATGGTTCTCCAGGATACCTGGCTGAAACAGGGAACCATCAGAGAGAATATTGCCATCGGCAAGCCGGATGCCACAGATGAAGAGATCATAAAGGCAGCTAAAATGGCCCATGCTCACAGTTTCATAAAAAGAATGGCAGATGGATATGATACCGTCATTAATGAAAACGACGGCTCCCTGTCACAGGGGCAGAAGCAGCTGTTATGCATCAGCCGTCTGATGCTGTCACTGCCTCCTGTTCTGATTCTCGACGAAGCTACTTCCTCAATAGACACCCGTACCGAGCTGCAGATCCAGGACTCCTTTGCCATTCTGATGGAAGGAAAGACCAGTTTCATTGTCGCTCACAGACTGTCAACCATTCAGGAAGCAGACATCATACTGGTCATGAAGGACGGACACATCATAGAAAAAGGCTCTCACAGTCAGCTGCTGAAGAATAAAGGTTTCTACAGCGAACTGTATAACAGCCAGTTTGAAAATTAAACATGAAAAAATGCCATGATTACTCATGGCATTTTTTATTTATTCTTTCCTGTTACTGGAACAGATTGTAAACATCTGAAATAGGCTTGTTTGTGCTGATGGCTTCAATGCTCTTGGCCAGCAGGAATCCAACGGACAGAACCTTCAGGTTAGGAGTGTTCTTAACCTTTTCAGCTGCATGTTCAATGGTATTGGTGATGACGAATTCCTTGATGTCACTGGCGGCTATCTTCTCCAAGGCATTATTGGAGAATACTCCGTGAGTTGCTGCACAGTATACATCTCTGGCACCGTGTTCCTTCAGAATGTTAATGCATCCCAGTAATGATCCGCCGGTATCGACCAGGTCGTCAACGATAATGCAGTCCTTGCCGTCAACATCACCGACGAGGTTCATGGCTTCAGCCACATTGGCCTGCTGTCTTCTCTTATCGACAATGGCGATTGGAGCATCATGCAGACAGTCTGCCAGCTTTCTGGCTCTGGTAGCGCCGCCATGGTCAGGAGAAACAACAACAACATCCTTCAGATCCTTATGACGGAAATACTGTCCCAGCATTTCCATGGCTGTCAGGTTATCAGTAGGGATCTTGAAGAAACCCTGGATCTGAGTAGCGTGCAGGTCAACGCAGACAACTCTGTCAGCGCCGGAGACCGTCAGCAGGTCTGCGACTAATCTGGCTGTAATAGGCTGTCTAGGCTTTGCCTTGCGGTCCTGTCTGGCATATCCGAAATAAGGCAGTACAATTGTCAGTTCCCTGCAGCTGGCTCTCTTGCAGGCATCAGCTGCGATAAGGACTTCCATGAGATTCTCGTTAACCGGAGCACATGTGCTCTGAACGATGAATACGTGCTTTCCTCTGACTGACTGTCCCGGTTCAATCAGGATCTCACCGTCTGCGAAATGCTTGACGTCTATCTTTCCTTCTTCAACTCCCAGGTATTTAACAATTTCCGCTGTCAGATTCTTACAAGATGTCAGTGAAAATACAACAATGTCCTCTACCATAAATCCTCCCTGTTTCAAAATATATCGGTTACCTTTGCAGGTTATTAAGCGCGTTTCTTTTAATGACCGTCGGTCAGATCGACCCAAGGTCCGATGGTCACATCATCACCGATCTCACAGTTTACGATCCTTGAAGAAATGATCGTGTTACCGTTGCCGATGACTGCATTTTCAATATATGTTCCTTCTGTGATGGTATTGCTTTCGCCGATGACCGTATTGCCTTCAATGCGGACATTTGGATAAATAACAGTATCCTTTCCTATCTTCGCATCAGTTGAAATATAAACACTGTTAGTATCAACGATTTCAACGCCCTGATCAAGCCAGTAGTTATTGACCTTATCTCTTAACCAGGCTGTCGCCGCTACCAGTTCCCTGCGGTTATTGATGCCGCTCATTTCACTTGGATCATCGGAAACAACGGCTGTGACCTTATGACCGTGAGCATTGAAAAGACCTACCAGATCGGTTACATAATATTCCTTCTGAGCATTATCGTTCTTTATTTCCGGCAGATACTGCCATAACAGTTCATTGTCAACACAGTAGATGCCGGCATTGATCTCGTTGATTTTTGCCTCTTCAGGAGTGCAGTCCTTGAACTCTCTGATTCTGAGAACGTTACCTTCCTCATCTCTGACGATACGTCCGTAATGAGCCGGATCATCAAGTTTTACAGTCAGTAAAACCAGCGGATATTCTTCCGCCTGTTTCAGCATCTTACTGTAGGTGTCTGTCGTAATAAGCGGACAGTCACCGTTTATGATCAGGTTCTTTCCTTTATATCCCTTTAAGACATCAGCCTGCATTACCGCATGGCCTGAACCCAACTGCGGCTGCTGTAAGGCGAATGTTACCTTATCTCCCATATGCTGCTTGATGGTGTCAGCACCATATCCTACAACATAGACAATATTGTCAACATCAAGTTTCTTTAATGTTTCGTATATATGATCAACCATTGGCTTACCCAGAACCTTATGCATGGTCTTAGCCAGATCGGAATGCATTCTGGTACCCTTGCCGGCAGCCATAACTATTGCTGAAATCATAGAAACCTCCAAAAAAATGTACGCCTTTATTATACACTAATTAGAAACAATTTCGCTCATTAACACGAAATTATATATATTTTTAAAATAAGAAAATACCGGAGTCAAAATCTCCTTATCCTCCGCAACCGCAAATACGCAGGACCCGCTGCCGCTCATCAGAGAGCTCTCACAGCCCATGGTTATGCATAACAGTTTAATCGCTTCAATTTCCGGCAGCAGTCTGAAGGCGCTGTCCTCCAGTACATTGCCCAGAGTAAGCTTATCCCCATCTGAAAGCTGCCTGACCAGCTGATCAATATCCACATGTCTAGCACTGTCATACAGCTGATATACTTCCTTGGTCGATACGCCTTCTTCCGGCTTGACCAACAGGATGTGATAGTGTTTCCGAATTTCGATTGGTGTTACCACTTCCCCTATACCCTGTACTCGGGCCGGCTTATTGAAGATGCAGTAAGGAACATCTGCTCCCAGTCTGACTCCCAGCTTCATTAATTCTGCTTCTGAAAGATTCAGATTGCATAAGACATTTACTGCTCTCATTACGGCAGCACAGTCCGCACTGCCCCCGGCCAGACCGGCCTGCATCGGAATCCTCTTGAACAGATCGATTTTGAAATGTTCCTTTATTCCATATTCCTGACGCATTAATTCCACAGCTTTATACATCAGGTTGCCTCTGTCCCAGCCTAAGGAAGTATTGCTGGTAAAGCAATCCTCATCGCTGATCTCAATGTCAATGTCATCTCCCAAAGCCAGAGGTACCATGATCATATCCAGCAGATGATATCCGTCTGCTCTTTCACCGACAACATCCAGTCCCAGGTTTACCTTGGCATTCGCAAATTCCTTCATCTTGTTTCCTCATACAGCTCATGCAGCTGCTCAGCACTCAGTTCTTCTACTCTGGCCTTCCCCAGATCTCTTTCAATAACATAACCCGCCTTTTTCAGATTCCCGGCCAGCAGCTTGCGGCGCTGAGAGAAGCAGGCATTCAGGAAACTGATGAAATCATCATCTGATTTCCTCTCATTAAACACAAACTCCAGGACGGTACTGTCCACATTAGGGGATGGAATGAAACAGTGTCTGTCGACTTTACAGACGACATGATATTCACTGTACCAGTCTGCCAGAACGTTAAGTACACCGTATTCATACTTGCCGCTGAAGAATCTGTCTGCCGCTTCCTTCTGCATCATGACCGTCATGCTCTTAAGCTTGTTTTTCTCTCTGAAGCACTTAAGCAGGATGTCGCCGGTAATGTAGTAAGGCAGATTGGAAACCAGGACAGCTTTTTCTTCAGGCATTTCAACCTGCAGGAAATCCCGGTTAACTAATTCCAGTTTATCGTCAGGATATTCTTCCATCAGTATTTCCACAAGCTCTTCGTCTATCTCATAGGCTGTCATCCTGCCAGCCTTCTTCAGCAGTTCCTCAGTCAGAGAACCCAATCCCGGTCCTATTTCTATGACATATTCCCCTTCATTTACTGTTGATATGATTTTTTCTATGACCTTTTCGTCCACCAGAAAATTCTGGCCGTATTTCTTCTTGGCCTTTATTTCATATTTGTTCAGTAATTCCAGGATCTTTTTGGTATTCATAATCTATATAAGTTCTTTTAATTCCCCGTAAGTCATGCCCATCATGTTAAGCCTCTTATAAAGAGTCTTATTATTGCTGAAGGCAATGTGCAGCTTAGTACACAGCTGATTTCTCTTTTCGCTGTTTCCCATGATTCCCAGCTCCAGAAATTCAGCCCAGCTTAATGATTCCGTTCTGCTGTCAAAGGTAATTCTGTTTTCCAGAGCTTTTACCAGATCTTCATCGCTGACATATTCAATGCCGACGTTTCTTTTTCCAATTGCTTCTTTTTTATTAACGAAAACATGCTGCCGCTGTGGTACTATTTCCGCTATCTTCTTTCTGATGACCTCTCCAGGATGATCAGGATCAGTGAGAATGATAACGCCTCTCTTTTCGCCAACGGTTTTTATCGTTTCCAGCACTTCAGGACTCATTGACAGCCCATCTGTACAGATCACATCACAGTCAAACAGCTTTTCCAGCTTCTGGCGGTCATGCTTGCCCTCAACTACGATCAGTTCTTTAATTTTCTGCATCAAAGAATCTCCTGTAGTTTTCCATCAGCTGCCGCTGCAGTTCATTTTCTGATATGTTTCTTTCCCTGGCCACAAACTCCCCGACATATCTGACATATGCCGTTTCATTGGTTTTCCCTCTGAACGGTACCGGTGTCATATATGGGCAGTCGGTTTCCAGCATCAGTCTGTCCAAAGGCACATTGATAACATTCTCCTTCGGTGTCCTGGCATTCTTGAAAGTAACCACACCTCCAAAGGCGATGTAATATCCCAGTTTCAAATATTCCTTCATCATTTCAGGGGATTCCCCGAAACAATGCATAAGAACATGCACTCTGGCATGCTGCTTGAGAATATCGTATGTATCCTGTGCCCGTGAACGGGAATGTATCAGCACAGGCTTTTTTACTTTATTGGCTATTTCAAGCTGTCTGATAAACAGCTGTTTCTGCTCTTCCTTATAGGTCTTGTCCCAGTAGTAATCCAGTCCGATCTCACCTACTGCGATTATACGGTCATCGCTTATGATGCTTTCCATGTACTCAATGTCTTCTTCAGTTATTTTGTCAGCATCCTCAGGATGATAGCCGTAGGCAATATCGATGAAAGGATATTTTTGCTGCATTTCAAAGGTATATTCCAGATCTTCCCTGTTCATGCATATGACCATGTTTTTGCCGACGTTATATTCCAAAGATCTCTGCATGTATGCATCCAGGTCACTGCGGTATATCTCATCATTCATATGGCAATGCGTATCTATCCAGTAAGTCTTCTCCATCATAAAACCTCTTTAGGTAATTATATCACGCCTCTTCATGAAAAAACCCTGACTTCCATCAGGGTTTGCAGTATTTTTATATCAATCGTTAAAGGCGTTTTTGATATCCCAGTATTTATCTATGGATGATGATCCGTTCCAGGTCATGTAACCCTGGTTGACGCCGTTATCCGTCAGGGCATTTATCTGCGCTCTTACTTTATCATAACCGTAATATGTTCCGTCCTTATATGAGTCATAAGCCTGGATCCAGGTTCTCATTCTGGCCGGGAAATAGGTCTCTTCCTGACGTTCCCGTGCGAAGTAACTCCAGTTCCACATCAGTGAATAAGGCTCTTTCCAAGGTATGGCCAGACCGTAGTCCCACTCATTAAAGTGGTCAGGATATGGCATGGAACTGATGACATCAGCGGCATTGGATAAGGCACACCAGTACTGCCCATACTGTGTTACATAACCGCCAACCAGTTCACCGAAGACGTCAACGGAAACATAGGCACCCTCTCTGTGCAGCACATCCGTAGCGTAATAGACAAACTTGGTAACTGCTTCGATTCTTGATTCGTTATAGGTGTTTTTCATGTCAGTGCCTGAAGGAATGTATTCAGGGCATCTGATGTAGTCAAACTGTATTTCATTGAACCCGAAATCTCTTACCGCTTCAACACCCAGAGCTACATTGTATTCCCAGACCAGTCTGTTGAAGATGCTTGGCCAGTTGGAATAGTTATACTCATATGGCTTGCCGTTTCTGGTAATGGCTGTTTCCGGATGGTCCAGCAGGAAACCGTCATCCTTAAAGACGGTAATACGGGCAATGATGTAATAGCCGGCATCCTTGATCTTTTTGACTGAATTCCGGAATGTCTCATAGGTATTTATACCCTCATTGGTATGAGGAGAATACTTCTTAATGGTCGGTGAATCATACGCTATGGCTTCCCCATCCTTTATATCAATAACAAAGGCATTGATACCGCAGCTGTTGGCCAGTTCGATGTAATCGTCAGCGTAGGCAATGGCATCACCATTCAGATACAGGGTCTTGCAGACATCAGGCATGACATTACCCGGCAGATCAACCAGATCACTGCCTTCCTTGACATGCTTAGGATAGTAAGGAATGTCCTTGGCCCGTCCGCCTTCTTCATCATAATGCTCAGAGTAGCGGCTGCCATCCAGAGCATATTCAACATATTCATAATCCAGATGATAAGGGTCACCATACAGATACCCTTCACCTGCATCGGTCTTTATCTTATAGATGTCAATGGTTCCATCCTCATTCAGCTGATTGAAGCCGATTATCTCAACGGGAACATTCTTGTTGATGCTGTAGGCGATCTCCAGCATGCCGGTATTCTTGAATACTTCTTCCGGTCTCTCGGTAAACATTTCCTTTTCCCTGACACAGGATTCCACATCATTTTCCAGGTATGATTCATCCACATAGTAAAGGATGTCGTTCATGACGATCTCTTTCTTTTCCGGATGTTCCTCGTCAACTACCTTATTGATTTTATACTGAACTTCCGTTCCTCTGACTACCGGAATCTCATTGCCTTCTTCATCAACAATGACAAGCTGCGGTCTGTCATTACCCAGATAACGCGGTTCCGTTTCATTGAGCCATCTTTCATACTCAATTCTTTTCTTTTCCTTGTAATCGTAGTAAGCGTACCCCAGCCCGCCGATCATAGCCAGCAGTATGACGATAATTATTACCTTTGTACTTGTCTTCTTCATAACATTACCTTATTTCCGTAAATCAGGCTTCTCTGATCTTCTTGCCTGTCATATGCTCAATGGTCAGTTCATGGACCAGAACTCTTTTGCCGCTGCTTGCGATCTCTCCCTCAATGTATTCCTTATCGGAAGTAAACTTGTAGCTTAGATCACGGCATATTCTTAAAATCAGTTCATTGTCTTCAACTTCCCTGACAGTACCAAACACAATGACGCTCTTAAAGGTCAGTGCCCAGTCGCCTTCCTCACGATAACCGTCATCATAAACACAGAACGAGGCCTTATTATTCTTTCTGAGGGCTTCTACCTTATGGCCGTGTAAGTTGCCATGGAAGTAGATTTTGCCGTTTTCCTCATCGTAATAATGATTCAGAGGCACACCGTATGGATAACCGTCGTCCCCGTTAACTGACAGAACGCCTCTTTTAGCCTTCTTCAGTATTTCAATACATTCATCCCTGTTAAGCCGCTGTTTGATTCTTTTAACTTCTCTGAACATCTTTCGGACACCTCTCCAGTATGTAGTTCTTCACAAATTCAAATTTATCATCAGGAACATATACCTGATTCCTGGTTATTTTGCATATTAACGTAATGGTTCTGCCCCTTTCGGAGATCACAGCTTTTCTGACATCAGCGAATACCGTTTCCATGGAAGCCTCTGAAGCAGTCGCAATGCTCAAGCCGGTTGACAAAAGCCTGCTGTCAATGATCTCATTGGCAGCCCACAGCCATTCTACCAGCTCTTCATTCTTAACTTCCTTTTCCATTCTGGTATGCATGATGCTTTTATCATCCATTTCAAAAAGCACGCAGTATTTTCCTTTGGATAAAAAACAATAAATCGGATAGCTGATAAGTAAAAGTACGGTAAAGACTGCCAGTATGACACCGGCCTCCTGGGCTGATGATATGATCCGCTTTATCACACCTTTTTCCGGTATTTCCAGCAAGCCGAGAATAATCATGATTCCCAGACAGGCCAGAGTGAAGAACTTCTCTATTTCAAGTATGACAGTGTAGTTTTTCCACAGATCATAAACATATACCCAGCGGTATACGCCATCATCACATAAACGGAATTCACGGTTCACTCTGTTATCTGTCATTTCAGAGCCCCCTTTCGACGCAGAAACTGTTGATTTATTTACCTACACAGAAACGTGAGAAAATCTGATCCAGCAGATCTTCCTTATTGTATTCACCAAGTATCTCTCTCATGCATCTGTAGACGTTCTCCAGGTCCTCATTGATAAGGTCCAGAGGAACACCTTCTTCCAGAGCATCCCTGACCAGCTGCATTGAGCTTCTTGCTTCACTCATCAGAGCGATCTGTCTTTCATTGGTTAAAGCCGGCTGCTTAAGTGCGATCTGATTACCGGCAAACATTTCATTTATGGTATCAGTGAGTTTATCAATGTCACAGTTGGCGGCACTGATTCCCATGTCTTTCTTTTCATCCACAAGATCCTGCTTGTTATAGACAATGATCCTGTTCTTATTCTTTGTGAGTTCAAGCAGTTCTCTGTCCTGCTCATCAATTTCTCTGGAGGCATCAAGAACCACAATGACCAGCTGTGCCTGATCAATGGCATCCATGCTTTTTTCGATGCCTATTTTTTCGATGGTATTATCAGTCTCGTGAATGCCTGCGGTATCGATCAGATGCAGCGTAACATTCTGCAGATGGATATCACCTTCAACCAGGTCTCTGGTCGTCCCGGCAATATCGGTAACAATGGCCTTGTCTTCAGCCAGCAGGGCATTGAGCAGACTGCTCTTGCCGACATTCGGCTTACCGACAATGGCTGTCTTGACACCGGACTTGATCATCATGCTGCTTTCAGCCACAGTTAAAATATGGTCGCACTGCTGCAGCCAGTCAGCTACCATTGGCTTTATTTCTTCTGATGTTATTATTCCCACATCGTCATACTCAGGGTAATCGATGTTAACTTCTATATTGGATATGATCTGGACGACTTCCTCCATTAAAGGATCCAGCAGTTTTCTGATGCTGCCGGAGAGACTGTTGACTGCCAGTCGGGCATTGTCCCTGTTATCAGCCATGATCAGGTCATTGACCGCTTCAGCCTGCGTCAAGTCCATCTTGCCGTTAAGGAAAGCTCTCTTGGTAAACTCACCGTTAACTGCCTGGCGGCAGCCCGCACTGTAACATAAAGTCAGTATCTTTCTGGTAATGTAAAGACCGCCATGGCAGTTTATTTCGGCCATGTCCTCACCGGTATATGATCTTGGAGCCTTGAAAACGGAAACCAGTACTTCATCAACATCTGTTTCCCCATCCACTATGAAGCCATGGTAAATACGATAGCCTTCAAACTGATCCGTATGGCATCTGAAGATTTTCTTAAGCACATCAAAGGTTTCAGCACCGCTGATCCTGATAATTGAGATTGCCCCCGGGGCGATCATGCTGGTGGAAACCGCCACTATTGTATCGTTCAACATATTATTATATTAACATTAATTTATGCTAAACTGTATTCAGATATGTGCGGAAGATACCATTTAAGCGATGAAACCGTTCTGCAGAACTATTACGCAGAGCTCAAACTCAAATATGAGGGAAACATTCTCAAAGCCTTGAAGTTCGGAGAGATATTTCCTCATACTTTCAACGTGGTTCTGGATGACCGCAATTCTCCCGCCATCATGAAATGGGAATACAATGTCTTCAACCGTCAGGTTATCAATACCAGACTGGAATCCATCAGAGACAAATCCTTTTATAAGGGAGCTTTACGCTGTCTGGTACCGGCAACCGGTTTCTATGAATGGGACAAGGAAAAGAACAAATACTTCATTCACGATAATGACAGGCTGTTCTTCATGGCCGGCATTTACCAGCAGAATAAAGATCAGTACAATTATTCCATCATCACCAGACCTGCAAATCAGACTCTCTACATCCATGAAAGAGCACCGATCATTCTTGATCACGATGAAGCACTGAAGTATCTTGATCAGATGAATATTGATGAATTAATGCATAATAATCCTGCCATGCAGATCGAAGATCCGCTGATCAGGTTTGAACTGTTCTGAAACAAAGGAAAAGGCCCGATACATAAATCGGACCTTTTTTCTTTAATCTTCCAGTGCCTGTAACAGGAAAATAACCGGTCGGCAGCCGTCATTACAGCTGATCACGGCTGAGTTTTTGTCTGTCATCCAGTCCTTAAGGAAATCCGAACCGCCATGAGACAAGGCAAACACAAAACTGTGCATGCTCTGCCAGGCGCTTTCACATAAACCTTCAGGCTTTTCCCAGCCATTGGAAATAAATACCTGTCCTTCTTTGTGCAGTTCACATAAGCCTAATCCTTTAACCCGGTATTTCCCCGCAATATCCCGGTTAAAGGTTCTTTTCAATACGGTGATTCTGACTCTTTTCATAATTATTTCAGTATTTCATCCAGATAACCGCATATTTCCTCAAATGTCTCATAGGAATGAATCTGGAAATAATCATCACCCTTGATCATGGCTGATAATTCACTGATTGAATGTCTGTAGAATACATAACACGGCTTACCCAGCTTTTCCGCAAACGCCAGCTCATAGCCCACTCCTAAGGAAGGACGTGTGCATTCAGCTATGACCAGATCGCATTCCCTAAGCCAGTTTGTATCCTGCACATAGATCCGGACATCCCTGTTATCAACACCTTCCAGGCTGTTCAGAGACAGATCTCCAACATGTTCAGTTAATACAGTATCAGTCTCTTTGATATGGCTTATGATCCGTCTGTAAAGCCGCTCGTCCTGCCTGCCGCCTCTGATGCTGCCGGCAAAATACACTTTCTTTTTCATGATTACTTAAGTGCCATCCCGTCACTGAAGGCTTTGCCCACTACTTCACCGATGACACGGTAAGCGTTAAGACTGGAGTCAAAAGAAATGATACCGGCTTTGCCGAAATCGATCTTTCCATCTTCAGTCAGTACCTCTTCATCAACTACCATGCCCACGATCCTGGCCTGCAGGATCTCATCCTCATACTTAACGACCTGGCATTCCATGGTGATCGGATATTCTTCAAATATCGGAGCATTGACCTTTTCACTTCTTACGGCATGGAAACCGGCTTTGGCGATCTTGTCGGCTTTTCGGCCGCTTTCGATACCGAAATAGTCAGAGGCAACTAAAGTATCCTTTGTCGCAAAGGCTACAGTCAGTTCTCCGGTAAGGGCAAAGTTGTCAGTTGTCTTGTGTGAAGATAATGAGATGAAGATCTCATTGGTATCACACTGTCCGCCCCAGGCGGCATTCATCAGATTAGGCTTGCCGTTTTCATCATAGGTACCTATCATCAGAACAGGTAACGGGGCAAACTTCATGGCTCCGGTAATTGCTTTTTTCATATTTTTCTCCTCTCATCTGCCGTAAATAAAGCGGCAGTCAGAATACTGCCGCTATAAAATTATTGTCCTGCGGCTGTTACTCTTTTTCCTAACTAAATTGTAACATCCGAACGGACGGTTTGTAACAGGATTACTCTCAGAGAATGTAATCCGTTATGCAGTCATACCAGTGATAACATACGGTGCCGTTAATGATGATGCTTTCGTTGTCTTTCAGCTTTTCATCGAGTATCTCTTCAAAATGGTTGTAATTCCATCTCCAGTTTGCCTTGTTGAATCTTCTCCACAGGACTGTCCTGCCATTACGGTCAATATACTGTTCAGTCATGGCATTTTCATCATATGTACCTAAATCCATCAGGCAGACCGTATCATAGGTCTTACCGTTAATGGTGACTTCATATCTGCCGACAATATCCATTAACCTGTCTTTGTCATTATATTCAATGACATTGCCTTTTCTGACTATTGTTCCCTTACAGACCAGATTGGTTTCATTGCCGATATTATCAGGTCCGAATCCCCAGTTATTCAGAAATGCATCCCCGTCCAGGAAAGTAAACAGCTTTTCAACCCCGTCGGCATAGTGCGCTTCAGCCAGATAACGGCAATGGCTGTCAGTAAGCTGAGCAACAAACTTTCTTTCCGTTTTCTGCCTGCCCTGTTTTTCAACAGCGTCAATCTTCACACCTCTGATCCCATGGATCTCAGCTTCACCGTGACACTTCATCTCCACTTCTTCCGTCAGTGTTTTTTCCGGGAAATCGTAGATACCCCATCTGATTTTGTTTCCTTCTCTTGGAATAAGGAACCAGCCCATCAGTTCTTCCCACTTAACTTCAAAAGGCTTTTCATTTTTCTCTGTAATTGTATATTCAAATATCTTTTCCGGTAACTTTTTCATCTTGATCTCCTCCTTGGGATACTCTTCCTCAAATCTCTTTCGGGCTTTGAAGATCCTGCTTTTGACTGTTCCAACCGGTATGCCCAGTTTTTCCGCAATGTCTTTCTGCGGCAGGTCATGCCAGTAATACAGATAAAGGATCTTTCTGTCGTTGTCATCAAGCTTCTCCAGTGTATCGCTGACAGAACTGCGCACTGTTCTGTTTAACGATACTTCATGAATCACTTCATCATCATAAGGTATTTCCAGGATCTCAGCCTTTTTGCGGTAATAGTCATTGACCTTATTGCGGGCAATGCTGATGAGCCACGGTTTAAAGGATTCCTCACTTTTGAGACTGTTAAAGGACCTGAAAGCCCGCACATATGTTTCCTGCAGGATATCCTCGGCATCCTCTTTTGAAGACACCTTGTACTTAACATATGTTTCAGCTGAACTGATGTGCTGATGAAGTAATTCCTCAAAATCTCTCATATGTATCCCCTTCACCTATACAGTCGTAAAAAAGCATAAAAAGGTTCATTTTCAATTTATCATAAAAATGAAGTCATTTTATTCACTATAATCCGTTTTGTGCTAGAATATATATACAAAAGAAGCCCCTGAGGATAAGAGGTAATTATAATGAAAAACAAATACGTTATAACCAGACGCGAAAATGTCCGGTATGTTAAGGAACGCCTTGACACTCTCATTTCAAACGCTCTGCATCTTTCCCGTTACAGTGAGGATGATCCTTTGAGAAGCATCGCTGAAAATAATTTTCAAGCGGCTTTTGATTACATAATGAATTCTCCTGAAATAGATAATGATTACCACTGTCTTCTGGAACTTCATACTATTCTGATGGACGGTCTTAACGAGGAAATTGTCGCAACTCTTACCGACGAGCAGATTGCCGAACTCGAAGCCATGCTCAATCAGCCGGCTAAGGCCAATGTGGAAATTGCCATCGATGTCATGTTATACATCCTGGACAGAAGACTGTTCAGGGACGGTGACGTCCGTGTCGCCATCATGTTTGCCAACAAGTTCATGATCGACCACGGCTGCGGCATCATAACGGTCTTCAGAGGCAAGGCCGATACCTTCCGTCAGCTTTACAAAGCCTATCGTGAAGAAAAGACGGACGAGTTCAAGAACTGGATCTACAAGTATTGTGTCAGAGGTCCGAAAGTTGAATATCAGTAAGCGGTTGAAATAAACCGCTTTTATTGTGCAACAATGTATTTCATATTAGAATAATATATTATAATAATTGCATAGGGGACATTCATACAATGAAACATGTAACCACCGTTATCTTTCTGGTAATTGCTATTTTCATTACCTGCGGCGTAAATACGGCACAGGCTTTCAGCATGTCTGACACTGAGGAAACACTGCCTGAACCTCAGGAGCAACAGCAGTACAATGTCTCCGGCTCCATAACGGTCATAACGACCCAGAACTGCTGGATCAGCAATAACCCCGAAGAACTGAACTGGATCGTTGAGGTTCCCGGTGTACCTACTGAAGTATATGTCATTGACCAGCATGCTCAGGAAGAGATCAGTCACATGGAAACCATATACCATCCGGCTGAAACACATCAGGAAGCCGTCTGGAGCACCAGGACAAAAAGTACAGTTTACTATTATGGTCCTGAAAATGCATATGACGGCGTACTGTCAACCGTTTTATATAATATGACTGAAGAACAGGTAATGAATTATGCTGAACAGCATGACTGGGACATTACTGAAATGACTGAGCCGGTTATGGAACAGTACATCTCCGGATACAGAACTGTCACTGACAGAGCAGCCTGGTCAGAAGAAGTAAAAGTAATTGATCAGCCTCAGCTGGAGGAAATCGGGCATTATGAAACCCAGATCATTGGAGAGATCGGACACTATGAAAACAAGTTTGAGATCCCTCCGGGACAGGGAAACGGGCATTTTGAATCCAGAATAACAATGGATATTAAGATATACGAAAAGGTGGAGGAATAATTTTATGAAAGAACTGAAAAAGGTAATCGTATCACTGGTCTTTCTGGCTGTCTGTTTTTTCCGGGCCAAATCAATAGGTTTCGGCTTTGAAGAACTGATTGCCAACGTCAACATTAACCTGGAAGCTGTCATCAAGGTTGCACTTATCATAGCCTTCCTGAGTGTTGTCAAGTATCTGCTCAAACTGCTGGTCAGCCTCATCAGATTTGAATGGGCTGCCACATTTGTAACGATCACGCTGAGCGCCATTGACTACATCACCCTGATATTAATGGTGGTATGGTCATTAAGATTATTAGGAGCTGACATCAACGGTATCATCGCCGGCTTGGGAATCCTGGCTCTGATCATCGGTACCAGTGCTGAAGGCCTGATCGAAGACATGTTAACAGGCATCTTCATGCTGTTTGAAAGAGAATTCAAGGTCGGAGACATCATTGAAGTTGACGGTTTCCTGGGTAAAGTCACCGAAATCGGAATCAGAACCACTACCCTGATCGATGGTGCCGGAAACATCAAGATCTTCAATAACAGCTCCATGAAGGATATCCTCAACAGATCAGCTCACCGGTCCGTAGCCGTGGTAGATATCACTCTGCCTGCCGATACTGATCTGGAACAGGTAACGGATGCTGATTACGGTGATATCAAATGCCTTGGTTTACAGGAGATCGGCTCTGACGAAGTATCGATCCGTTTCATCAAGGAGACTCCGGAAGCTGAACTGTATGACACGATCCGCGACATGAATGTCGTCATTTTAAAGAAACTGAGAGAACTGGGCTTAAGATAAAAGATGAATAATGAGTTCTATCCGATACCGGACGAATTCAACCTTGGCTATAAGCCATCAAAACGTCTGGTCGAAAAAAGAAAGAAAAGAAAATGGAAGCTGGCCCGTAAGCTGAAGGTATTGTTAACTTCCACCTTGTTAGTAATGCCTTTGACAATAAATATCGGTTTATGGGATATCCGTTCTTTTGAATTCGGCCCTGGAACTTATCAGTATGAAAACTATTATGCACATTTTGAAGACGGCAGGGGCTGGTTCTTTGACGGAACATATTTCATTCCGATGTACTGGAATGAAACAGCCAACACCTATGACGCTGCCGGAGCATACCCTGAAACCATGGCAGCCAGTACGCTTGATACCAATTTCTATACGGTTAAGGCCAGCGGTGATATTGAGGTAACGGATACAGGAGTCATTCTTCTTAATCCATTCACTCAGGAAAAGGAACTGTTTACACCAGCCGATGTAACCCTTAAGAACGGCTCAGCCATGGTCGAAGAAACTGATAACGGAAAGAACAAAGTCATCGATGTGACTTACATCGACAGTTACAACCGTAAAGGTCTCTCCTTCAACGGAAGCTGGGTCGGACAGTTCACACCTCAGTATTCATATCCTATGGCCTATGCCATCGGTATGGATTTCTCCGGTAATACTGCCGAAATTGCCCTGACAGATAATGTTGTACATGATATCATGACCTTCAGACTGAACTGGACCGTCAGTCGCTGTGTTCTGACTTTTAACGCCCGGAAAGAAGTTTACTACATGATTCCTGTTGAGGACGGCTGGAAAAACTTCTGGTATGACGATACCTTCTATGGAATTCTGTTCTTTACCGAGAAAGGCATGTATCTGGAAACCAACGTCTTCACTTCACAGATATTCACAAAGTACTGATACTTCCTGCGATGGAAGTATCTTTTTTTTGTTAATATATTATTAAGGAATAAAGGTATAACAATATGGGAAAAGCACCGGTTAAGAAAGTAATGGCTGTCAGAAAATTCACTGACAGAGATGAGCCAAGAGAGGCTTTCAACAGAATATTTGAAGACGCACAGAGACATACTGATGAATTCAATATCATTTCATATTACGGTATTGGCGGTTTTGGAAAAACGAGATTAATCAATGAACTGTCCAAACAACTGGATAAATACAATGCCGATAATGAAGATCTGAATAAGATCGCCCATGTTACCTATGACTTTTCCCGCGGTACGGAAAAGATGTTTGTTCTGGAAAAACTCAGAAACCTGTTAAAGAAACAGGGCTTATCTTTCCCTTATTCCGACGCTCTGGAAGCCACCTATAACATAAAGTGCGGCAACCCTGTCTATAAGACAGCCAGTGAAAAGGATCTGCTTGATAACCCGATGATTTCCATCGTGGCTGACTTTATTCCAGGCGCCAAGGGACTGTTATCTTCCCTTAAAACCGGAAAAACCATCGTCGAGGAATCAACAAAGTATTATAAGAAGATCGAAAAACTCTGGAATGTCGACAAGAAGAATCTGGATAAGGAACTTAAGGCCATCGGTCAGCTGGAAATCAACGAACTGGAAGACAAGGCATCTTATTACTTTGCCCAGGACATGATTCACAACACCGAAAGCGTTTCTGACGAATTCCGCCTGCCGGTAGTAATATTCCTGGATACCTATGAAGAACTCGTTAATTCCTATAAAGCTGTCGACTTTGCCAATGCCTATGACATCTGGTTAAGAGATGACATCATCAAAACCATACCGGGTGTGCTGTGGGTAATCGGCGGACGTGAAAAACTGAAAT
Organism: Erysipelotrichaceae bacterium; assembly: GCA_017405675.1. Next base: position 33,267 of record JAFRAB010000012.1, read on the forward strand.
GGGATGAGGAAGATGACTTCTGGGACGGTGTCGTTGACGAACATGAACTCGGCGATTTATCTAAAGCTGATTCCTTTGACTTCCTGCGTACAGCCGGCATACCGGAAGAACTGCTTGAAGACATTTACGGCGTAACCGGCGGTACCCCATTATTCCTGGACCTGAATGTAACAACCTATTATGAATTACTGGCAGCTGGGAAAACAATCACAAAAGAATCATTTGGTTCTTCCAAGGAACAGGTTATCGAAAGATTCTTAAGATACATGGATCCTGCTGACCAGTACATTGCCAAACTGCTGGCAGTACTGGAAAACTGGAGCGATGAAGAGGCAGAGAGCATCGGCAAGGCTACCCTTCCGGTCTTCTACAAGGATGCCTATAAAGCTTTCATAGAACATACCATCATAATCAAGGATAACGACCAGAGATACTACATGCATCAGCAGGTGCAGAAAGTCATCCTGGAAGCAGCCAAAGCCAATAATGCGGAAATGGTAAATCAGATCTACATTGAAAAAATAAAATATCTGATGTCCAAAGACTATAAACAGATGAACATCAGTGAAAGATTTACCGTAGCTGACAAAATCGTAAGTGTGTTTGAAATGGCCGAATTTGACAATGATATATATACTGAAATGTACAATAAGTGCAGCAGTTTATTTAGTTCATTCTATAAGGACGGTATATATACCCGCTTATATGAAATATACCGAAGGCTCAGTAAAACAGTAGATATGTCGTATCATTCAGCTTATTACATTTACCATAATTACCGGCTGGCCTGTGAGAACTATGCGTATTACCGTAATTCAACAGACCTCACATATGAAGGCCTGTCTGCAATCCACAACGCCCGTATGGCACTTTACAGCTGGCCTTACAGTGATCAGTTAGATAAGAATCATTTGGCCTGCCGTAATATCCAGGCTCATCTGCTGATAAATCTGGGTAAATTTGACGCGGCTAAGGAGCTTTTTGAAAAAAACTATCAGGAAGCGAGTGAGAAATATGGAAGTGACAGTTTTGAAGCCATGCAGCGGCATAATAACCTCGGTATAGTATATGACAAAATGGGTGATTATGAAGAAAGCCTGAAAATATATACAGATGTTTATAATACTGCCTGTACTTCTTTAGGCTCTGATAATGTCTATACTCTGAAATCACTGAACAATATGGCCCTTGATAAATACAGGCTTAAAGACTATGATGCTGCTTTTGAAGACTACAGCAGATCATATGTACTGAGCGAACGTAAATACGGTCTGAAGAAGAGAGATACCCTGACCTCTTTAAACGGCATGGCCAAGACTGAAGCTGCCAGAGGCAATTACAAAGAAGCTATTGAACTGTACGATAAGCTATATGAAAACAGCGAAGGAATTTACGAAGGAAACGATTATGCTTTTCTGATTTCTCTGGCATACGCATATAAAAATGACGGAAACAGAGATAAAGCCATGTCCACACTTTATGACCTGCAGAACATATACCGGAATTATTATGGAGAAAACCATATTCAGACCGCCCGCATAAGCAAGCTGATAAACGAACTGATTTCCAGTGAAGCACTTGATCAGATCAGAAAAACAGAAAGACCGCGTATTAAAGACAGTGCCACAATGTTTGATAAGGCTCAGCATTACGAAGCACTAAACGATTTGGAGACTGCGGCATCATGTTACAAGCAGCATTATGAAATGCTCAATACAGCAGATATGCTGACTGGGGAAACCTCAGAAGAAGCCATGGAAACGGCTGCCCTGCTTGGAGCCTGCTATTTCTGGATGGAAAAGTTCAGCGATGCCTTATACTATCATAAGCAGTATTATGAACATTACCTTAAAACTGAAGGCTTGGCCAGTTCTAAAACCGTATTTGGTCTGTCCAATATCTGCAACTGTCTGGAATATGGAGGAAAATACGCAGAACTCGAGAAATATCAGCTGAAACTTCTGCAGCGGTATTCTTCGAATAAGAAGAAATTCTACAGAACCAAGTTCACCCTGGCATTTGCCTATCTGATGCAGGATAAGAAAGATGAATGTCTTGCAGAATTAAACGATATTTATGATAACCGTGAAATCATGATGGAAAACGCTGACAAGCCTAATGAATTTGAACGGCTGGCCATAAAGAAGGAAAACCACATCCTGCTGTTTTCACAGGAGAAAATGATGCTGAATCAGATCACCAGATTCCTGGCTGACAAAGATCCGGTACTTCATCAATTCTATGAAGACATCAGAAACAAACGTGATGAAGTACTGAATAATCTGATCAAATAAAAAAGAAAGTATCACTTCTGAAGTGATACTTTTATATTCTAGAAATCATGCGGTTAATGTGTACGGCCAGATACAGAACCTCTTCATCGTTTATTTCATATTCCGTTTTAAGATGAATGTATTCTGCCAGTTTAGTTGCACATGTAAATGAATCAGGATACATATTCTTTATCTGTTCATATAATTCCCTGTTCTGACTGTCGATCTGCTCCTTGGTTTCCAGACGGCGGATCAGATAATCAAGATGGGTCACAAAACGGTTGTAGTTAAAACTGGTTCTGTCAATCTGAGTATTCAGTTCCTTTTCTATGAGTCTGGTGCATTCCTCGGTGATTGCCGTAATGTCAATGCGCGGTTTCTGTCTGGTTTCTATTCGGTCAGAAACGAAATGCAGAGCCAGGGTCCCGGCTTCCCGCTGCGGCAGGGTTTCACCTGTCATCTTCTTGATGATATTGAGTGATTCAAGGGCTACTCTCATTTCATCAGGATAGAGCTGAGCAATATCCATTAATATCGGCTGTTCCAGATAAATGTTCTTGTCTTTTCTGGTAATCGCAAAATCCAGATGGTCAGCCAGTACCAGTGCCATGGAAGACGGATAGTTTACATTCAGTTCTTCAGCCACATAGTCGGTAATGAATATAGCTGTGTTGATCAGTACCGTCGGGATATTTCGCAGGACACCGTAGTCCGTATCCTTGACGTTATAGAAGGTTCTGTTGATCCTGTCCAGAGGAATCTCTTCGTCCGGCTTGAAAAAGCCTATTCCCTTGCCGAAAGCGACAACTTCACGGCCTTTGGAATCGACGCAGTGCGAGATGTTGTTGTTGATGCTCTTGATTACCTTCATCTGCAGCTATCCTCTGTTAAAAAACTCTTAAAAAGCCCCCATGACACTAATAATGATTAATGCTCAGGAATAAGCTCAAAAGAGTTTTTGAGTACATACCTTCACTTCTTAACTTAACTTTAAACTGTGGTCTTTTATTTGTCAACAAATCAAACCCGTGTACAATGTCCGCAGGATCTTATGGCATGACACAAAAAGAATACCGATAAACAGCACTCCCGGGGATTGCATGTACAGTATTCTTATCATTCAAAAACGATTTACATTATTAACGTGAAGTTATTACTCCAGACTCTGACATTCAACCAGCAGATCGATTATCGGCAGATGCTGAGGACATACACTTTCGCACTGACCGCACTGAATGCATTCGCTGGCCTTGCCCTTATCCTGAGTAACAATTGCATATTCTCTCTTGGTACGGAATTCAGGACTTCCCTTCTTACGGTTCTGAACCGTAAAGATATCAGGAATTGGAATGCCCATCGGACAGCCCTTGGTACAGTAACGGCAGCCGGTACATGGTATTGACTGGTCGGCATTATATGCTTCCTGTACTTCTCTGATTACTTCTTCCTCATGTTCAGTTAAAGGCTTGAAATCCTTCATGAAGCTCAGGTTATCCTGCATCTGTTCAATTGAACTCATGCCTGATAATACGGCTAGCAGATTATCCTTGCTGGCGACGAATCTTAAAGCCCATGAAGCATAGGACATGCCGTTGTTCTCTCTGTCAAAGATAGCCTTGGCAGTATCGATTGGATCAGCCAGGATACCGCCCTTAACAGGTTCCATGACTACAACAGGCTTACCGTACTTCTTGCATATCTCGTAGTTGATACGGGATTTGACACCAGGATTTTCCCAGTCGGCATAGTTGATCTGCAGCTGAACAAATTCAGCATCAGGATGCTTCTGCAGCAGTTCTTCCAGCAGCTCAGGGTCAGCATGGAATGAGAAGCCGTAATGCTTTATTAATCCCAGATCCTTTAACTGCTTGACATAATCCCAGATGCCGTACTCTTCATACTTCTTATAGTTGCTTCTCTGAATGGCATGTACCAGATAGTAGTCAAAATACCCGGCTCCGCTTCTCTCCAGGGAAGTATAAATTTCTCTCTTTGCATCTTCTTCATTTACACCTTCTGGTGGGACCATCAGCTTCGTAGCCAATGTGTAGCTGTCGCGAGGGTATCTGACAACCAGAGCCTGTCTGATTGCCTCTTCAGAGCCAGGATAGGCAAAAGCCGTATCAAAATAAGTTCCTCCGGCTTCAATGAACCGGTCAACCATCTGACTGGTCTGAGGGACATCGATTGAGCCGTCTTCATTTTTCGGCAGACGCATTAGGCCAAAACCGAGTTTCAGTTTTTCTTTTCCTGTAAATACACTCATATGCTTTGCTCCTTAATTATTCTTTTCCTTTATATATATTATTATACTTATTTTCCATAATATCTGTCACGATGACGCCTGTAAAAAAGGAACTTACGTTCCTTTTCAGTTATCAGCGCGATTGTAATTGTTCTTCATCTGCTTGCTGGCTTCCAGAAGAACATTATTCAGGCACTTAATGGTTTCCTTCTTGCCCATTTCGGCAAGTTTTTCATTGGCTTCATTTATCAGAGAGAAGTCCTTGGCTTCAATCATCTTCTTATCATATTCATTGATGATCTGATGTGACTGGGCAGCTACGGCACCCTGATATCTTTCAACCAGCTGAATGCACTGTCCGAAATGCGGATCAGCTAAGGCTCCGATCAGTCTTGAACCCCAGTAGAAGGTTTCAGTTGAAACATCATCAGTGGTTTCAGACAGGTACTTAGGAACCTTGTCGGTGCTGGTATAGATCGGCAATACGGTATTGAAGGCGTTTGAACCGAAGCAGATCCATTCAATGCCCTGAAGTTTTTCAGGCATATATCCTCTGATCTGCAGGATAGCCATCATGCCGGTTCTGGCAATGCCGATTGATCTGTACATTCCTCTTTCCGGATATTCAACACTGGAATATGGATTGTACTTTGTACCCTGATAATATGATGAAAGAATGTATTTGACTTCTTCAGCCGTGATCTTGTGTTCAGGAACAAATGACCAAGGAATATTGTCGCTTTCAGGCGTGAAATCAGCGTTTTCGCCATCCCACTTGTAAGTAGTTGGATTGAAGTAACGTCCCATGAACCAGGCTCTAGGAGTGTTATAGACATGGTCGGAATCGGAATGAGATCCGAATACGTTACGAGGATTGAAGATCTTATCCTGATTGCGGTCCAGATGATTATCCTTAACGAACTGCTTCAGGTCCTTTGAACACATGAATTCCTTCTGTTCGCCATAGGCATCCTTGAAATCGAAACAGTCGATGCCTAACTGGTTAGGCATGATGACATATTCCTCATCTTTTACTCTTCTGGCCATCCAGTGATGTCCGCCGATGGTCTCCAGCCACCAGATCTCGTTTTCGTCATTGAAGGCAATACCGTTCATTTCATAGGTACCGTATTTTTCCAGCAGTTCACCCAGACGGATGACACCTTCTCTGGCTGTGCGGATATATGGCAGAACAAGTACGACCAGATCTTCTTCACCGATGCCGCCCGGAATGTCCTTTTCGCCTCTCTTGGTAGCCTTAACAGGTCTTACCATAGGATCAGCACCTAATACCAGAGCATTGGAAGTAATGGTTTCGGTAGCTGACATGCCGACGTTGGCTTCATTGATGCCGGCTGCGGCCCAGATGCCGCGCTTGCCGCCTACTGTCGGGCAGGCTGTATAGCTTAACGGATCGTCAGGGAGTTCGATCTCCAGCTGACCAATCTTGCTTTTGTATTTCTTTGGCTGTTTATTTGGCGGTACAACAATAAGCTTCTTGACATCATAGAATCCGTCATCGTTTCTGGCTATCATTGTTGAGCCGTCATAACTGGCTTTCTTACCTACCAGTATCGTTGTGCAAGGCATAAGCAGAACCCTCCTTATTTAACCAGATGGAATTCAGTCTGTCTTCCGGCCAGGAAGTAAACCTTTCCACCCTTATATAATATATCTGTTTCCATCGGCATGCGGACTTCAGCCTTATATGTATCAACATATACTCTGGCATTCAGTTCCAGTGAATAGGCCGTATTATCATACAGCGGATAGTCACCGTCACCCGGTACACCGCCCTGCTGGTCCCATAAACCAATCGTCGGACCTGCAGCATGGCCATGGAATCCTAACGGATGAGTATAAATGGTAGCCTTAATGCCTTCTTCCTTAGCCTGAGCCAGAGATTCCAGCAGTATTTCATTTCCGGTCTTACCGATAATGAAATGTTCAGCTACGATATCCTGCAGTCTGTTGGTAACCTTCATGGCGGCCTTCAGGTCTTCAGGAGCATCCAGTTCGTCATCCTTCAGGATGTAACATAATTCCTGAGTATCAGTGCACAGATTGAGATATCTGAACCCGACATCGCAATGCAGCATGTCACCCGGAATGATGACTTCATCACCCTCAAAGTGTTCAGTACCGTTTCTGGTAATGGATACAGAGTAATCAAACCAAGGATCAAGTCCCAGTTCAACAGTCTTTTCCATCATCCAGTACTTAACATCATCAGTGGTTGTAACACCCGGATGAATGACCTTATTGGAATAAGCCTCAGCGATCATGGCATGTGCTATGCCGACAATGTCGTTATAAGCTGCCATTTCCTCTTCGCTTCTGGTTTCCAGCCAGCCAACTACGATCTTCTCGGCAGAAACGATCTTGGCCTTCTGTTCTTCATCGAAGGCTGCCGTCATCTGCCGGTAAAGGTTATGTGACAGACCGTCCGCAAAGGCAAAGGTATCAGAAATATCCAGACCAATCTTTTCCGGATTCAGTTCTTTGAGGAAAGCTGCCAGCGTATCCATCTGGGTAATGCTGGTATCAGTCCATTTCTGAATGTAGTTATCGACCGGATAACGGGTGACACTGTATCTCTCCACAATGCCTTCCTTATTCTGATAATAAATCAGAATAGTAAGTCTTCTGGCAGTAATGGCAGAGAACGGTGAAATGGTCCAGTAAACAGGATCTTCGTTATATTCCTTATTGCAGATGACCCAGCAGTCAATGCCTGATCTCTTCATGACCCGAGGCAGAATTGTCTCCAGTCTCTTGACCAGCCATTTATCCAGCACTTTTTCCTGCCGGCGCCATTTAAGTATTTTTGGTTTCAGTGAATCAACTCCCGGTACATTAGCTACCAGGAATTCCTGATTGGAAACTGCCATAAGACATCTCCTATATTACAAAGTCACCATGTTCCATGACTGTAACCTGCTGACCATCGTAAGTTGTACCTACGATCCTGATGTCATCAGTACCGATCATGAAGTCATTGTGGCTGACTGAGAAGTTCACGCCTCTGGCGATCAGATCTTCCTTTGTCATTTCCGTGCCGTTTTTGACACAGTCAGGGAAGCTGGCTCCGAAAGCCAGGTGGCAGGCAGCGTTTTCATCGATCAGACCGTTATAGAAGATCTTTCCCATCTGTCTGATCGGTGACTTCTTGGAAACAAGAGCGACCTCACCGAGCTGTCTGGTCGTTTCATCCCTGAACAGGGCTTCCTGCAGGAATTCAACGTTACTGGAAGCACCGCAGTCAACAGCCTTGCCATTCTCAAATCTGATCCAGAAATCAGTAACCAGTTTTCCGGAAATGAACAGTGGGAATGAAGCATAGGCAATGCCGTTAACGCTTCTGAAATCAGGGTCAGTGAATACTTCTTCAGTAGGCATGTTGGCTACATAAGGAGCATTGACATTCTGAGCACCCATTTCACCGGCAGAGCACCAGATGTGATCCTTTACCAGATCCATGGTCAGGTCAGTTCCCAGTTCAGAGGTTATATGCAGTGACTTAAAATTGAAGTCATTGAGCTTCTTACTTCTGACAGAAAGGTTTTTGCAGTGCTCTTTCCAGTTTTCGACCGGATCGCTGTCTTCGTCAACACGCATCATCTTGCAGATGGCGTTTTCCAGATTGTGATATGCTGTTTCATCATCGCATTCAGGCCATACTTTCTTAGCCCATTCCAGTGAAGGATAAACTGTTCCTGTCCACTTCAGGCATCCCTGATGAATATAGTTACGTACTACGTTACGCAGTTCATTACCGGCAAAAGCCTGAGCTTTCAGATGATCATCAGGAACATCGGCGTTCAGTGACGGACGTGTGGCACGTACGCCTAACTGTACACCCTTACCTGTACGCAGAATGGAATCAATGGATTCCTTCTTCCATTCAGGAAGATTCTTCAGTGTTTCCACTGAGCAGTTCAGAGCCTTGAGATGATTGATCTCAGCATCTTCAATAAAAGCTTCGACATTGGCAGCACCGGCTGCGAAAGCTTCCTTAGTTATCTCACGGGCCAGGTCAATAGCCATGGTGTCAGTCTGCAGGACCATTGTTTCACCAGGCTGGATATTGACACCGGTTCTTACCAGAACTCTGGCCAGTTTTTCCAATTGCCATTTATTCATCTTTATTTCTCTTCTCCAGTTCTTTCATTACGACCTCCTTGATGCTCTGGAAGGCCTTTTCTGTGTCGTCGTTATATACAATATTCTTAAATAACGGAGCAATTTCCATATCCATCTTGGCCTTATTCAGACGGCGGCTGATGGAAGCTTCGTCATCCTTATAGATTTCATGAATCTGTTTTTCAAGTTCCTCAAAGCTGGTAGGCATGACAAAGAAGGCCAATGCATCAGGAATGTTAAGCTTGATCGGTCCGACACCCTGAGCCTCAACTTCGATAAGAACGTTCTTGCCCTTATCGGTCAGGAATTTTACCTGAGCCTTAGGTGTGCCGTAATAGTAACCGTTGAACTCTGTATATTCCAGCAGTTCTCTGTTCTTTACTGAATTCGCAAAATCCTTGTGGCTGACAAAGTAATAATCCTTGCCGTCAACTTCTCCTTCTTTCATAGGACGTGTGGTTTCGGAAATTGAGAAGAACAGGTTCATATCCTTGTCTTCCAGCAGTCTGTCACGAATCCGTCCCTTACCTACTGAGCTGGCACCGCTTAAAATAACAACTAATCCCTTTGACATATAATTTTCCTCCTATTTACAGGCACTTACCATATCTTTCAGCATCTGATATGAGCGCTCAAAACTGTCTAAGTTTAATTTTTCATTTGGAGTATGGACATCTGAACCCTTCGGACCGAAGGTAATGATATCCAGTTTTGGGTTGAGGGCCTTGAAGACACCGCATTCATTGCCGCCATGTCCGGCATGTTCGGATAATTCATTGCCGTATTTTCTTACTGTTTCTCTGAGAAGCTCGCGCATCGGTGATACAGCTTCATAGTTCCAGCCTGAGAAAATGCCGGCTAACTCAAAGCGGACATTCAGTTTTGAGGCCAATACGCACATTCTGTCCTTAAGATCCAGGGCTGCACTGTTGGCAGCGCTTCTGATCAGAGTATCCAGCATTACTTCCTTTTCACTGGTCGTAGCCACACCCAGGTTCAGTGAAGTAACGGTAAGTCCTTCAATGACCATGGAGCGGTGCTGGAAGCCGTTAGGCATCAGATAGGCATAATCTATGATATCCATGCCGTCTTTTATTATTTTCTCTGCTTTTTCAGTTCCCTCTACCTTTACAGTAACACCACCGTCAGAGAATTCAAGTTCTGTTTTAATATTGTTTTCAGTTTCCGCAACCAGGCTATTTATTGTTTCCTCTGGTGTTTCGGAAACAAACGTTATGGAAGCCAGTCTTGGAATGGCATTGTCCTTTTCACCGCCGGTAAAGCATACAAGTTCAAAGTCCATGCCCTTGGCTACGGCTTCTTCTATTACTCTGGCCGCTATGACAATGGCATTGCCCTTTTCCAGATGGATCATGCCACCGGAATGACCGCCGGTCAGGCCATCAATATTCAGATTATAGGTTGGTTTTTCATTATCAACCCATTCAATGTCCTTATGAATATATACGGTACAGCCGCCGGCAGCACTTACACCCGTAGATGTTTCACCGCCGCCGTCCAGATTGATCATGCGGTCGGCCTTGACGTCTTCAGGCTTCAGTTCCATTGAACCTTTCAGTCCTACTTCTTCCATGGTCGTAAAGAAGCACTGTAATGGCGGATGAGGCAGTGTGTCATCATCCAGGATGGCCAGCATGTAAGCCACACCGTGTCCGTCATCACCGCCCAGAGTAGTTCCTCTGGCATGCAGCCAGCCTTCTTCGTCTACATACAGATCCAGCGGATCATTTTCAAAGTCATGAACGACACCGTCAGCCTTAGCCGGAACCATGTCAATGTGAGCCTGCAGGATCAGCGGTGCTGCTTCCTCATAACCCGGTGAAGCCGGTTTCTCAACAATGACATTCCAGACATGGTCCTGTTTCCAGTTCAGACCTCTGTCTTTGGCAAACTGAACGATGAAGTCGCTTATCTTTTTTTCATGATAGGAAGGATGCGGAATCTTGGCGATTTCATTAAACCAGAAATTCTGCGGTCTGCTTAAATCAAATTCAGTCATATTTTATCCCTCCGGATTTAAATGTTTGTCCATCCAGCCGATGATCTCCTGCAGTCTTCTTACTCTGTGAGCAGGCTTGCCGCCACGGGAGAGTTCATGGTTTTCACCTTTGAACAGTACCATTCTGGTTTCAACACCGCGGCAAGTCAGGGCTGTATAAAGCTGTAAGGCTTCAGGTACCGGACAGCGGTAGTCTTCAGTTGAATGTATGAACAGAGTCGGTGTAACGGCATTGTTGACGAATTTCAGAGGAGACATGCTCCACAATTCATCAGCGCAGTTGTACAGATCACCGAACTGCTGTTCGATTGGGAAGTCAATGCCATAGTCGCTGACGCCGACTTCCGTGATCCAGTTGGAAATGGATCTCTGGGTAGCAGCGGCTTTGAATCTGTCGGTCTGGCCGATGATCCAGTTAGTCATGTAGCCGCCATAGCTGCCGCCGGTAACACCCAGTCTGTCCTTATCGATGGCCGGATATTTTTCCAGAACCAGATCAACGAACATCATGATGTCCTGATAGTCGATGCCGCCGAACTGATGGCGCAGATCTGCGAACAGATTGCCCTTGCCGTCTGAACCTCTCGGGTTGCAGAACATTACGAAGTAACCCTTGGAAGCCCAGTGCTGCATTTCGTGATAATAGATCTCACCGTATGCTGTCTTAGGTCCACCATGGATATCCAGGATAGCCGGATATTTCTTTTTCTTATCATAATTAATTGGCTTTAAGACCCAGCCGTCAATATCGATGGCTTTCTTAACGGTAACCTTTTCAGGTTTAGCCACATAGTAATCTTCAAATATGGCCTTATTGAATTCAGTTAAGACCTTAACCTTATTATTCTTTACTTCACAGATCTCCTGCAGGTTCTGACCCATCATGCCGATGATGAAGAATTTGTCACCAACTACTACGAAGTCATCAACGCAGCCGTCAATATCTATAACTCTCTTCAGCTGATCGTTTTCGATCTTCAGCAGTACGGATTTATCCTTATCGCAGGTAATGAAGTAGTTGACGCCGTTTACCTTGTCATAGTTCTTGTTGCGGCCGTAACGGCTGTCAGAACCTACTGAATTATACATGGAGAACTCGGTATCGATCCTTAATTCCATCTTGCCCTTCTTCAACTCGTAGAACTTGCCGGCTTCCATTTCGCCCCAGTCCTTACCGAAGGTTCCCTTGACATACAGCTTGCCGTTTTCCTCAAACACTCTATGCAGTTGCATGGTCTCATCAAACAGAGTTTTGACCTCATCTTTCTTCTTATCATACTGATAGATCTTATCCCATTTGGTCTTAACGGTCCTGAAATCATTGGCACAGAATACCAGCTTGCCGTTAATTACTTCAAAGCTGCCGACATCGAAGGTATCAGGGACGATCTTCTTAAAGGCCTGGGTCTTCTTGTCAACAAGATACAGTGACGTACGGTTGCCGTTGATAACACCCGCACCGTTGAAGACAAACGGGTATTCATCAAAGATGATGTAATCCTCATTATCCTTTACCCACTGATCCCGGGCTTTCTGTCCCTCTTCATCAAGAGAGAAGTAGTTCGGGCATCTCATGTTAGTGGTAGTTGAAACGATATAGCTTTCATCGTCCAGATCAATGATCCTTTCAACCGGTAAGCCGATCTCAAAAGCGGTTTCCGGTTTTTTGTTAGTGATCTTCTTGAAGATGGAAACGTTTTTCTTTTTCTCATCATGTTCAATCAGGAAATCTCCATCCTTCAGTACTACGCAGTTAACTCTCTTCTGCCAGCCAGTAACCTCTCTGGTCTTGCGACTGCGGACATTCATGGCCATTAACTGCTGCAGATAGCCGTTATTCTCCTTATCAACCTTGGTAACCACAAAAAAGATTTCATTCCCCTTGCCTGAAAGCTTCAGGGCAGAAAGGAATTTGAAATCCTCAAATTTGTTTAATTCTATCGGTTTCATTCCAAGTCCTCCTTATTGTTCTTATCTCAGAACTGATCCGTATCCGTTCTCAGATAAACCAATAAGAATAACAGGAGAGAACCTGTTAAGCCCTCTCCTGTTAACTGATAATCTTTAACTCGATTTATTCAGGGCACTTTACATACCAGAAGATATGGTTAGCCTGTGGGTTAGTGATAACGCCTGTTGTACCAGGTTTTTCTAATGATGCATCACCGTAGCCGAATAATGGGCAGTTGAAGCACCGAGTTTCAATTGCATACTGTTCTGCTTCATGTAACTTTTCGAAACGTGGCTGGCCTTCTAATTCCATAGATTCGAATAAGATCTTGTCATATGTTTCATCACCGAAGAATGTTCTTCCTTCTGGGTCATTGTAGATAGCCATCAGTTCCATGTAGTTCCATGGGTCCATGTAGTCAGCTGAGAATGCGTTTCTTGCCATATCATAACGTCCATAGCTTCTGTCATCGAAGAATGTACGTAATTCAGCAGTCTTTAATGTAACATCGATGTAGATATCCTTTAACTGTTCCTTGATAACTGCAGAAACTGTATCATGCATAGCATTCTGGTTGTAGTAGTAAGTCAGTTGCAGTCTGTTATTCTCATTGAAGCCTGCGCTTTCCATTAATCTCTTAGCTTCTTCCTTATCTGTGTAGACCAGCTTGTGTTCCTTATCAGCATTTGTACGGAAGTCTGAGCCATCCCAGTCAGGTAATCCTACTGGAACGAAACCATACAGTTCATAGAAAATATCGCCAGCATCCAGAGCTGTAACGAATGCGCTTCTGTCAATACCTAACTGGATAGCACGACGAACGTCTCTGTTCTTTAATGCGTCTGGACCAGTAACGCAGTTCAGGTTCATGTAGTAGTTAATGTTACCATTAATTCTTACAGCGTCCTTTAATGCAGGGTTATTAACAACATCTGTACCTGCAGAAGTATCGTAGTCAATTTCACCAGTCTGGAATGCCATCTGGCTGGCTTCCATTGAAGGCATGATCTTGGCGATCATAGTTTCAACGACAACCTTGTCAGCATGAGCCCAGTTAGGGTTCTTTTCCAGAATGTATTCACTTGCAGAGTCAATCTTGGTTGGAACAAATGCACCAGTTGTTGGGAAACCAGGAGTGTTAGACCATTCTGAATCCTTTTCAGGAGCGATTTCAGGACGTAATGCTGCGAATACCTGTGTAGGCAGTAATGATACGAAGAATGGGCACTTAGCATTTAATGTGATTTCGAGTGTGAAATCATCAACTGCTCTGACACCTACATCGTCCATATCAGCGACAGCTTCGCCAACGTGCTTTTCAGCATTCAGGATGTAGTTAGTGATCATTGTCAGGTAGCCTACTTCATCAAAGCCGTAGCCAATGCAACGCTTGATACCGTATACATACTGATCAGCAGTAATAGGAACACCGTCACTCCACTTTGCGTTTGGATCAAGTTTGAAGGTGTATACCAGACCTGCATCATCGACAGACCAGTCAATGCAGTCACCATTATCTACAGCACCAGTTTCTGTTAAGTAGAATAATGGATACCAGATTTCATTGTGGATTTCAGCAGTTACGGAGTCACCGCACTTGGCAGGGTCCATGTATGTTGGCTCGCCACCTACAGCGTAAGTGAAAGTTGTTTTATACTTGGTTTCGCCTTCTCCGCCGCCACCGCCTTCTCCGCCGCCTGAGCAAGCAGCCAGTGAGATTACCATCAGAAGAGACAGTAATAAGGTAATGATTTTTTTGAAAGACATGTTTTTCTCCCCTTTCTTTCTTATTTTTCGTATAAGTGGCATGCCACTAAACGTGTGCCGACCTGAATAGGTTCAGGTCTTTCTCTATTGCAACGCTCTGTAGCCTTGGTGCATCTGGTACAGAACGGGCAACCCCGTGGAGGGTTGATCGGGCTTGGGACTTCGCCTTCAAGCACGATTCTCTGCTTAGCCTTCGCTACATCCGGATCCGGAATAGGAATGGCTGACAGCAGTGCTGTGGTATATGGATGCAACGGACGGTGATATACGTCATTTGCCGGTCCGCATTCAACCATATGACCTAAATACATAACTCCGATACGGTCTGAAATGTGTTTTACCATTGACAGGTCGTGAGCTATGAACAGATATGACAGACCCATCTTTTCCTGGATCTCCTTCAGCAGGTTAACTACCTGAGCCTGAATGGAAACGTCCAGAGCTGATATTGGTTCGTCACAGACGATGAATTTAGGATTGACAGCCAGTGCTCTGGCAACGCCGACACGCTGTCTTTGTCCGCCGGAGAATTCTGCCGGATATCTGCGGATGTGGTCAGGTTTCAGACCGACTATCTTCAGAAGTTCGACAACTCTTTCTTCTCTTTCGGCATCTGTTTTGTAAATATTATGGATGATCATCGGCTCCTTGATGATTTCGCCGACAGTCATACGTGGGTTCAGAGATGCATATGGATCCTGGAAGATCATCTGCATGTCCTTACGGAAGGAAATCAGTTCCTTGCCTCTGATCTTGGCAATGTCTCTGCCTTCAAATTCGATCGATCCGCTTTCAGGTTCATACAGCTTGACGATGGTTCTGCCCAAGGTAGTCTTGCCGCAGCCTGATTCACCAACCAGACCGAATGTTTCATTTTCATAGACATCGAAGGATACATCATCAACAGCCTTTACGATCTGTTTCTTACTGAAGATGCCCTTGGTGACATCGAAATATGTCTTAAGATTCTTTACACTGAGAATTACTTTCTGTTCACTCATTCTCTCACCGCCCTCTTATCTAACAGCCAGCAGGAGCACTGATGTCCTTCGCTGACTTCGGTTACATCCGGTGCGAAATCCTTGCATATGCGCATTGCCTTTTCGCATCTGTCCACAAACGGACAGCCCTTAGGAGGATTAAGCAGATCCGGAGGTGAACCGGCGATTGGTGTCAGTGTCTTCTCGTTATCGTCTTCAGGATTGGCGATGCATCTTAACAGACCTTCTGTATATGGATGCTTTGGATTGTAGAAGATATCCTTATCGGTACCGATTTCTACGATCTTGCCGCCGTACATGATGGCGATACGGTCACACAGCTTGGCAACAACGCCCAGGTCATGAGTAATCATGATAACAGCTGAATTACTCTCTTTCTTTAAATCGTCGATTATTTCCAGTACCTGAGCCTGAATGGTAACGTCCAGAGCTGTCGTCGGTTCGTCAGCGATGATCAGCTTAGGGTTGTTAGCCAGGGCTATCGCAATTACGATTCTCTGACGCATGCCGCCGGAGAATTCAAATGGATACTGGTTAATTCTTTTTTCAGGTGAAGGTATGCCAACCTTTTTCAGCAGTTCCAGTGCTTTCTCCTTAGCCTGTTCTCTTGTCAGGTTGGTATGATTGAGCATTGGTTCAACCAGCTGAGTTTCAATTTTCAGTACCGGATTCAGGAAGGTCATTGGGTCCTGGAAGATCATGGCCATTGAATTGCCGCGGAACTGACGCATGAAGTTGTCATAATCCTTCTTATGGGTAAAGTTGCTTGGTGAAATATCCGTACCGTCGAAGAAGAACTGACCTTCTTCAACAACACCGTTTTCTGCCAGCAGACCGATGATGGAATACATCATCTGGCTCTTGCCGGAACCGGATTCACCAACGATGCCGAGTGCTTCGCCCTGTTCCAGTTTGAAGGACACATTACGTACAGCCTGAACTGTACCGGCATCAGTTTTAAATATCGTTCTGAGGTTATTAACTTCCAATAGTGCCATAACTCATCCTCCTATCTTGTTCTGGCCTGGAAGGCTTCGCCAATACCGTCACCGACAAAGTTGAGTGCCAGGATGGTTAAGCTGATTGCCATAACCGGCCAGATGATCTGAATAGGCTGATTGAATACCAGCGCACGGCAGTCGTTAGCCAGCTTACCCCAGCTTGGGATAGCCGGATTCAGACCGATACCGATAAAGCTTAATGAAGCTTCGGTAAATATAGCTCCCGGAACCATCATTGTCAGTGAAACGATGATTGGTCCCAAGGCATTGATAATTAAGTGTCTTAACAGGATACGGGAATTGCTGGCACCCAGAACCTTGGCTGCCAGGGAGAATTCCATTTCCTTAAGTGACATGATCTGTGTTCTTACCTGTCTGGCCATGCCTATCCAGCTGGTAAGGCAGATAGCCAGCATCATGCTTCCGATACTGTCACCGAAAACAAGAAGGATCAGAACGACATAGATCAGTGACGGAACAGCATAGATGATGTCGATGATTCTCATCATTACCATATCGACCTTGCCGCCGACATAACCGGAGATGCCTCCGTATAATACACCGATAACCAGGTTGATCGCTGCGGTTGAGAAACCGATTGACAGTGATACACGGGCACCGTACATGATTCTGACGAAGATGTCACGGCCCAGCTTGTCTGTTCCAAACGGATGAACCAGACTTGGCAGAGCGTTACGGTTAGCCATGTCCTGAGTATCGAACTGGAATGGTGCTACCATTGGTACAACGATAGCCAGAATGATGATGACTACCAGGAAGATCAATCCCATCAGAGCCAGTTTGTTTCTTCTGAAACGGTCCCAGGCGTCTTTGGCGAAAGTCTTCAGTGTGATGGCTATGAACTCCGCGTTCTTCTCATCTTCAGGCAGTTTTTCAAAAAGATCGTCAGTAATATTCATCTGTTCATTAATTTTTAAATTTGCTTCACTCATATTACTGTCCTACTTTCCTAACTTAATACGTGGGTCAACAATAGCGGCAACGATATCTGAAATAAGATTCATGATAATTACCAGCGTACCGAACAGAATTGTCAGCCCCATTACCAGCGTGTAGTCACGGTTGGTAATGCTGTTGGTGAACTCAGCGCCGATTCCCGGAACTGAGAACAGTGTTTCAATAACCAGTGATCCGGTGATCATGCCTGCAAACAGCGGACCGGCATATGTGATTACCGGAAGAAGTGCGTTTTTCAAACCGTGAACAATAATCGTTCTGGCTTCCTTGTTTCCCTTACTGCGTGAAAGAGTAATATAGTCTTCATGCATTACATCTCTGATTGAACTTCTCGTAAGACGTGTTACGGAAGCAATAGGGCCTAATGACAGAGCGGCAACCGGAAGGATGTAATACTGCGGTCCATTCAGACCTACAATAGGCAGCCAGCCCAGTTTCACCGCAAACAGATACATTATCATGATTGCGAACAGGAAGTTCGGCAGTGTTACACCAAAGGTTGTAATGATCGTGATGACACTGTTTACCCATCGATGTTTGGCCAGGGCAGCGACAATGCCGAGCATCAGGCCTAAGACCATCGAAGTACAGAAGGCAATGGCTCCAAGTTTCGCCGTTACCGGGAAACGAAGGCTTATGATATCTGATACCTGTTTTCCCTTCTTGGAAATGGATTCACCGAAATCGCCTTTAGCTGCGTTTTTCAGGAAGATCATGTACTGTTCTCCCAGAGGTTTATCAAGATGGAACTTTTCTCTTAACGCCTCATATGTTTCCGGTGCCATAACCTTGTTATCCTGTTCGAATGGGTCACCCGGCATGGCTCTTACACCAAAAAAGGTAATCGTGGACAGGATGAGAAGTGTCAATGCACCGATAACCAATCTCTTACAAATATACTTCAGCATTTTAATACCCCTTTCTTTTACGCAGTTAATGGATATTCAACAATATATCTAGTATTCTACACGCCTGATTTTCAAAAAACAAGCATTTTTTCATCAATTTTTCACAAAAATGACACATTTTTCATGTATTTTATGAAAATATTTTCATAAAGCGCTTACATTTAATATTATTGATGTTTTATTTATATTTTTATAAAAATATAGGACTCCTGAAATGGTATAATTTCAGTGTAAGGAAAAGAGGAAAAACTATAATGAGCATTGGTGTATACTATGTAGAATCCACTAACGCTGACAGCGTTAACATCAACAGTTACAACCGCGAAGTCGTCGAAAAACTTGCCGAACTCTCCGGACAGAAAATTGAATTTACAGATCTGGAACATGTCAATGATCACGATCTGCTGCTTTGCTTCATTGGCGGCGGCGGTGTTGAAGGACGTTTCAAGGCTGTCCTTGACAAGCTCCCTCAGCCAATCTTCCTGCTTACAACCGGATTAAACAACTCACTGGCTGCCAGCATGGAAATTCTTTCATATCTGAAGCAGCAGGACATTCCTGGTGAGATCATCCACGGTTCCGAAGCCAAGATGGCCAAGAGAATTGCCACTCTCGCCAAGGTATTCACAGCCGGCAAGAGAATCAGAAACATGCGCATTGCCAGAGTTGGCGCTCCCAGTGACTGGCTGATCTCTTCTGATGTAGATGCGAAAGCATGTAAGGAAGAAACCGGAATTGAAATCATTGACGTCTCAATGGAAGAATTCTTTGAAGAAATCGCCAAAAAGGAATACGTGCCTAACAAATACACTGAAATGGTAAAAGCCAGAAACTGGCATCCTGAGGATACAGAACTTTGCTGCCAGATCTACGGCGCTTTAAGAAGGATCGTTGACAAGTATCATCTTGACGGTCTGACAGTCAGATGCTTTGACCTGTTAGGCCCGATCAAGGGAACAGGCTGTCTGGCCTTAGCCGTACTGAATGCTGAAGGCATCTATGCCGGATGCGAGGGCGACACCCCTTCTCTGATCTCAATGTGCGTTATCGGTGAACTGTCTGGTCAGCCTGTCTTCATGGCTAACCCATCCAGAATCGTTTCCGATGACAATGACATCATCTTCGCACACTGCACATTACCGCTTAACATGCCAACCAGCTTTGAACTGATGACTCACTTCGAATCGGATCTCGGCGTAGCCTTCAGAGGCCATATTCAGGAAGGTCCGGTAACCATCTTCAAGACCAGCGGTCTGATGGAAAACTACTTCGCAGCTGCCGGTGAACTGAAGGAAAACCTGAAGGAAACAAATCTGTGCCGTACACAGGTCAAGATTCATCTTGATGAAGACACCCTGGAATACTTCCTTACTGAATCCATCGGTAACCATCACATGATCGTTAACGGCGACTGGGTCGA
The DNA here is from genome assembly GCA_017405675.1 of Erysipelotrichaceae bacterium. Next base: position 52,974 of record JAFRAB010000012.1, read on the forward strand.
CCTGATTGACGAATTCTATAAGTGGTTCTAAAAACAGAAAGTCCACAGCTGTGGACTTTTTTAATGCATATGACTTGACGAACTGTCTGGATATATGGAAAAATACAGTAAACCGATGAGAAAGTGTGAGTAAGTTTCAGAATCTGTTTCACAGAGAGCCGTACACTGGTGGAAGTATGGCAGACAGGCTGGATCCGAATGGGCTTTCGAGGGCAAGCAGAAATGATTGATTCATAGTATGTGAGACGGAGCAGTCTCTCCGTAAACAAAGGTCAGCATATGTCAGTATGTGTAAAGTGGATGCATTTGCATCAAGCCGGGTGGCACCGCAGGAAAAATACAAGTCCTGTCCCAGCATAATTGGGACGGGACTTTTTGTTTTATCGGGAGGAAAAGAAAATGATGATGAATAAACGATGGCGCAGCCTGAATGGTTAACAAAGCAGAAACATTTTTGCAGTATTAATACATTTAGGAAAGGAAATAAATAAAATGAAAAAACTATTATTTATATTTATCATCATTGCGCTCATACTAACTACCGGCTGTCAGTCAGCTGATAACACTCCAGAAACAGATAACTCTGTTTACAACATCGGCATCTGCAACTATGTCGACGACGCTTCTTTGAACCAGATCATCGCCAATATCGAAAGCCAGCTGAAGGTTCTGGCTGCTCAGAACAACGTAACCTTCAACGTCAAGGTTGAAAACTGCAACCTTGATGCCAACGTATTATCTCAGATCATTACCAGTTTCTCCGACATGGATCTGATGGTTGGTGTTGCCACACCGGTAGCCATAGCCATGAGAAACGCTACGGAAGACACAAAAATGCCGGTCGTATTTGCGGCCGTAAGCGATCCGGTTGGTTCCGGACTGGCTGATTCAATGCAGGCTTCAGGCAATAACCTGACCGGTACAAGCGACTATCTTGATACCAATGCCATCATGAATCTAATTTTCGCTCTTAATCCTGATCTGGATAAAGTCGGATTACTGTATGACGTAGGACAGGACGGCTCAACAGCTGCCATTGCCCGGGCCAAGGATTATCTTAATGCCAGAAACATTACTATCGTTGAAAAAACAGGAACCAATGTTTCCGAAGTAATGCTGGCTGTTCAGGCTTTGATCGACAGCGGTTGCAAGGTCGTCTTCACACCAACCGACAACACAATTATGAACGCTGAACTTTCAATCTATGAAACACTCGCTGAAGCCGGTGTTCAGCAGTACTGCGGCGCTGACTCTTTCGCTCTTAACGGTGCCTTCTTAGGATACGGTGTTGACTATGCTAATCTGGGAAAGGAAACTGCTGAAATGATCTGCGACCTTCTCATCAACAACAAGGATATCTCAGCTTATCCAATCAGAACCTTTGACAACGGCATCGCAACCGTTAACACCGAGATCTGCGAACAGCTGGGACTGAATTACGAAGAAGTAAAAAATACGATCGCTCCATACTGCAGCCGGGTACAGCCAATCGAAACCGCCAAGAGCTTTTAATGAGGATTTACTGAATGAACACCTTCCTTTCACTTATACAGACCGCTCTGGAACTGGGATTAATTACATCACTGACCGTGATGGCTCTTTTCCTCAGCTATTCCATGCTTAATGCCTGCGATCTGTCAACGGACAGCTGCTTTACCCTGGGAGCCTGCACCGGAGCAGTAATTTCACTGTTATTCCCTGCCATTTCAATTCCGGCAGCCATGCTGGCTGGGGCCTTAAGCGGACTAATAACAGCGTTACTGCAGACCAGAATGGGAATTAACTCCCTTCTGTCCGGTATCATTGTTAATACCGGAATGTATTCAATAAACATTGCCATTCTGGGAAACGCTTCCTTAATCAACATAAACAAGGCGAAGACTCCCTTTACCTTCATGAAAAACCTGCTGTCTGGAACACCGTTAGCCGGCTACTACAGACTTATAGTTATATTAATCGCAGTAGCAGTCATACGGCTGTTTCTCTCGGTCTTTCTGAAACTGAGACTTGGCCTGGCTATAAGAGCCACAGGCAATAATCCTCAGATGGTCAACAGCAGCAGCATAAACCCTGCTTTTACCACTACGGTTGCCTTATGCATATCAGGCAGCATTACTGCATTAAGCGGTGCCTTAATGGCGCAGTACCAGAAAACCGCTAACATAGACATCGGTCAGGGCATCCTGACGGTTGCCCTGGCCAGTCTGCTCATCGGCAATTCGCTCACAAAGAGTTCAAAAATCAGCTTACGAATTGTGGCAGCTGTCATAGGCGCCTTCATATTCCGACTGGTATACACGATAGCTCTGAGAATGAACATGCCGGCATACATGCTGAAACTGGTATCATCGGTAATAGTAATACTAGCCATCGCAGGACCATATCTGCACAATCAGATGCCGTTAATCAAAAGAAGAATAAATTATAACAGGGAGGCAGGATAATGCTTAAGATCAACACCATCAGCAAGACATTTAATCCTGCAACCCCTGACGAAAGAAAGGCACTCAACAATTTCTCACTGGAAGTAAAACCAGGCGAATTCATAACTCTGATCGGCGCCAACGGTGCCGGTAAAAGCACACTTTTCAACGCCATCTGCGGTAACTTCATAACCGATTCCGGTTCCATCATCCTTGATGGCAGAGACATTACCCTGTTACCGCAGTATGAACGCTCCAAGAATATCGGACGCCTGTATCAGGATCCTACTCTTGGTACGGCTCCGGATATGACCATTGAAGAAAATCTTACTCTGGCCACCAAGACGGGAAGATGGATAACATACATTACAGCCAGAGACCGCGAACTGTTCAGGGAAAAACTGTCCCAGCTGCAGATGGGTCTGGAGGACAGACTTACGCAGCAGGTTGGTTCCCTTTCCGGCGGTCAGCGACAGGCAATGGCGCTCTTAATGGCTACCATTAATCCGCCAAAGCTTCTGCTGCTAGATGAACATACTGCCGCGCTGGATCCTGAAGCAGAAAAAAAGGTAATGAAAATCACCAATGAAATAGTTAGGGAACATAACCTGACCTGCATAATGATTACTCATGACATGCAGGCTGCACTGGACATGGGCACCAGAACCATCATGATGCATGAGGGAAATATCATTTATGATGTCAGCGGTGCGGAAAGAGAAAAAGTCACCGTCAGTCTGCTGCTGGACAAATTCCGTCAGGCAACAGGCAAGGACCTTAACAATGACCGCATGCTGATGATATGAACATAAAAAACAGACTTCATGTCTGTTTTATTCTGGTTTGACTTTCTGATAAGCCAGACGTGGATCGCCATCCAGCAGGTATATTACGCCGCATTCCGTGAAACCCAGTTTATTGAGAAGATGCTGCATGATCTTATTGTCATGATGCGTGTCGATCCTGATATTATCGATCACCGTAAAGCCGTAGTTAACAGCCGCTTCCAGAACGCCTCTGGCTTTGCCTGAAGTAGCTATGCGGTGAATGGTCCCATATGGTTCATCATTAAGCCAGCTGCCTTCAATATATCCATAGGTGACATCCTCACCCAATATGAACGCAAACACGCCACACAGACCGTCTTCATTTTCGACAACATAACTGTTACCTTTTTCAATATCACCTATAATCTGTTCTCTGTATGGTTTGTCATTCTGCCACTGATAAAGATTGCCGCTGCTTCTCATTATCTGACGGCCGTGTTCATATATTTCCATCACTTCATCCAGATCTCTCAGTTCTGTCTTTCTTATCGTCATCATATAATCAAAATATACCGCAATTCTCTCTTCATTTGTACTGAAATACAATAAAAAGGGACTTGCGTCCCTTTATTATTCCAGATCTTCGCCGTTTGATTCGATGACCTTCTTATACCAGTAGAATGAATCCTTTCTGCTTCTGGTCATTGTTCCGGTTCCGTCATCATGCTTGTCAACATAGATGAAACCGTATCTTTTTCTCATTTCACCGGTACCGGCTGAAACAAGGTCAATTGGTCCCCAAGTTGTATATGCCCACAGATCTACACCGTTTTCAACGGCTTTTTTCATTGAAGCAATGTGCTTTCTGAAATAATCGATTCTGTATTCATCATGAATGGATCCGTCTGCCTCAACTGTATCAAAGGCGCCTAAACCGTTTTCAACAACCATCAGCGGTCTTTCATAACGGTCATAGATCATTTCCAGGTAATACTGCAGTCCATCCGGGTCATAAGCCCAGCCCCAGTCAGAATACTGCAGATATTCATTCTTAGTACCTCTGGCCATGTTTCCTGATGCAGAAGCTGCACCCTTGTGTGTAGTAACTGATATTGACATATAGTAAGAGAATGTATACATGTCAACACAGCCTTCCTTAAGATCCTTTAAATCCTGTTCCGTAATATCCAATTTTACATTATGTTCATTCCATAACTTCTGAGCATAGGTCGGATAATAACCAAAGCACTGTACGTCACCGCAATAGAAGATGCCCTTTTCCCATTTGTATCTGTTGAACAGAATATCCTTAGGGTCTTCTGTATGAGGATAATAGGTTATACCGCAGATCATGCAGCCGATCATGTTTTCAGGATCGATCTCATGTCCGATCCTGACTGCTCTGGCACTGGCTACAAACTGATTATGCAGATGCTGATAAGCTTCCTGGAAGTTTTCATCAGGCATGTTGTCAGGCAGGAAGTTGATGGTGTTGTTGATTTCATTGAAAGTCAGCCAGTACTTGACCAGTCCCTTGAATTCCGTGAAGCAGGTTCTGGCAAACTTGACAAACAGATCGATAAGTTCCCTGTTCTTCCAGTTTCCCAGTGTTTCTTCCAGATACAGCGGTGTATCAAAATGCCATATCGTTACCAGCGGTTCAATATTATACTTCTTCAATTCCTTAAATACATTTCTGTAGAATTCAACACCTTCCTGATTCGGCTTCTCTTCCAGTCCCGTAGGATACAGTCTGCTCCAGGAAATAGACATTCTGAAGACGTTAAATCCCATTTCCGCGAATAAGGCAATATCCTCCTTATAATGATGATAGAAGTCGATGCCGTCGTGGTTAGGATACAGACAGTCATCCAGTACAGCATAATGTGCACCTTCAGGAAGTTTCTGCAGTCTGGTAATGAAACCAGGTTTGCCATCCTTGTCAATATAAGTTATCTTTCTTGGCTCACTGACAGTACCGCCAGTGGTGACATCGGTCAAAGCCGGTCCTCTTCCACCCAGATTCCATCCGCCTTCGATCTGATTGGCAGCCGTAGCACCGCCCCACAAAAAACCTTTCTTAAATGGCATATTATTATTCCTTTCTTTAATAATTCTTTTTACATATTTATTATATTTTAGTCTTTTCCCAATAACAATTAATCTCTTTCACATGTTTGAAAACCTCATATCATTAACTTATAATCAGTTTAGGAGATATTAACATGAAATATGATGTAGTAGGTATTGGCGATGTCGCCTATGATAATCTCTGTATAGTTGAAAATTATCCGAAGGAAGACGGATCAACTCATATCCTGGAAATGCATAACCAGGGCGGCGGATGCTGCGGTACGGCATTAGTAGCCGCCAGCAGACTAGGTTTCTCCACTGCCTTTATCGGCAATACCGGAGATGACGAAGCCGGCAGACAGATCCGCGAAACCTTTATTCAGGATAATGTCAGCATTGAAGGCGTGGATATTATCAAGGGCAGAAGAAGTTCCCTGGGCTTTGTCATGATCGATCCGGTCAAATCAACCAGAACCAAGTTCCCGTATCGAAACAATCTTCCGGACATTGAATGGACTGAAGAAAAATACGAACTGATACGCAATGCCCGTATAATTCACATTGACAGCACAAATATCAACAATGCCATGACGGCAGCCAGAATTGCCAGAGAAGCCGGTGTACCAGTTTCAATGGATGGCTGTTCCAAAAAGGCAGATAATACACCTAATGCCCAGCTGGCAGCCATGGCTGACATTCTTATAATGAATGAACAGTTCCCATACTACACCAGCGGTAAAGACAGCCTTGAAGATGCCATGAAATTCTTTGCGGATGCCGGAAGCCGTATTGTCATATCAACACTGGGTGAAAAAGGATGTGTGGCTCTTGTGAACGGTGAACTGAAAAAGTACCCTGCCTATAAGGTAGATGCCATCGATTCAACCGGAGCCGGTGACGTCTTCCATGGAGCTTTTGTCGCAGGCTATCTGCGCAATTATTCACTGGATGAATGTATCAGATACGCTTCTGCCGTTGCGGCAATCAAATGCCTGAAAATCGGCGGCAGAGACGGCATACCGAATCACCGACAGACTTTGGAATTCATGAAAAAATATGCGGAAGAATAATTCTTCCGCATTGTTTTTTACTGTGGCTGAGAAAACAGAATTATGGCACTTCTGACTTTTTCTCTGACTGCTTCCCTCATCAGAACAGCCAGTTCATGGACTTTCCAGAACTTATCCGGATCGCTGGCAAACGCTCCTCTGGCTGCATTTGATGCCGCTAATGAAGCATATGTATAATAATTGATCTTACGTACTCCGTTCTTTATTACTTTGGCATAGTCTTCCTGATTAACACCTGAGGAACCGTGCATTACCAGAGGTATGCCGGTTTTTTCATTTATTTCAGCAAGCAGTTCAATATCGAGAACCGGGGGTTCCTTGTAAATGCCGTGGGCATTGCCGAAAGAACAGGCCAGCATGTCCAGTCCGGTCTTTCTGACGAAATCCCCAGCCTGATCAGGATTGGTATAGTTTTCTCTCTTAACGTCTCTGACTTCCATTTTAAAGTCATTAGTAAGAGTGTTACCGGCCATCTTGCCAAGTTCACCTTCCACCATTACCCCATATTTACGCCCCATTTCAACGGCTTTAATGGTATTGGCAATGTTTTCCTCATAAGGCAGCCGTGATCCGTCATACATGATCGAAGTAAAACCTATGTCTATGGCTTTCTTCAGATAATCAAGATCCACCCCATGATCAAGATGTACGGCTACAGGCACCTTTGCTCTTCTGGCATACTGCATCATGACTGGGCCTATCTCATCGAGAGTTACAATCCCTCTTGTTTCGTGAGAGGTGGCAAATTCAATGATTATGCCTTCGCCAACGTCTTCTGCCGCTTCAATTATGCCCTGAAGCATGGACAAAGTAGTTACATTAAAAGCTCCTACACCGATATTTCTCTTTACGGCATTATCAATCAGTTCTCTTGTCGTTACCAGCATTATCCTGCCCTCTTTCTTTTCTATTCCTATTATAACAAATGACGCGACTCATTTAAAAAAACCTGATTATCTCAGGGATTTATTCCTTATGATACCAGACCTTTATAATCTTTCTGCTCTATTTCATCCAGCAGATTCTCCAGTTTCTTTCTGGTTATTTCCATTTCCAGGCGTGTCTTGGTTGATAAGGCGTTGTCAAATTCGGCAATCATGTTGCCTATTCTGTCTTTATCAGGTCCCAGTGATTCCTCATAGAGTCGCTCAGCCCTGAACATTACCAGCTTGTTTTCCTCATCGTCACGCGGATTCTGTTTCAGATACTGCAGTCTTTCCAGTCTCTTCCGGGCTTCCTCTTCCGAGATCCTGTTTTCTTCATTCTGAATGATGGCCTTCTTCTGCAGACCTGTCGATAACACCTTAACTTCTACTTCCAGCAGAGCGTTGACATCATAGGTATAGGTTATTTCAATGGCTTCCTGTCCTTTCGGCCCAACCGGTACTTCTACAGTCAGTTCCCCTAAAAGAAGGTTATTGCTGGCCATGTAGCTTTCACCCTGAAGCACCTTGACATTGACATATTTCTGATTGTCATGAGCCGTATAGACGATCTGTTTCTTGCTGACAGGGATGACCGTATTTCTGTCAATTATCGGCAGATAATGTCCCGGTTCCTCGAAAGTCCCGTTATCCCTGACAACTTCCGTACCCAGTGTAAACGGACAGACGTCAGTCAGAATAACTTCTTCGATCCGCTTGTCTCTTTCCTTCATGGCACACTGCAGGGCTGCACCGACCGCGACAGAAGTATCAGGGTCAACATACCATTCCGGATAGATGCCCGTGATTTCTCTGACGTAATCTCTTACTATCGGCAGCTTGGTAGCTCCGCCTACAAGAATGATCCTGTCCAGATCATCAAGCGTTATTCTGGCATCTCTTAAGCTTTTTTCGATAGGCTTTCTGAGTTTTTCCAGTAACGGCCGGCAGGCTTCACGGTATTCTTCGATAGTGAATTCCTCTTCATGGACCCGTCCGAAGATGTTGACTGACATTCTGGCTCTGTTTCCTTCGGAGAAACTGCACTTGCAGTCTTCGGCTGCCTTATAGACATTATTCAGCGTTCTTAAATCCAGAACACTTATGGAAGCTACCAGCAGTCTTCTTAAGTACATTTCCACCATTACCTGAGTAAAATCTTCCCCGCCCAGGAAATTATCACCGGCGATGGCATAGACCTCCATAATGTTCTTGAAATATTCCAGGATGGTGACATCAAAGGTTCCGCCGCCCAGGTCAAATACCATGCATCTTTCCATAGCCTCATCTTCACCGATACCGTAGGCAATAGCCGAGGCCGTCGGTTCATTTATAATACGGCTGACCTTCAGACCGGCCAGTTCACCGGCTCTCTTGGTCGCCTTACGCTGTTTGTCATTGAAATAGGCCGGAACGGAAATGATTGCTTCATCAACGGTATCGTTCAGATAAACCTCCGCATCTTCCTTCAGGGAACGCAGCACAAAACCCGACAGTTCTTCCGGGCTGAACTTCATGTCAGCCAGATCATACTGTCTGTCAGTTCCCATGCTTCTCTTAAACACCTTGGCTGTTCTGTCAGGATGCAGATAACCGTATTCCCTGGCGGTTTCGCCCACCAGAATATTACCCTCATCATCCACACTGACCACTGACGGCGTCAGTTTCTTCCCCAGTCTGTTGGGAATGATTTCTGCCTTGCCGTTAATGAAACAGGCTGCCAGTGAGTTGGTTGTTCCCAGGTCAATTCCAATAATCATTCAGTTTTATACCTTCTTTGCCAATATATTAGCCATTATAACAAAGTCTTCCTCATCAGGATACTCTTTCCTGCCTGATAAGGCAGTCAGATAAGCCTTGCCCTTGTTACCCATTATCTCATAAAGTTCCATTTCAACTCCAACCAGATCCTTGCATGAACAGTAATTGCAGTGCTCACAGAGACTGTGATTACGGCATTGTTCAAGCAGTTCAGCTGCTTCTTCGCATCTGCCGGCCAGGGCCAGATTTCTGATCTTTCTGGTCTTGTAAAGCAGCAGATCAAGACGGCTCTGACTCAGATATTCGTCAATGATCCGTAAAGCCTTCTCAGCATAGTATTTCTGACGTTCAGGATTATTCAGATGGAAATAGGCATAAGCCAGATTTCCATATACTCGGGACAGATCGCTGTCCTTTTCCTGTTCCTGCATGCCCAGGATCTTTTCCAGGGCTTTGACTTCACGTTTGTAGTCCTCATCATTTCTGTTGATCAGATGTTCCAGTTCCAGTGAGCGCTGTCTGTCCATCAGACTGTTATAGGTAGATCTGTTGAACTTGGCTTTCATGAAGTTCTTCTGCAGGATGTCAAACGTCACCATCGCGCTCCAGTAATCCTGCATATTCTGACGGCTCTTTTTCCAGGAAGCCAGATGTTCTCTGGCGGCCAGAAAATTACCCGACTGCACATAGATGTCAAAGATGACCTTGCTGGCATATTTGTAGCTGAATTTGACGACCATGTCTTTGACAACGTCAATAGCTTCCTGCCATCTCTCCATGCGTCTTAGGATCCTGACTTTCTGATAATAGTAACGGGTCTGATCGCCTTTCTGGCGGTCTACGATCTTTATAACTTCGTTTATGTTAACCAGAGCTCTGTCCAGATCATTTCTCAATAAGTACAGATAACTCAGACGGAAATAGCTGTCTAAGGTATCCGGTTCGTTTTTCTGCAGTTCCAGGAAGTTCTTTTCCGCTTCATCAAGATTACCCAGATACATGTTGCACATACCCAGATAAAACAGACCGCTGTAATCTCCCTGTCTGTCCAGTGATTTCTGATACCATTCCCTGGCTTTTTCGGCGCTTCTGTTAAGATCCTGATAATAGATATATCCGATGCTCCGGTCTACTCCCGGACCGTGACGCGGATCTTCAGCCAGCTTCATATAGATTTCCAGAGCTTCCTTATAGCGCTCATCTCTTCTTAGGATCCAGGCTTTGTAATCAAGTAAGCCGCGGTGTCTTTCATTACATTTGAGACCCTTATCAGCCAGTTCCAGCATGATGGCACGGTCTTCCTTTATGTTGGCATCCAGCTTATCGCCTCTGATGCACAGCAATCTGTAATACAGGTCGTCACCGAATGAATAACTGGTAACACTGTCACCCAGTTTTTCAGCAGCCTGCTGATACAGTTCCATAGCCCCATCCGGATCATTATCCGCGCCTTCCTTAAGAATGCCCTGACAGTACATGACTGACGGGTCTTCCTGCAGATTGTTTTCCAACAGGAAATCAACAATTTCCTGAGCTTCCTCATAGGCATTGTTTCTGGCCAGGATCCTGACCTTGAGAATATATAAGCCCAGGTCACTGCGGTTCATATCCAGACTGCGGTTAAGCGCGTCAAAAGCCTCGCGGTCATTGTGCAGATAGAAGCATGCATAACCTAACAGCAGATAACTGTGATAGGAGTCAGGCAGTTCTTTTACCAGCTCTCTGGCATATTCTGCGGCCTTTTCATATTCGCCATCGCCAATCGACATCTGCGTCAGCTGCGTCAGGATGTCAGCCTTGTCATCAGCCAGCTGCAAAGCCGTTTCATAGGCCTCCATGGCCTTTTCGTTATCCTTGAAGACACTGTGATAGAAATAGCCTTTGCGACCGTACATTTCGCCCAGTCTCTTTTTGCGCTTGACTGTTTCCGGATCACCGTCGTCAGGCAGTTCCCTGATCACCTTTATCAGGTCTTCCAGATGCTGCATACCCTCTTCATTTCGCTCGGAAACAAAGCAGATGTTGCTCATGAGATTATGGTAGTTAAACTGATCGACCTTATCTTTCTCGATTGATTCCGAAAGCCTGATTGCTTCATCAGTGAGGTTGTTTTCCAGATAAGCCCAGCAAAGATCAGCCTTGGCTTCACTGTCTTCAGGATGTTCGGCAATGTGTTCCTTTTTCTGTTCAATGACCTTGACGTTCCATTGTTGGCGCTTCTGATCAAGATCATAGATCTGCTGGGTATTGCCCCCGGCAGCACGCATCAGTTCATTGATCTGTTTAATGCCGTCTTCATATTCGCCCAGACCGGCTAAGGCGTTGGCATAAAGCCACTTCAAAGCCATGTGACCAGGATTCTTCCGTAACAATCCCTCACACAGCTGTTTTTCTTCTTCATAAAGCTCTTTCCGGGCCAGCTCATTAGCCAGCATCATGCCCAGATGAGCATCATCCGGATACTGTTTCTGGATGTTTCGCAATTCATCCATGGCCGATTCATCTTCAAAATGAATACGATATGAAACAGCTAAGGCTTCACCATACGGATGCTTTTCACTAAGTGCCAGCATTTCCTGAATCGTCTCAGAAGCTTTCTCACTGGCATCCCTTCTGATCTTCACATACAGATCAAGGTACTTATGGCAGCAGTCACCGTCTTCACCAGGAGTAAACATGTCCATCGGCAAAGTATCGTTATAGTTAATGCCGTTAATTATGACATAATCGATGAAATCCTTAGGATACTTCTCATACAGTTCCTCAACTCTGTCTTTCCAGCTGAACTGCTGATCTAAATATACCCATACATCATGGGTAATGAAATAATTGCTCATCAGATATTTCAGTAAAGCGTCCTCAACCGCCATGCGGCTGTCAATGGCCCTGCAGACATCTTCATCCAGCAGTTTTTGCCAGCAGGAAACATCATTACGCTTTCTGAAGACCTTATATAAATCGTCAAGTTTGTCGACCCACAGTTCAACTGCGGTCTTTTCCGTTCTCAGACCCTGATCTTCAGCGTATTTCAAAGCTTCTTCGTATGCATTACGAAGCCGTTTGAATTCATCAGGCTTATCCTCCGGGTTGGTATTCATCAGTTTTTCACGATAAGCCCGGGTTATAGCTTTTCTGTCTTTGGTAGGTTCAATACCCAGTATTTTCCAGATATCCATTTAGTTATTCCTTTTTGTTTTAGTACAGCTGGACGCAAAAGCGCAGCCGCTGCAGACGTTATCACAGTTATTTCGGTCTTTTCTTATTCTGTTAACTGCCAGTACTAAAATGACAGCGATTATCCGAATTACAACAATATCAGCCGGATTCATAAACCACCGCCTATGATCCTGACTAATAAGGCACCAAGCCAGGCAATTACGCACTGACCGCATACTACATAGATAGCCCATTTATGGCCCAGTTCCCTTCTGACAGCTGCTACGGCAGCCACACAAGGAGTATATAACAGCGAGAATACCAGAATACCGGCCGCCGTCAGAGATGAAATGGCTCCGGTTACTCCCGTTGAAGCAAACAGCATTTCCATGGTGGATACCACGCTTTCCTTGGCCATGAAGCCGCAGACCAGCGAGGTAATGATACGCCAGTCACCTAATCCAACCGGTTTCATAAGAGGCACCAGCATGCCGGCAACAGAAGCCATGATGCTGTTCTGTGTGTCTTCAACCAGATTCAGTCTGAAGTCAAAGCTCTGCAGGAACCATACCACAATAGTAGCCACCATGATGACTGAAAAGGCTCTCTGCAGGAAATCCTTGGATTTTTCCCATAACAGCTGCATGACGTTCTTGACGCCAGGCATTCTGTAGTTAGGCAGTTCCATGACAAACGGAACAGCCTCACCTTTGAACAGCGTCTTCTTGAATATCAGAGCCATCAGTATTCCCGTAATGATTCCCAGAATATACAGTCCTGTTATGATCATCCAGCTGATGTTCGGGAAGAAGGCATGGGCAAAGAAGCCATAGATAGGCAGCTTGGCCGTACATGACATAAACGGTGTCAGTAATATGGTCAGCTTGCGGTCACGGGCACTTGGCAATGTACGGGTCGACATTACGGCCGGTACCGTACAGCCGAAGCCTATTAACATAGGAACAATGCTGCGACCGGAAAGACCGATCTTTCTTAAAATCTTATCCATTACGAAAGCTACTCTGGCGATATATCCGCTGTCCTCCAGTAAGGACAGGAAGAAGAACATGGTAACAACTATCGGCAGGAAACTTAAGACGCTGCCTACTCCTTCAAATATGCCATCCAGTACCAGCGCCTGCAGGGTTTCATTAACATGGACAGCCGCCATGGCAGAAGCCACTGAACCCTTAAGAGCATCGATTCCGGCTGCCAGCAGATCCTGCAGGAACGGTCCGATCAGAGCAAAGGTCAGATAGAATACCACACCCATAATGGCAATAAATAAAGGTATGGCTGTAAAACGTCCTGTCAGAACAGTGTCCAGTTTCTCACTGCGCCTATGTTCCTTGCTTTCCTGCGGCTTGATGACACAGCTGTCACACACCTTGTAAATATACGTGAAACGCATGTCAGCCATGGCTGCGCTGTGATCCAGTCCGCGTTCCTTTTCCATCTGCAGAATTATGTGTTCCATCATTTCCTTTTCGTTTTCTTCCAGCTGCAGCTGATCAATTATCAGCTGATCACCTTCGATGACCTTGCTGGCTGCGAACCTCAACGGCAAATCTGCTCTTCTGGCGTGATCTTCGATCAGATGTATGATGGCATGAATGCAGCGGTGTACTGCACCGCCGTTGGCACTGCTTTCACAGAAATCGTGATAAACCGGTTTTTCCTGATATTTCGCAATATGTACAGCGTGATTTACCAGTTCATCAACACCCTCATTGCGGGCTGCTGAAATAGGAATGACCGGTACTCCCAGCATTTCTTCCATTTTATTGATATTGACGGAACCGCCATTGCCTGTCATTTCATCCATCATGTTCAGGGCAACGACCATTGGAATGTTCATTTCCAGTAACTGCATCGTCAGATACAGGTTACGGTCTATGTTGGTAACATCAACAATGTTTATGATAGCCTTAGGCTTTTCCTTAATGACGAAATCACGGGAAACAAGTTCTTCGGAACTGTAAGGAGACATTGAATAGATGCCCGGCAAATCGGTAATAAGAGTATTCTTATACCCCCTTATGACACCGTCCTTGCGGTCAACCGTGACACCCGGGAAATTGCCGACATGCTGATTGGCACCTGTCAGCTGATTAAACAGAGTGGTCTTGCCGCTGTTCTGATTTCCTACCAGAGCAAAAGTCAGTATTTCATCATCAGGAAGCTTATTACCTGAACCTTTTGGATGGAATTTACCTTCTTCGCCAAGGCCCGGATGCGCCGTTCTGGCCGTACTGAAAGTATCAGCCTTCTTAACTTCGCGGCTTTCCGCTATTTCCTCAACCGTAATGTTGGCGGCATCAGCCAGACGCAGCGTCAGCTCATAGCCGTGGATCCTTAATTCCATAGGATCGCCCAAAGGCGCAAATTTCATCAGCGTTACTTCCGCTCCCGGAATGACTCCCATATCCAGAAAATGCTGACGTAAGGCTCCCTGGGATCCTACTGCCGTAATGCGGACTGTCTGTCCGATCTTTATTTCCCGCAGATTCATAAATTCAATTCCTTTTCACAATTTATTTTACCACAACGAAAAAGAGGGAATACCATTTCTTGGTCATTTCCCTCCTGCAGTTTGTTTTTTATTCAATTACTGTCTTCTATTCAAGGATCTCGTAGCCGAAGCCGCCTTCTGAAAGGCAGTTGTCACGGGAATATGATGATGCCTTATCAAAGGCCTGACTGATTTTGTCCGAACTGAGAACTTCTCCCTTTTTCCATCCCAGTCTCATCATTTCATCCACGAAGGCTGCCAAAAATGAATCCCCTGCCCCCATGGTATCAACTGCTTCAACGTATTTGACTTCACCGTGAACAACACCGTTGGCATTGATCAGATACTGTCCATGAGATCCCATGGTAACCAGCACATTTACTACGCCATGGCTCATTATCTTTTCCGCAAATTTCTGAATTGCTTCTTCACTGACATGCGGGAAGGAGAACATTGCCAGATCCATGTTGGTGCATACCAGATCAAGATATTCATCCACATGATACTTATCCTTTTCACCAAAATCGTAGACATAGATCTTATCAAGCCTGCTGATCTTCTTCATCTCATCCTGCATCTTTGCGTTGCAGTTGGAGATTATGACATCGAATCCCTTAAGATATTCGATTTTTTCCTCAGTCAGATCCATCGGTCCTGACCATTTATCACCGGTAACAACGCTGACAAATGATCTTTCACCATTGATCACCTCATAATTGCAGTGCTTGGTTGTGCCGCCTTCAATGATCTCACAATGACTGTGGTCAACATTATTGGCATCAAGAGCACGCTGAATGACACCGGCCATCTTATCGTCACCAATATTACCCAGATAGACAGAATCATTGCCCAGTCTGGCCAGGTGAACGGAAACGTTGAGACTGTTGCCGCCGGGATACATTCTGTTATTGTTTACATAGTAATCAATGACATTATCGCCGACACAAACGCTTCTCATATTAATACTCACTCTTTCTGTAGTATCTTCTGATCTCAAGTGAATGATTCATGAATACTTCAGCATTCTTGCCGATGCGCTGTAAAATGGCACCCATTACTACCGGACCGAGATACTTACGGTATTCTTCCTTGATTCCTTCAAGTTCATAATCTCTTGTATCAAAGCAGGTAAACTTGTCGGTGAGAGGTTCAACGAATCTTCTTACTCTTTCATCCTGGCTTCTGGTTACGCCTTCACCCATTACCAGTGTAACAGGTACGTCCTTTTCAACCAGTTCGAGAGTGCCATGGAAGAATTCAGCAGAAGTAACTGACTTGGTTCTGATCCATAATGATTCTTCCAGAACACACATTGAATATGAATAGGCATTTGGCCATAAGTCACCGGAACCGATCCAGATGCTGTAAGGTTCATATGCATACTTTTCAGCATAGGCCTTGCACTTTTCATCGCAGGCAATTCTGACCTTAGCTAAGGCAACGCCCAGATTCTTCAGATTATCGGCGAAATCAGGATATTCAGGGAAATAGCCCTTATTATAGAGGATCTTTCCGATAATGAAATAGAATACCAGTTCCTGAGGACGGCCGTCCAGATAGGTAAAGGTATAGTCAGATAAGGCTGCCAGCTTGCTATTGGCAACACCGCATACTGATACGATCTTTACGCCCATTTCTCTTAATTTTTCAGCACAGGCAATTGTTTCCTTGGTGTCACCTGATTTTGATGTCAGGAATGCCACACTCTTATCCGTCAGTCTGTTACAGCCGGTTAACAGGAAATCAGCGGAAATCATGCTGTCAACAGGCAGTTTGGAATATACATTTACATAATGAGCAAACGGATCCATCATGGCTTTTGAACCGCCTGAAGAAGTAAAGAACAGCAGGTCAAAGCCTTCTGCGCATACGTCATCGGCGATCTTTTCAATCGTTTCTCTCTGATTGTAAATGAATTCATAATTTCTGATAATTGTCTTTTCATCGAATGTTACCATAGTCTTCACCTCACAGTTTAAATATAACATATGTTCTTTTTGGATATAAATAACATCCTGAAACTGAACACATAAAAGATTTCTTTTATCAAAAAACACATATTCAAAACCGAAACCGTATATTATCAGCCTCATTAAAAACCTCCCGATACCCTGTTGTCAGGAGGTTTTTACCTTATGAAATCATATTATCAGTCAAGGTCTTCGCCGTTAGTTTCAATGATCTTCTTATACCACCAGAAGGATTTCTTTCTGCTTCTGGCCAATGTACCATTTCCAGCATCATCTCTGTCGACATAAATGAAACCGTAACGCTTGCTCATTTCACCGGTACCGGCTGAAACAAGGTCAATTGGTCCCCAGGTCGTATAGCCGAACAGATCAACACCGTCTTCCTCTATGGCAGCCTTCATGGCCTTAATGTGTTCTCTGAGATATTCAATGCGGTAGTCATCGTTGATGGAACCGTCCTCTTCAACAACATCCTTTGCGCCAAGTCCGTTTTCGGAAATAAACAGCGGCAGCTGATAGCGGTCATAAAGCTCGTTAAGCGTGATCCTCAAGCCCAGCGGGTCGATCTGCCAGCCCCACTCACTGGCTTTCAGATAAGGATTCTTAACACTTCTGAAGATATTGCCGGCTGTCAGTTCGCCATCCGGATCTGCCTTGGATACTCTTGATGAATAGTAACTGAAGGAAATGAAGTCAACAGTATTATTCAGCAGGATCTCTCTGTCATCATCCTGATAAGGAATATCAAATCCGACTCTTTCGTATTCCTTCAGAATATATGAAGGATAATAGCCTCTGGCCTGAACATCAATGAGGAACAGGTTGTTTCTCAGATCCTTCTTTGATTCCCAGACATCTTCCGGCCTGCAGCTGAACGGATAATATGTTCCGCCTGCCAGCATGCAGCCTACCTGAATCTCAGGATCAACTTCATGTGCTATCTTGGTAGCCCAGGCGCTGGCAACCAGTTCATGATGAGCAGCAGTATACAGAACCTGATCACGGTTCTCGCCTTCTTCCAGGAAAATACCGGCACCCATGAACGGGGCATGCAGTAACATGTTTATCTCATTGAATGTCAGCCAGTATTTTACCAGACCCTTGTATCTGGTAAACAGTGTTCTGGCCAGTTTCTTGTAGAATTCAACCAGCTTTCTGTTTCTCCAGCCGCCGTATTTCGTTATCAGTCCCATCGGACAGTCAAAGTGTGTGATCGTAACCAGAGGTTCAATACCGTACTTACGGCATTCTCTGAATACATTTTCATAGAACTGCAGACCTTCCTCATTAGGTTCATCTTCATCACCTTGCGGGAATATGCGGCTCCAGCCGATACTCATACGGTAGGTCTTAAAGCCCATTTCACCGAAAAGCGCAATGTCTTCCTTATAGTGATGGTAGAAGTCAATGGCCTGCTTGGCAGGATAGTATTCACCTTCTTCAAAATCAAATGATTTTCTGATACCGCGGACAACAGCTGCTCTGTTTTTACCGTGCGGTATGACATCAACGTTAGCCAGTCCTCTGCCGCCTTCATTATAGCCGCCTTCGCACTGGTTGGCTGCGGTTGCTCCGCCCCATAAAAAGTCTTTTCTGAATGGCATTATAAATTCCTCTTTCTTCTATTTAAATTATACAATATGAAATCCTTCAGCAGAATCACATATAAAACAAAAGTCATCCTTTCAGATGACCTTGTTCTTATTGTTTACTCTTCACCGGCAACATTAACATCAAACAGCTGGATCGTACAAGGTACGATGCAGTTGTCAAGCTGTCTGGTTTCCTGTGAAAGATAGATGTGCTTTAAGGCACTGTTCATGTTGCAGGTAATTGATCCGCCTGTTACAGGTTTTACGGTCTGGCCGTCATAGTAGTAGCCTAATCTGATCTCGCCGCCGAAGTCGCCGCTGACCGGATCCATGATGAAGCTGGAGAACTGAATAACTTCCAGATATGGACCCTGTTTCATTTCTTCAACGGTCCTGCTGCCAGGTTCTACAACATAGTTGTTGGCTGGAGATGCTTTCTCCAAACCCAGATAGTAAGCAGTGATCTGGTCGCCCCAGTAATTCTGATAGATACCGTTTTCAACGATCGTCAGATCCTGAGCCTTGTTTCCTTCTTTTGAATAAGGCATGTTACGGCTGGAATGCGGCAGACTGCTGGCCAGTTTAAGTGTGATCTTGTCGCAGTCATCGCTTTCCTGACAGTTATCACCGATTTTGACCTGGCTGTTGCCGAAGAATACGCTCTGGGTATTCGTTTTAGCCAGGAAATATCTGAAGAAGCTTCTGTTATCGTCGCCTGACATCAGTACAGTTACACCCATCATCTTTTTGGTAGGCTTGGCCTGGGTCCTGTCCTTGGCATATTCAAAGATCTTCTGAATGCCGGCAGTGATCTCTTCAATCGGCTTATCAGCGAACTTTTCGTTATGATACAGTTCGATTTCATGATCGCCGTCGATGGAGTTGATGACTATTTCAATTTCCTCATCCATGGTATTGAATGTAATGTCAACACCCTGTGAGTTTACGATGTGATAATAGTATTCATTGACGAAAATTTCATAGGAGTTAACCTTTTCCGTTTCGGTATTCTTAACATTCTGCATAGCCTTTACGACATTGCTGAAGATTTCGGTCAGGTTATAGTCCTTTTTCTCTTCAAAGTATTTCTCGTCCTTAACGATCTCATAATAAGGGTTCTGAGCCAGAGTGGCATTGAACTTGAGAACTTCAATGTCAGCCTTCAGCTGCTCATCGGTTTCACCCTGATAGATCTCACGGCTGCCCTTGCCTCTCAGCTTTCGGCCTTCGACCTCACTGTCCATGTAGACTTCCAGCGTCATGTGCGTGACTTTGGAAATACGGTGCTGATCAAGAGCCTGCTTTATAAAGTAAGCCTGATGGGATGCTTCCGTAACCTCAACGATGCGGTAATCGCTGACTTCTGCTTCATTTAACAGTTTAATTAATCTTTCCAGCATTATCCCAACCTCACTTTCGTTTTCAGATAAGGTCCGCCATCGGAAACGATGACCCATTCCTTATAACCCTTGCCGCAATGGCCGTTACCATTAAGCACAACATCGGTACCGACCATGGAAATGTTGCTTAACAGATCGGGAACATATCCGGTCAGCACTACCGGAACAAATACCTTACCGGTCAGTTTGCCGTCCTTGATTTCCTTGGCTCTGGACAGTACGCACTGAATACCCCAGTGCTTAGGGTCTTCCATGCCGGAATCCATGCCGTCTACCAGGAAGCCGTAATCAACTGACTTGATCATTTCTTCCAGAGTATTGGCCTGTGATCCGAAATAGGTATTGGTCATTCGGGTGTAGACTTTTCTTTCGAAAGACTCTCTTCTGCCGTTACCGGTAGGCTCAACGCCAAGTCTGGCAGCGCTTAAGGCATCGCAGATACCTGATACCAGATAGCCGTCCTTTATGATCTGAGTCTTATGAGCCAGAGTTCCCTCATCATCAAAGAAATATGAGGCAGTCTGCTTCACACCGTCAGCACCGTCATACATGTTGGTAATGGTGCTGGCAAGCTTGTCACCCATGTGTTCCCTGGCAATGGCTCTGTTCTTGACAAACATATCCATTTCCACACCGTGGCCGAAAGCTTCGTGAGCGATCAGTCCGGTAGCTTCCGGGGAACAGATTACTTCGTATTCTCCAGGCGGAATGTTCGGTGCGCCAAACATATCCATCAGATCATTATAGCAGGCATCCAGTTTGTCAAACTGTTCGTCAATAATGCTGCTGCCGGTCCAGCCGGTACCGCCTACATGGTTATACTGTGTCTGACCGTCCTTGAAGCCCAGCATGAAACATGACGTAAAGGATACACCCCAGGACTGGATCATATCTTTCTTTTCAGAAAGGAAGAGCTTGCTGACAAGCTGCATGCTGTAGCTGGCTCCGCAGTTTATGATACCCGGATAGGAAGCACCCTTATCGGATAACCGTTTAAGTTTTCCAAGGATGGCTTTATTGTCAGGTGCATAGAATTCCTCACTGACTTCACCCGCAAATTCCCGCTGTACCTCTTCTTCTTCCAGCAATGGAGTTCTGAGTTTTCTGATGCCGTCAAGAACTTCGCTCTGAGCATTCAGAGCAGTTCTGATCTCTTCAGCCAGCCGGTTAACGTCTTCGATCTTATTGAATGAGTATTCACTGTAGCCGCCATTCTTATATACTCTGACCACAAAGCCTCTTTCAGAATCGGAAAACTGATTTACAGAAGTAGTTTTCTGGTTTACGGAATAGCTTATTCCGGTAACGTCGGTAGCCAGAACGGAAACATATTCAAAATCGTTTTTCAGAATATCGATCAGCTGCTTCAGCTGAGGCTTGCACTGCAGCAGATATTCTGACTGTTTCGCTTTTATCATATTAAATCCTCCTAAATAGTATTCTATAATTTATATTCTCACTACTCAAGCAACTCCCTCTTTCTTTTCTTTTCAGTTACCGCCAAGGCCTATATAATATGTTATAATTAACTGTGAGGTTGAAGATGGATTTTGAAGCTTTATTACGAAACATCAACATTACGCTAACCACTGAGCAGCTCGCTCAGTTTGATTTATATGCCTCTCTGCTGGTGGAATGGAACGAGAAGTTCAACCTTACCGCCATTACCGGCAGAGATGATATTTTCGTCAAGCACTTTTACGATTCCCTGCTGCTGCAGACTCCTTTCAAAGACGGTGACATCCTGTGCGATATCGGCTCCGGGGCCGGTTTCCCGGGTATCCCTCTGAAAATCGTCTATCCGCAGCTGAAGGTTTCCCTGATGGAACCAACCGGTAAAAGATGCATTTTTCTCAATGAAGTAATAAACCAGCTGAAACTCACTGATATCGAAGTACTCAACTGCCGTGCCGAAGAATATAGGGAAAAGAAATTCACCTATACCACAGCGCGTGCCGTTTCACGTCTCAACATTTTATCCGAATTATGTCTGCCGTTAACGGAAGTAAACGGACATTTCATTGCCATGAAAGGCTCCCAGGGACATGATGAACTGAAGGAAGCTGCCAATGCCATTAAAAAGCTCGGCGGTACCGTCAGGGAAGTAAAGGAGATCATGCTGCCTGATGAGCAGGAAAGAATACTCATCGATATCGAAAAGACCAGGGAAACTCCGGCCGGTTACCCGCGCCGCTATGCCCAGATCAAGAAAAAACCATTATAGAAAGAAGAAAAGGAATGTCAGAAGTAAGATACATAAGCCTTTCACAGATACGTTCAAATCCCTACCAGCCACGTGTAAACTTTGATCAGGAAAGCCTGGACGAACTGGCTGCTTCCATTCATCAGAATGGGGTCATCCAGCCTATAGTCGTCAGACAGAGCGATCCCGATTATTACGAGATCATAGCCGGTGAAAGAAGATTCAAGGCCCTGCAGATGCTGCAGTGGTATGCCGCACCGTGCATCATAATGGATGCCAATGACCAGCAGATGGCACAGCTGGCCCTTATTGAAAACATACAGAGAGACGAACTTACCCCTGTGGAAGAGGCTAACGCCTATAAACAGATTTTAAGAATGAATAACATGACACAGCAGCAGCTGGCTGACAAGGTCGGCAAATCGCAGGCTGCCGTAGCCAACAAGTTAAGACTGCTGGGTTTAAGCCCTGAAGTACAGCAGGCTTTAAATGAAAGAAAAATAACCGAAAGACATGGCCGTGCCATGCTCAATCTCGACTCTGAACAGCAGAATCAGGTTCTGGATAAAATCATAGAAAAGAACATGACGGTACTTGATACCGAAAAGTATATTGAAAAGAATTTTACGGTAAAGAAGAAAAGACGGGATGCCGTTAAGTGTTACGGAGTCTCTACCAGAATAGCCATTAATACCATAAGACAGGCTGTAAAAAGTCTGAAGAATGCAGGCATGCCGGTAGAAGAAACCGAAAGCGAAACGGACGACACCTATACCATCACAATTAACATTAAAAAGTAATGTATTTGTGATAGAATATTACAGACAAGGATGTGAATTAATATGGGCAAGATAATTGCGGTTTCCAATCAGAAAGGCGGCGTCGGCAAGACGACCACCAGCGTAAACCTGGCCGCCGGCCTGGCTTACCTGAAAAAAAGAGTATTACTGGTAGACTTTGACCCTCAGGGTAACGCTACCAGAGGTTTAAATGCCAAAAACAGTATCGTTCATAGTGCCTATGATCTTTTACTGGGTGACAAGACAGCACAGGAGTGCATCATTCATCTTCCGATCCCACCGCTGGATCTGATCGGTGCAACCATCGATCTGGCCGGCAGTGATTACCAGATGGTCGCCCGGCAGAGCGGCAAGGAAACCTTCCTGAAAAGAAAACTCGACACTGTCAAGAACAACTATGATTTCATCATCATTGACTGCCCTCCTTCACTGGGCCTGCTCAATGCCAATGCCCTGACAGCTGCCGATTCCGTAATCATCCCTGTCCAGTGTGAATACTATGCCCTGGAAGGTGTGACACAGCTGCTGTCAACGATCAGAACCGTCCAGAAGCAGTACAATAGAAAACTGTTCATCGAAGGTGTTCTGCTGACAATGTTTGACTCCCGCACCAATCTTTCAACCGAAGTTCAGCGGGAAGTCAGGAAATATTTCAAGGAAAGAGTTTACCGCAGCTACATTCCGCGCAATGTACGTCTGGCTGAAGCTCCTTCACATGGCAAGAGCATATTTGAATACGACAAGAGCTGCAACGGCGCCAGAGCCTATGCTTCCCTGGCTAAGGAAGTAATTGAAAAGAACTCATAAGGAGGTACACAATGCCAAAAGATGAAAAATCAGGATTAGGTTCAGGACTTGATGCCATTTTCGGTCCTAATTTCAGCGATATCATCGATGATATCCAGAATACGGCCATGGGTGAGGAATACGGTCACAAGACTTCAGTAAGACTTTCTGAAGTTCACAGCAACCCATACCAGCCAAGAACCGTATTTGACGAAAAGAAACTTGAAGAGCTGACCCGGTCTATTAAGGAACACGGTGTCTTCACTCCTATACTGGTACGTCCTACTGTTAACGGCTATCAGCTAATCGCCGGTGAAAGAAGAGTAAAGGCTTCTCAGATGGCAGGACTGGATACCATCCCGGCCATCATCATGGATTTCACTGATGAGCAGATGATGGAGATCTCCCTGCTGGAAAACATCCAGAGGGAAAACCTCAGTCCGGTTGAAGAGGCAGCTGCCTACAGACAGCTGATGGAAAACCTCGGCTATACTCAGGAAGTATTGGGCAAGCGTGTCGGTAAATCCAGAGAGCACATTTCCAACACCTTAAGACTTCTGCGTCTGCCTGAACACGTTCAGCAACTGATCCAGGATGAGAAACTCTCAATGGGACATGCCAGATGTCTGATCACCGTTGAAGATGAAGAACAGGCTAATAAACTGGCTGATAAAATCGTTGAAGAAGGCTTGTCAGTACGTCAGGTCGAAAAGCTGGTCAGAAATCTGAAAAAACCTGCCCGCGTCGTAGTTCCATACGTACAGGACAGTGCTACGGCATATGTCGAAAGAAACCTTCAGCATCAGCTGCAGACCCGCGTAAAGATCTCCAAAAACACCATCACTATCTCATACAGCGACGTAGATGATCTCAACAGGATCCTCGACGCCATGGGATACAGGCGGGATTAATACCATGCGTTTCGTATTATTCATTGTGGCGGTCGTTGTGGCCGCCATTGTGACATTTCTGTATGGTACTGCCAAAAGAAATGCCGCTGAATTCAGATATATAGTCGAAAGATGCAGTGAACATGTCAAAGGCCGTGTTTCACAGGTACAGCCTGTCGGACAGGACCAGTTCCGAACCATATTCACGATAACTGACGGTGAGGAAACCTTTGAGATTCCATATTTCCGGAATACGGCTGTTAATACCTTTGTCCGCGACAGAGATTATGATCTGTACATCGACAGAGAAGTGCTGAAAGTTGCCATGACTGAAGAAGACAGAAATTCTTCCGGCAAATCTCATTCTGTGAGACTCATACTGATCGTTGCAGTATGCTTCATTGCCATCTTCCTGGTATTCTTTCTGCAGTTTTACAGACCGGAATATGCCGGTACAGCCATGGTTATGGTAATGGGTATTATCTTCTTCCTGGCAGCTGATTTCATGGAAAAAGGCGATACCCGGAAAATGGAAAAAACCACCTATGTAACCGAAGCCAGGATCGTTGATTATCACATCACAACTGACGATGAGGACGGTGATTCATACTTCCCAATCTATCGTTATACTTTCGGAGATCAGGAGTATGAAGCCGAATCTGACGTATCCCAACGGAACCGTAGCGAATTCAGGATCAATCAGGAAGTGCAGATCAGACTGGATCCTGACAATCCGCAGAACAGTGTCATAATATCTCTGGAAAAGCGCAGCTTCAAAATGATGAAACTGTTTAAATTTATTGGCATCGGCCTGGTACTGTTAGGCCTGGCCATGATGTTTGGTATATTTGACTGATAAGCTCTCAGATTATTCTGAGAGTTTTTTATGTGATAAACACCATATAACAGTTGACAACAGTTATATACTGTTATATAGTGTTAGTGAGGTTGATAAAATATGCGCATTATTATAAACAACAACTCAATGGAACCTATTTATGAACAGCTGATCTCACAGATCAAGAATCAGATCATTACAGGTGAGCTGAATAATCTGGAGTCTCTGCCCTCTGTCAGAGCCATGGCCGGCGAACTCAAAATCAGTTCTCTGACCGTTAAAAAGGCTTATGACATTCTGGAAGCAGAAGGCTTTGTCACGACTGTTCATGGCAAAGGAACCTTCGTTAACGCTGCTGACAGGCGGCTGGCTTACGAAGCACGACGCAAAGCCGTAGAAGATGAATTTTCAAATGTCATCAACAAGGCTGTTACCGCAGGGTTAAGCAGAGAAGAAATAAAGGGAATAGTTGATATTATACTGGAGGATTATGATGATTCACATTGAAAATCTTACTAAACACTACTCCAACTTCACTCTTCAGCTTTCTTTCGATCTTCCCGAAGGAAAAGTGAGTGGTCTGGTAGGAAAAAACGGTGCCGGTAAAAGCACCACAATAAAATCCATCCTAGGATTGGTAAAAAAAGACAGCGGTACCCTGGAAATATTCGGCAAGGATATTGCCGCAATCACAGCCGCTGATAAGGAAGATATCGGAGTTGCTCTTTCCGATTCCGGTTTCAGCGGTTATCTGACCGTTGAAAGCGTCATAAGTATTCTTAAGAACATGTATCACCGTTTCGATGAGCAGCAGTTCCGTCATCTGTGTCAGATCCTTAACCTGCCTCTTAACAAGAAGATAAAGGAATTCTCGACCGGCATGAAGGCCAAGCTGCGCGTCATTACCGCCATTACGCATAATGCAAGACTGCTGATAATGGATGAACCGACCAGCGGTCTGGATATCGAAGCCAGAAATGAGATCCTGGACATGCTCAGAGACTACCTGGTTAAAAACGATGAATGTTCCATTCTGATCACATCCCACATATCTTCCGACCTGGAAGGCCTGTGCGATGACATCTACCTGATTCATGACGGCAGAATGATAATTCATGAAGACACTGACAACATTCTGGAAAAATACGGACTGCTGAAAGTTGACGCTGAGCTGTATGACAGGCTTGATAAAAGCCATATTCTCAGTACCAGAAAGGAAAGCTTCGGCTACAGCTGCTTCACTGATGAAAAACAGTATTACCGGGAAAACTATCCTGGCATCGTGATTGAAAAAGGCAGCATAGATGACCTGATACTGATGATGACGAAAGGAGAAAGATAATGAAAGGATTGCTAATTAAGGATTTCCACATTACCTTCCAGAACCAGAAATATCTGCTGATCTATCTGGTGTGCTGTATCGGCATGTGCTTCGTCATAGACAGTGAATTCATGGTCGGCTATATCGCCATGTTGATGGGTATCATCAGTATATCAACGATAAGCTATGACGAATTTGACAATGGATTCCCATTTCTGATGAGCTTGCCGGTTGACAGTAAGACCTATGTCAGGTCCAAATTCCTGTTCTGCCTGCTGATGGAAGCCATCGGAGTCGTCTTCGGTATCACTCTGGTCTGTGTAACAGCCATGCTCAAAGGCGACCCGGTCCCTTTATCAGGCCTATTGTCCTACGTGACCGGCGTATATGCGGCAACAGCTTTGATGATCTGCTGTCTGATACCTATTCAGCTGAAGTACGGAGCTGAAAAAGGAAGACTGGTAATGATGTTATTCTATGGCGTTATCGCTGTAGTGATCATACTGGTGGGAAAGATTCCTACCGCTGACGGCACCTTGCTGGCGACGGTTGCCAGGCTGCTTTCCTCAGTAAACCCTGCTCTGGTCGGTACTGTTGCTGCCGGAATTGCCATAGCGTTTATCTGCTGTCTGTACTTTATATCAGTTTCCATCATGAATAAGAAGGAATTCTGATATTCCATAAAAAAAACAAGAGCCTTGTGAAAGGCTCTTTTATGTGCTTATTTAAATGGTCTGAAATCGAAATCAGGTTTCATTCTCAGGATGAACTCACTGATCAGTTCAATGCACTGTTCCAGATCTCTGTAGTTACCTACCTCAACTGAACTGTGCATGTGTCTTAATGGTACAGATACCAGGGCAACCGGAACGCCGCTGCCTGTAGACAGGACCGTATCACCGTCTGTGTAAGTCTCTCCGCCGGCCACTTCATACTGCAGCGGAATGTTCTTTTCAGCCGCAATTTCCTTAAGTAAGGCATTCATTTTCTTGTTGGTCATGCCGCTGAGACATAATACCGGTCCCCTGCCCAGCTTAACTTCACCGGTATCATTGGCACTGGTACCCGGACAGTCTGATGCCCAGGTTACATCAACAGCGATGGCGCATGTCGGTCTGACACTGGCACCGGCAAAATAGGCACCGCGGCCTGAAGTCTCCTCACCTACCACCGTATTGGCATAAATGCCGTTAACGGCTCCCTTTTCCTTAGCCAGTTTCGCAGCTTCAATAATGACAAAGGCTCCGGTCTTGTCATCAAGGGCACGGCAGGTAAAGTTATCATCCAGCAGGTCTCTTACTTCCGTATCAGAACAGACACAGTCGCCTACACTTACATGTTTAAGGGCTTCTTCCTTATTCTTGGCTCCGATATCAATGATCAGATCAGAATCAGAGAAATCGCTCTTTTTCAGCATGTCGCTGCTGGTACAGCCGACACCGTTAACTTTGGTTCTGACTGTCCTGCCGTCAACGGTTTCCTCATGGATGATCTGCATTGGAGCACCGATGTACAGTTTAGCCCTTACTCCTCCGGCTTTCTGAACATGCACAAAACCGTCAGAGTCAACACTGGTTACTCGGAAACCTATTTCATCTATATGTCCCATCAACAGTATTCTGCATTCAGCTTCTTCATTGATGACACTGATGACATTGCCTACGGCATCAACGATCTGTCTGTCCGCAAAAGCCTTTGTATATTCCAGTACATTTTCCTGGTTGGCATCCTCATTGCCGCTTACGGATACCGTATTCAGAAACTTATATAACAATTCCTTATTCATGATCTATTCTCCCGTCTTTTTCACTAATTATACACCAACCCAAAGAAAAACATCCATTTCAATGAAATGAATGCTATCTCGATAATATTTCAGTATGATCGTCAAATACGGCAATGGTATATTCCCACTGGGCACTAGGAAGACCGTCCTTGGTATAGGCTGTCCAGCCATCCAGGGCACTGATTCTGACACCTGATTTCTTCATGTTGATCATCGGTTCGATCGTAAAGGTCATTCCCGGAACGATCAGGCATCCTGTTCCCTTCTTACCGTAATGGAAGACAAACGGGTCTTCATGGAACTCAATACCGCAGCCGTGTCCGCCGAAATCTCTTACGACCTTGAAACCGTTACGTGAAGCGTGCTGTTCAATGACATATCCTACATCACCCAGGAAACCCCATGGTTTTACAGCTTCCAGTCCCAGTTCCAGACACTGTTTGGCAACTCTGATCAGTCTTTCATTTTCCGGATCAGTCTGTCCTATGACAAACATGCGGCTGGCATCGCCATAGTAGCCGTTGACGATGGTTGTACAGTCAACATTGACGATATCCCCTTCTTTTAGGATCCTTTTCTTGCTTGGAATGCCATGGCATACCACATCATTGATCGATACGCAGACATGCTTAGGATAACCTTCATATTTATAAGGAGCACAGATGCCGTTATTGGCAGCGGTAACTTCCGTTACCCAGTCATCGATATCCTGAGTGGATATACCGGCTCTGATCCTTTCTGCAACGTAATCAAGGACAAGAGTATTAACTCTGCCTGCTTCCCTGATGCCTTCAATCTGTTCAGGCGTCTTGATGTACTTTTCCTGCGGAACCTTGTAGCCAAGGGTTTTATAATATTTTACTTTTTCCAATACTTCTTCTCTGGTCATGCTATCTAGTCCAATCTATTAAATATTTTAACACCAACCGTAGTATCCAACAAATAGAAACCTATTGCAGCCATGGCCATTATGCCGCAGCACAGCAGCAGATAGATGTCAAAATACATGTACTTGTACATTACG
Organism: Erysipelotrichaceae bacterium; assembly: GCA_017405675.1. The sequence goes on from JAFRAB010000012.1 coordinate 82,269, forward strand.
CCCAGATACAGGCCTGCGAACAGAGAGATGACGGCCATTCCTATGAACATTACCAGGAATACAGCCCATCCTCTTTTTACTACTTCAGCTTCCGTAGCCCAGTCCAGACGGTTATGTCTCAGATTGAGCCATAAGCCCAGGCAGTCCGTAAACCGCAGAAACAGCTGTGGCAGCAGGAATACTGAAATTGAAAGCAATGGTCCCGGTCTGCCTCTTAAGACAACCGCGATGGAAAACAGCAGAGCAGCCGGTGCCATTAACAGGTAATGGAACAGCAGCTTACTGTTAAGAATATCATGTGTTTCCAGAGGGAACGTTTTGATAGCTTCGATCGTACGGCCTTCAATGGAGATCGAGCTGGCTGACAGCATATAGGTACTTATGAAAAACAGTGCTACTACCAGAGCCATTACCGCAGCTATCTCATTTCCTATGATTGGAAGAAGTTCACCGAAAATACTGTTCCAGGCTATAAGCAGTCCCAAAGCGCCAATATAGCCCAGAATAACGGCAAATGTCGTATTGGACAGATAGATGAAACTGCTGCCCAGATGTCTTAACTCTCTTTCCAGCAGAGTAACCATAACTGAATGAGTCTTCAGTTCCTTTTCCCTGTATTCGATCTTGGCGACATTCTGAGAAGCGGAAATCAGTTTGAAAAAGTGTTTCTTAACGATCAGGAACATTACTACAAACGGGATGATGCTTAAGGCAATGATTCCGATTATGGAAAGAATATCACCCATGTAGACGGCTCTTCCGAACCAGTTGATAAATGACAGGGTTCCCCCTACTGACATGATGCCGCTGTCGATGAAGAATTCCTCGATCTTGCTGTGATCCATGAAAATGAAGAAATAGTACACGATCATGAAACCGATAAACAGCACCATCTTGGTCAGATTCTTATGACGGCTTTTGGCACTGATGCGCATCAGCACATAACCGAAAAGCACGCCCATGCTCATTGCCAGCAATGGCCATATCAGCATTATGAGTAAAAATCTGATCAGTATACTCAGCGAAAAGCCTGCAGTTACAAACCAGGCCACCAGACCCGGAAGACCCAGAGCCATTTCCATCATATAGTTGTAACAGAGTATTACCAGCATTCTGCTGATCATCATATCAGTTGCCGTTATCGGCATTGACAGCAGAACGTCATTGTATTTTGATTCAAACAGCTGATTCTGTACCAGTGTGATGTCAGTGAAAAACAGCATGGCAAAAGCCATTGATCCTACCGAGGTAAAATACATGTCACCCAGTCTGTACTGATGCATGTAAACAGCCATTTCCTGATACATCATATAGAAGGAAACAGCGATGAAAGCCAGTATGGCTACATATGAGAGCCAGCCCGGTATTTTTGATTTCTTTCTCTGACGGGGCAGAATGGCTCTGATGTCTGTCTTGAAAAGGATCTTATACATTGGCATCCCTTTCCAGTTCCAGGAAGGTTTCTTCCAGAGAAGCATCACCCTTAACCTCTTCTATCGTACCGGTTCTGATCAGACGGCCGTTCTTGATGATGGCGATCTTGTCGCAGAGTTTTTCAGCAACATCCAGAACGTGAGTTGAGAAGAATACGGCACCGCCGTTATTGCATACCTCGCGCATCAGTTCCTTGAACTTGAAAGCTGCGATAGGGTCCAGTCCGACAAACGGTTCATCCAGGATGATCAGCTTAGGATTGTGAATAAGAGCCGCAATGATGGCTATTTTCTGCTTCATGCCGTGTGAATAGGCTGATAAAGGCTGAGCCAGATCAGAAGTAATGTCAAACTGATCAGCGTAGAATCTGATCTTCTCTTCTCTTTCCTTCTTGCTGATCTGATAGATGTCAGCCACAAAGTTCAGATATTTGATTCCGGACAGATATTCGAAAAGGATCGGATTGTCAGGAATATAGGCAATCTTTTTCTTGCAGGCCATCAGGTCATCTCTGATGTTTATGCCGTCAACGTATATTTCTCCTGCTTCGAAATCCAGCAGGCCGACACAGCACTTAAGTGTCGTAGTCTTACCGGCACCGTTATGGCCGATGAAGCCATATACCTCCCCCGGTTTGATTTCCAGTGACAGATCTTCAACAGCGACCTTATCACCGTATTTTTTGGTCAGATGTTCTATTTTAAGCATGTTACACACACCTCTTTTCCTTAATCGATTACTACAATTATACAATGTTTTCAAAGGAATTCTATATGCCCGTAATAAAAACCGCATCAGCGGTTTTTAATTGTCATTCTCCGTTATAGGTTCCGGTAACTCCGAAGATGGAAACACCCTCTTTGATGTTTTCCTTAACCAGGTTGGCAGCCCCGGCAATGTTGATAGGCGTACCGTCCAGATAGTATCCCTTAGGTATTATTCTGTCCTTGGTATCGCCATTATAGCTTTCAGGCTTATAGATAGGAATGCTGCCGGTGATCTTTTCACCGTTGACATAGCAGGTATAGCCTTTGAGAACGTCATTTTCAGTAGCGGTGGCCTTGGAAGTATCAACTTCTACATAGGTTCCCACTACCAGTTCACCGTTTACATAGGCCGTCTTTCCCATAGCAATGTCATTGCTTCTGGCTACGGCATTCTTGGTCTGAACGTAACCCTGTGACAGGTACGCTTCTCTGGCTCTTTCCTGGAACATGGAGTTGCTGGCGAAAAACATTATAACTGCACCAACCAGTATTGACCCCACAACCATCAGAATGGCATGAAGCGTATAGTTCGGTGTGACATAGACGTATTCCTCGTCCTCGTCATCCTTCGGTTCATCATCGATGATTACAGGCTCTTCAGTAACAGTTGCTTCCTGCACTGTGGCAATGTTCTTGGTCCGTTCGTCTTCCGTTTCCTGTACGGCCGCCGGAATATGGATCTCTTCTACTGCCGGCTTTTCTTCTTCAGCACCGACAAGATCCTTCTTTCTGATGAACAGTCTCTTAGGAGGTCTCATTATTCGCCACCTCCTTCCTCGCCGCCGCCAGGTTCCTCAGGAGTAACTGGGCCCGGTTCCGGCTCTGGTTCCGGTTCCGGTTCGGCTTCCCACACGGCCACAAAGGTCTTGTTACTGGTGGAACCGGCCGGGATGGTATTGTTTACCTTGCCGTCACATTCCCAATGCAGGAAGATATATCCTTCACGGGTCGGATCAAGCAATGTAATGGTTCCGTCTTTATTGGTAAAGGTATCAGGATTGGATGGGTTGTTAATGCCGCCTTCACCCAGAATGTATGTAATAGTGAAAACCTTAGGCTTGGCATAGCTGCCAGTCACATTAAAGATCCTGATTCCTTCCTTGATGTTTTCAGGTCTCAGGTTGCTGTCCCCCTGTATGATGATGTCGTTCTGAATATAACCTTTCAGAGTAATGGACTGATTCTGCCGGGAAGGAATAAACTTCTTTCCGTCCAGAATATCCATGGTACCTACGATTAATTCTCCATTCACGTAGGCTGTCTTGCCTTTCAGAATACGGTCGCTGCTGGCTGTGGCATCAGCAGTATCCAGTACATGCATGCTGCCGATAACCATGTGTCCTTTGACATAAGCCGTCTTGCCGCTGACAATGTCGGCAGCGGTGGCTGTAGCATCGTCTGTAATGACGTAACCGTCTTTTTTAAGGTCGCTCAGAACCTTGTTATTGGCATATATATTCGTTCCCAGAAAGCCTAAAATAGCGCCCAGGAACAATCCCCCCAGACATAATAAAATCATTCCTAAAGTGACCTTTTTCTGTCCTTTTGATTCACTCATCTGGTTTTCCTCCTGATTAACTTGATTATATAACAAATATGCAAAAAGTAAAACTCACCCTCAGGAACGTCCCTTTCACAAGAAAAAATGGGTATTCATATATACCCATTTATCTTAATTGTAGATGTAAACCGGTGTGCCGATATGCACCAGCGAATGCAGTTTGGCAACCATGTTTGTCGGCATGTTAACACATCCGTGTGACGGGTCGGTCAGATAGATGTCACCGCCGAATTCACTTCTCCATGAAGCATCATGGAAACCCTTATGAACACCTGTAGGGTCAAAACCGATCCAGTAGTCAACATGTTCGTTCCATGTAGGTCCCGTAAGCCATGATGAACCATCTATTTTCGTTACTGTAAAATGTCCAAGAGGTGTAATACCCGGGGCTGCGGTAACAACCGGAGAGGTCCATAACAGTTCACCGTCTTCATAGTAGTACAGAGTCTGCTTGCTGATGCAAACTTCAACGCTGTTATTGCGCCAGTTATTGCTTGTATTCGTGTATACAGGCGGAGAAGTTTTGATCCAGTCAACGCTGATCGTACTGCTCTCTTTGTTTAACAATGCTCCATTCAATTTGTCCTTCAGCTTAGCCTTGTCAATGTATTCATAACTTGAAACATAACTGCTCTTGTAGATGCTTTCGACCAATTCATCAACCTTGGCACCGTTGATCTTCAGTTCATTATCTGTTACATCCAGCAGGCCAAGAATTCTGGTTTTATCCAGTGTTTCACTGCTGCTGTCTGAAACTTTTACGGTAACAGACTTATCAACTATGCCTTTAAGTTCATCAAGCTTAGCCAGCAGTTCAGGATTGTCTTCCCTGATTTCAGCCATGTCATATTTGTCTGTCAGGTTGATTTCTTCAGGAATTTCACCCTTAAGAGTTCTGGCTACCATGTCTATGATCTCGTTTTCAACGGTTTCCCTGCTGATCTGGCAGCCGTCATTTTCCTTTTCGATTGAAAGATCACCTTCAGCACTGATAATGCGTGCATCAGTCGGAGCGATGATATTCTCTTCATTCAAACAGTACAGTTCTCCTATTTTCTCCAGAAGCCTGTTCTTGTTATAGAAACAGTCTTTCCGGATCCCGGTGAGGTTGCTGTCCTGGAAAAAGGACATGAACCATAAAGGCTTGTTCTGAGCGTTAAGCAGATCCTTTACACTGTATGTGGCATCATAGTTGGCATCTTTAGCCAGATCTATTGTCTCGGTAATGTTTTCACCGGTTTCCTTATCTTTTTCCACGATACTGATAACCGGAGCCGCAGCTTTGACAGTAGCATGCTTTTCATAGCCATTGCCGTCAAGTCGGATCCCGTCAACATATGTGTTAGGAAGAAATCTCCTCTGTGAATATACAACACCGGATCCATATACTACTGCAATCAATAACGCAAATATCCGGATAATTTTCTTTGCCATGTACTTTTCCTCGCTGTTTCCTTAATAATATATTATAATAACATTTCGCAGTTTGCGACTTCTATCTTTTTGTGTATAATTTTAGAGTACAGGAGAATTGAATTATGGATAAGATGCTTGCAAGATTAGAAAACATGGAAAAACGCTATGAAGAAATAAACGATCTGCTTATCAACGGATCTTTTTCCGATAACCGTGAATATGCCAGACTGAGCAAGGAACAGTCAGGTCTGCAGGCTCCGGTCAATGCCTACAGAGAACTCGTCGGTGTCATGAAACACATCGAAGACGATAAACAGCTCCTTCATGATCCTGATTTAAGAGAGATGGCTGAAATGGAACTGGAAGAACTCCAGGAAAGACAGCAGCAGCTGGTTGACCATCTTGAAGTTCTGCTGATTCCAAAAGATCCTAACGATGACTGCAATGCCATTTTCGAGATCCGTGGAGCAGCCGGCGGTGATGAAGGAAACATCTTTGCGGGTGACCTGTACAGAATGTATACCCGTTATGCTGAAACCAAGGGCTGGAAGATAGAATTATACGACGCTGAAGAAAGTGAAGCCGGCGGCTTCTCACAGATCAGCTTCTTAATGAAAGGCAATGAAGTCTATAAGGAAATGAAGTTTGAATCCGGTGCTCACCGTGTTCAGCGTGTTCCGAAGACTGAATCAGCCGGACGTGTTCACACTTCAACAGCTACCGTACTGGTACTGCCTGATGTCGATGACACTGCCATTGAGATCGATCCTGCCGATCTGGAAATCGAAACTCACAGAGCTTCTGGTGCCGGCGGACAGCACATCAACAAGACTGACTCCGCTGTCAGAATTACGCATAAGCCTACCGGCATTTCCGTAAACTGCCAGGACGGCCGCAGCCAGATCCAGAACCGTGAACAGGCCATGAGAATCATCACAGCCCGTGTGTACGACTATTATCAGCAGAAAGCTGAAGCAGAAAAAGGCGCTGAAAGAAGAAGCAAGATCGGTACCGGTGACCGTTCCGAAAAAATCAGAACATACAACTATCCGCAGAACCGTGTCACTGACCACAGAATCGGCTTCACCATTCAGCAGCTTGACCGCGTCATGGAAGGCAAGATGGATGACATCATTGCTGCCCTGCTCGACGCTGACCAGAAAGCCAAGATTGCCGGAGAACAGTAATGCCAAGCTACCACGATGTCTTATGGGACACCTATCATCAGTTAAAGGATACTGATATTTCCGATGAAGCCGTCCAGATCCTCATGCTTGAACTCTGCAACATGAGTCACAATGATCTCTATCTTAACTATGATCAGGAAATGCCTGAAAATCTCTATTCAGAATTCAAAGACGGTGTCAGCCGTCTTTTACAGAATGAGCCTCTCCAGTATATTCTGGGATTCCAGTGGTTCTACGGTTATAAAATCAGAGTAAACGAAGATGTTCTGATCCCTCGTTATGAAACCGAAGAACTGGTAGCCAACGTACTGGCTGACAGTGATTACTTCTTTGCGGACAGGGACACGGTTGAAATCGTGGATGTGGGAACAGGTTCCGGAGCCATTGCTCTGGCATTAAAAAAGGAAGAGCCAAAATTCCACATGTACGCAACCGACATATCCGACACTGCCCTTCAGGTAGCGCAGCAGAATGCCGTAGACAACGATGTTGATATTACCTTCTATCAGGGAGACATGCTGCAGCCGCTGATTGACAGAAACATAAAACTTGATATTCTGGTTTCCAATCCTCCATACATTCCAAGAGAACAGGAAATTCAGAAGAGCGTTGATCAGTACGAACCTCATGTTGCCTTATTCGGCGGTGATGACGGACTGTATTTCTACCGTAAGATCTTTGCGGATGCTCATAAAGTCATTAAGGAAAAAAGCTTCCTGGCCTTTGAGATAGGCTACGATGAAAAGGATGCCATTGTAAAAGAAGTTGAAAAGTATTTCCCGAATGACCGCTATGAAGTACTTAAGGACATAAACAAAAAGGACAGAATGCTGTTTGTATATCACGGCATTTGACCTTTTTTTCATCAAAACAGTTTTTATTGAGTATATAATGAATATATGAAAACTCCTAAAAGCATTTATTATTCATCAGGATTTGTAGTACTGGCTGACTATGTTCCTCATGCCATCCAGGAGATCCGCTATCATTCAAGCTATAACTTCATTGGTGAACGTGTTGACGGTTATGAAGAACCGGTTGCTCTGGTAACTCTGGAAGCAGCCCGAGCCCTCAAGGCCGCCAGCAACGATCTCTTTGTCATGGGCTATATGCTCAAGATATTTGATGCCTACCGCCCGGCCCGAGCTGTAAAGCATTTCGTACTCTGGGGCATAGAAGATCAGGACCTGCGCATGAAGCCTTTCTTCTATCCTGACCTGCCAAAACGGGAACTGTTCTCCAGAGGATATATTGCCAAGAAGTCATCGCACAGCCGCGGCAGTGCCATTGACCTGACCTTACTCGACATGAAGACCGGCAAGGAAGTTGACATGGGTTCACCATTTGACTACTTCAGCGTTGAGTCCCATCCTGACTATAAGGGCATTACAGAAGATCAGTATGAAAACCGAATGCTGCTCAGGAATGTCATGATCAGACATGGTTTTGAACCTTATGAATGCGAATGGTGGCATTTCGTTCTGAAGGATGAGCCGTATCCCGACACCTATTTCGATTTTCCAAACTGTCTGGAATCATTAAGAAAATAAAAGCTTCGATATCAAATCGAAGCTTGTTTTTTTATCTTTCTTCACGGAAGTATGAAACACCTAATGAAGCCGGAGCCTGGTTTTCCCTTCTCTTGCGTGAACTGACTACTATTAATACTATGATCGTTACCAGATAAGGGATCATCTTGTACAGGTTCTGCAGATATGTTGATTTTGTTACCTTGAACAGCTGCATCAGGAATTTACTGATGCCTGACGGTACATACAGGAAGATCCAGTAACAGAAACCGAACAGGTAGGCTCCCCAGGTGGCGTTTTTAGGCTTCCAGCTGGTGAATATTACCAGCGCGACTGCCAGCCAGCCCAGAGCCTCAATACCGCTGTCATTGGCCCAGGTGCCCTTGACATAGTCCATTACATAATACAGACCGCCGATACCGGCAATGGCTGCACCAACGCAGCTGGCTATGTATTTGTATCTGGTAACATCGATACCGGCAGCGTCAGCTGTAGCCGGGTTTTCACCGACAGCTCTTAAGTTCAGACCTGTTCTGGTCTTATTGAAGAAATACTGCATCAGGAAGGCAACGATCAGTACTACATACGTAAGCCATCCATAATGGAACAGCAGCTGTGATACGATTCCGAGTTTTGATGAAACAACTGGCAGCATGGTCTTGAAGGCCTTTGAAGTAGCTGCGACATTGATCTGTCCGACACCGCCTGACAGCTTGATCAGAGAACCGCCAAAGAAATTGGCAACGCCTGTTCCGAACATTGTAAGCGTCAGACCGGTAACGTTCTGATTGGCTCTTAACGTAATGGTCAGGAAACCGTACAGCAGACCTGCCAGGCCGCTGGCAATAATGCAGCATATAAGTGATATGATCACACATAAGAAAGGATTCGGATTGGCAGCTGCACTTTCATAGAAGAAAGCACCGGCTAATGAGGCAATGCCTCCCAGCATCATGATGCCCGGAGTACCCAGGTTAAGACCGCCGGCTTTTTCATTAAGAGTTTCACCGATGCAGCCGAACATGATAACTGTACCGAAGGTAACAGCGGCATTGATCCAAGCGATTAAAGACTGACCTGTCATATTACTGTTCCTCCTTATGTCTGAATACTATCTCATAAGTTGTAAAGAATTCACTTGCCAGAATGCAGAAAAGCAGAATACCGGCAATGATATTTGACGCATATTCGTTCAGGTTGAAGTCACTGGCGATCTGAACGGCTCCCTTATTCAGGAAAACTATCAGGAATGAATAGATAACCATGACCAGCGGATTAAGTTTAGCCAGCCAGGCTACGATAATGGCCGTGAAGCCTCTGCCGCCTGATGTTTCAACGGAAATGGTATGAGATATGCCTGCTACTTCCGTAAAGCCTGCCAGACCGCATAAGGCGCCTGACAGCAGCATGGTTCTGACTATGACCTTAGGAACATTGATGCCTGAATAACGGGCGGTGCTTTCGCTTTCGCCTGTTACCGCTACTTCATAACCATGCTTGGTATAACGCAGGTAGACAAATACGGCAATGGTTATGACCACTACGATCAGAACGTTCAGCATATACTGCTGACCGAAAATGGTAGGGAACCAGCCTGAATGAGAAGTACCGTTAATGATGCCGACACTATGGGACTGTTTCTTATCCCAGACGTCAACGAAGAATTCAACCAGCTGAATGCCAACATAGTTCATCATCAGGGTGAACAGCGTTTCATTGGTATTGTACTTGGCTTTGAAATATGCCGGCAGCAAGCCCCATAAAGCTCCGGCGAAAGCACTGAAGATAAACATCAGCACTAACAGTAAAGCTGAAGGAAGCTTGTCTCCCAGATAGATCATCATGGCTGCTGACATTAAGCCGCCAATCAGCATCTGACCTTCAGCACCGGTATTCCAGAACTTCATGCGGAAAGCAGGAGTCAGACCTACGGCGATGCTTAATAGCAGGCACGTATCTCTGACGGTTATCCAGATTCTTCTCGGTGTGCTGAAAGCACCCTTGAACATTGAGGCATAAACACTGAGCGGATTAAGCTTGGTAACGGAATTGATGAACAAAGCCGAGATTACCAGCGCCAATAAAATGAAAATGACCTTGATCAGTATTTTTTCCAGGAAGGAACGGTCTTCCTTTTTTCTGATTCTGATAAGAGGCTGCTTGTTTGCCATGCTACTCTCCTCCTTTCAGATTTGTCATTAACAGACCGACTTCTTCCTTATTGGCACTGCGGCCGTCCAGAATGCCGTTGACCTTACCGTTGCATAAAACCAGGATCCTGTCGCTTAATGCCAGTAAGACGTCCAGGTCTTCGCCGACATAGACAACTGCTACGCCGCGCTTCTTCTGCTCGTTAAGCAGATTGTAAATGGCATACGATGTATTGATATCGAGTCCTCTGACTGCATATGCCGTCATCAGGACTGTAGGCTTGTTGTTGATTTCACGTCCGACCAGAACCTTCTGTACGTTACCGCCGGAAAGTCTTCTGACCGGATAATCCAGACTAGGAGTATCAACTTCAAGTTCTTCCCTGATTTTGGTAGCCATCCGTAATGGCTGAGCATGATGCAGGAAAGGACCGGCTCCCTTTCTGTATCTCTTCAGCATGACGTTATCCGTCATGCCCATGTTTCCTACCAGACCCATGCCCAGACGGTCTTCCGGTACAAAGGCCAGATGCAGACCGAAACTGATGATTTCCCTGGTACTTAAGCCTACCAGTTCATGTACGCCATGAGCGGTGGAATAATATACGACTGAAGATCCTTCTTCACACTTCTGCAAGCCCATGATGGCCTCCAGGAGCTCTTTCTGACCTGAACCTGAAATACCTGCTATGCCGAGTATTTCGCCGCTGTAGAGGTCAAAGGTGACGTCATCGACGACCTTCTTGTTTTCAGAATTGATTACGGTAAGACTCTTTATTTCCAGACGCTTATGCTTTTCTTCGATAAAGTCACGGTTGATGTCGAGAGTGATCTTTTCACCGACCATCATTTCCGTCAGTTCCTTTTCGTTGGTCTCGGAAGTATTGACCGTACCGATGTAATGGCCTTTTCTCAGAATGGTTACCCTGTCTGAGATCTCCAGCACTTCGTTTAATTTATGAGTAATAATGACGACAGATTTACCGTCATTGCGCATGTTCCTTAAGATATTGAAAAGTCTCTCAGTTTCCTGAGGAGTAAGTACGGCAGTAGGTTCGTCAAGAATCAGAATGTCTGCCCCTCTGTATAATACCTTTATGATTTCCAGAGTCTGCTTCTGAGATACGTTCATGTCATAAACCTTCATATCCAGATTGATATCAAAGCCATAGCGGCTGCAGATATCATTGACTCTGTTACGGGCCGTCACCAGGTCGTTGTTTTCCTTCGGGTCCAGGCCCAGAACAATGTTTTCCAGCGCGGTAAAGACATCAATAAGCTTATAGTGCTGATGGATCATGCCGATGCCCAGATCAAAGGCATCCTTAGGGTCCTTGATGGAAACCTGTTTTCCATCAACAAAAATCTCCCCTTCGTCAGGGTAGTAAATTCCCGCCAGCATGTTCATGACAGTGGTCTTGCCGCTGCCGTTTTCTCCTAACAGAGCCAGGATCTCATGTTTCCTGATATCAAAGGAGACGTTCTCATTAGCTTTTACGGCGCCAAATGATTTGGTGATGTTCTTTAATTGAATTGCACAATTGTTATCCATTTCATCAAACCTTTCCAAAGGTGAGGAAGAAACCTTCCTCACCTTATGTTTTTAATAATTGCTTTAAATAATTACGTGGTTTTTACTTTTCGAAGATACCGTCTACATAGATACTGAATGATGGAGCACTTCTGAATTCTGATTCATGGAAGTATCCGTCAAAGATAGCGTTCTTGTCTTCAGGATCATCTGTATCGAAGTCACCAGTCAGGTCGATCTTCAGTTCGCTCAGGTGTTCACCGTTTACAGTCCATGTTGAAGTATCAAATACATGTAACGTACCGGCCTTGATGGCAGTGATTGCCTTGTCAACAGCTTCCTGAGTACCGTTAGCACAGCTTGAGCCTAATTCAGTAATGGCAACAGCACCTGTCTTGTAACCTTCTGCCCAGTCAGTAGCGATCTTTTCGCCTTTTACTACCTGACCGAATGCATAAGTGTAGTAAACACCCCAGTTATTGGTTGCACTTGTTAAGGCTGCATGAGGAGCAACTGATAACATGTCAACGTTGTAACCTACAGAGTAAGCAACAGTTCCCTTGGCTAATGCAGCTTCAACTGCAGCAGGAGCACCTGTTGAGTCAGCATGCTGACCGATGATGACACAGTGGTCTGCCATTAATGTGTTGGCTGTTTCGCCTTCTGCAGTAAGGTCAAACCATGAGTTAGTGTAGATAACTTCCATGGTTACTGCTGGGAATACAGACTTAACACCTAAGAAGAATGCGGTAAAGCCGGAAACAACTTCAGCATATGGGAATGCACCGACATATCCGATCAGAACCTTGCCGTCCTTATAGCTTTCAGCAGGGATCATTCCAGCTGCTTCCAGTTCAGCAAGCTTCATACCGGCAACGATACCTGAAACATAACGTGACTCATAAACGTTGGTAAAGGCGTTTGAGAAATTGTCAAGTCCGCTGAGAGCGGCAGTATCGCCTGTAGCTGCTACGAACTTAACATCAGGATATTCGCTTGCAGCCTGCTGCATGAACTGCTGGTGACCATAGCTGTTAGAGAATACAGCCTTGCATCCCTGTTCAACCAGGTCTACAGCTGCGTCATAGCATGCCTGAGTTTCACCGATGGTGTATTTCCAGATAACCTGGTCATCAGTTAAGCCGTTTGCCTTCATGGCAGCTCTGATACCTTCCATGTGCGCGAAGGTATAGCCTTCATTTTCGTCACCGACTAAGATGACACCGATTTTCAGCTTTTCTTCTACAGGAGCATCAGGTTCCTTTGGAGTACAGCCAGTCAGTACACCTACTACCATTAAGGCAGCCAGTAACAGAGAAATAATTTTTTTCATAAGATTTCCTCCCTCTTCTCTTACTATAATTAAAAGGCAATGCCCTTAATTACCTTAAAAATAAAATCAGAATTGAGTCCTGTTTTCTAGCAGAATTCAATTCCGTCTTCGACACTCATGGCCGCAATGCGGGCCAGAGATTCTACGCGTACGCCCTGTGAGCGGATAATGTCACCGCCTGGCTGATAAGCCTTTTCGATAACAATACCGCAGCCTACCAGCTGGCAGCCAGCCTGGCGGACAACTGACAGTAAAGCCTTTAAGGCTTCACCGTTTGCCAGGAAGTCATCAACGATCAGGATCTTATCGTCCTTAGACAGATATTTCTTTGATACTGAAATGACGAAGTCTGCACCTCTGGTATATGAGTGCAGCGGTGCGTGGTAGGCATCCTCACTCATATTGCTGGCAGAACCCTTCTTGGCAAATACGATCGGGCAGTTATTAAAAAATTGTGAAGTCGCGTAACCGACAGCGATGCCAGAGGCTTCGATGGTCAGTATTTTTGTTACTTCACAATCCTTGAATCTTTCCTTGAAGGCCGCACCGATGTCGTTTAAAAAAGCTACATCGATCTGGTGGTTAAGAAAACTGTCGACTTTTAAGATGTCCCCGCTCAGGATCTTGCCGTCTTTCTGAATGCGCTGTTTTAAAGCATCCATATCACAGTCCCTCCCCTCAAAACTGAAAAAATATAATCCAAATATATAATAGAAAAAACCTTTTTTCAAGGCTTTACTTTTCAAAAAATTCACTTTTTTATATAAAAAATAAAGGTAAGCGCTTACGCCTACCTTAATTATTCTAATGAATCCAAATCGACTCTTTTTTCGTCATCTTCCAGACTTACGTCGTCGTAATCTTCGATTTCAGGTTCATCTTCATCATCGCTTTCATCAAGCAGTGATGAAGTGTCAAACATAACTTCTGACAGTTTGTGATTGCTCTTGAGATCCCAGACATTATTTTCCAGCGGTGTAAAGCGGGAGTCCAGTGACAGGTCTGTATAGAACTGTGAGATTTTCTTTCTGGCCTTGTTTTCATCATAACCCATCTGATCGACTACAACCTGCCAGAGTTCCTTAAACGAAATGCTGTGATTCAATACTTTCAGATAGTCATAAGCAACGTCAATAGTTTTTACGCTCATTAAAATCGCCTCCTGTAGTGATTTATAATTGTTATCTTTTGCTTCTAACTGAAATCAATTATATAGCATGATATCAATATTGCAATAGCAAAATGCTTTAATTTTCGAAATTTTTTTCGCAACAGAGAAAACGCTTTCAAATGAACACCGGTATTACTGTTCAGTGTTCGTCATAATGTTCGTTTCGTCCCAGGAAAACGTAACGATGATCTATTGAGTTATCAACTGTTTTTATTTCTGTCAGATAGTACCTGATGGCATCATGAATCAGACATTCTTCTTCCTTCCACGGATGTCTGCGGGCAATGTTTCTGGTATCGTTACCGCCGGAAGCCATATAGGCACTGGTAGCGACGGTCAGCACCTCATCATCCGCAACTTCATGTCCGTCAGGATGTTTTATAGACACGACTTTATGACCGTAAGGCTGATCATGATCAATTGTTACCTTCAGACCGGAAAAATAGAGATTGAAGTTCTTGGAATACTTTTCAGGATCATGTACTTCCTCGAAAAGATCTCTGATATCTTTGCCCGTATACTGCGTGGTATGAATGTGCTCATCAAAGTAAATGGCCTGCTTAATACTGTAACGGGTAACTGGACCTTCAGGAATGCGCGGACCGCAGCTGGTAGTATTGAAATAGCTGAAATCAGTTCCAGCCTGCCATCTTACCGCATCCGCAAAAAGATTTCCCATGGCACTTTCTTCTCCATAGCTCATGTTGACATCTTCAGTCGCCATCGCAAAAGCTTCACTGAAATACATTTCAAACGGTGCCAGGACCTTATCCGTAAATTCATCAATTCTGCTGTCAGGTATATCGTATTTTTCTTCCAGCGGATATATGACACTGCCTTCCGTACGTATCACCCTGCGGCTTTCCGTATCAAAACTGATTTCAGTATGGATAAGGGACTTGCCGCTGAAGCCTCCCTTGTTAACCATTATGCCATCGGTTTTCCAGTAGATATCTCCGGGCTGATGTCCTCCAATCAGAAGATCAATGTCCAGATCTTTTAATTTCTCAAGCAAATCAAACAGTTCGCCGCTGTAAACTCCATCAGTGCTGTAAGCCCCGATATGAGCCAGTATGACAACTATTTCAGCACCCTGACTTCTTACCTCTGCCGTATATTTTCCTATTGCCTGTGCAGCAGATTTTACTTCGTAAGGTTCAAAATAAGGATATGTCACCATTTTTTCGGTATACTCGGTCGTTACTCCGATAACAGCGATCTTAACACCTGCCTTTTCAATGATCACATAAGGCAGAACATTCTCAATAAGCCTGTCTGTACCCTTATATGTAATGTTGGCACAGAGTACCGGTATTCTTTCGTGGATATATCTTATGTTTTCCTCAAGCTCTTCGCGTCCTCTGTCAAATTCATGATTGCCCAGGGTCCAGGCATCTGTACCAATCAGTTCCATGCCGTCAAGAACATCTCTGCCATGCCAAAGAAGACGATTGATCTCATCGCCTGCATCCAGCAGAAGAGTTCTGTCAGGATTGTTTTTTCTGATGCTTTCTATTGCCCGGTAGAACTTCCTTAAGCCGGGAATGTATTTATCGCCTCTGAATTCACCGCAGAAATCTGCGTGATTCAGGATGTCAAACTTTATTACCATGGGCTGTTATCGTTTTCCGGTTTACCGATAAAGATATATCTTCCCAGTTCAGGACACTTTAGCTGCCTGTATTTGATTATGTATTCGCTGATGATATCAAACATTCTGTCCCCGGTTTCCTGCCATTCAACAGACTGAGCTATTGCCCTGGTTCCGTTTCCGCCTGAACTCATGTATTCACTTGAAGTAACAGTGTACTCCTTGTTCAAATCGATGTCCTTGCCATCCGGTTCCCTGATGTATACCACCTTGCTGCCCTTTGGCTTGGTATGATCCATCTTAACTGTCAGGCCGGCAAAGGAAATATTGCCGTTATTGCCGAAAACATCCGGGTCATGGACCAGTTCAAACAGATCCCAGATTTTCTGACCGGTATATCTGGTCTGATACAGAGGATCGTTAAATCCGGTTATGTCCATGGCGCTGCTGCGTGTCAGTTCACCTGCAGGCAAAACTCTGCCTAAGGAAGTATTGTTGAAATATACGAAATCGGTATGGTACTTATCCATGATGATATCTGCCATCAGGTCAGCCATGGGACTTTCAAAATCCAGTCGGCTCGGAATGTCTTCAACCGCCTCACCTATTACTTCGGAGAAATAGTATTCCTTTGGCCCGACAACTCTTTCAACAAACTTATCCACTTCAGGATCCTTTTC
This sequence comes from Erysipelotrichaceae bacterium, assembly GCA_017405675.1. The sequence goes on from JAFRAB010000012.1 coordinate 98,619, forward strand.
AAAGTCACCGCCCTTGACGTCAATTACTTCGCCTTCCCTACCGACAACCTTTCTTGTTTCCATATCAAAATACAGAATGGCATGAGGCAGACTGACACCGCCAAAGCCGCCTTTGGTCACGATGACATCTTTATAAACACGGGCATAGTCGCCGGGTATGTGTCCACCAATCATGCAGTCAGGCTTCAGATCAATTATCTGATCAAGTATGTCGATCAGTTCACCTGATTCATCTGTTTCCGTGAAATAGAACGGATAGTGTGTCAGTACGATTATTACTTCCGCTCCTTCTTCCCTCATCATCGGAATGTATTTGCGGGCACATTCAACGGAATCAATGACCTTATACGGCAGGAAATACTTATATGTAACCATGTAAGGCGTGTATTCCGTGATCAGTCCCAGGACGCCGTATTTAATGCCGCCCTTTTCAAAAACCACATATGGCTTAGCTCCCTTTACGAGATTTCCGGTAGCTTTTTCTACAACATTGCTGCAGACGATCGGAACACCGAGATCCAGCAGCCTCTGGGTAGAAACTTCTATGTTTTCCTGACCCCAGTCAAAGTCATGGTTACCGTATTCATAAACATCGGTTTTCAGCAGGGCTATGCCCTCCTGAACATTTTCATGCCACAGCCAGCTCTTGAAGTTATCACCGGCATCCAGCAATAAGGTATGCTCGGGATTATTCTTTCTGACTGATTCTATGGCTGTGTAAAATCTGGAAATACCAGGTACTTCAAAATCTTCCCTGAAAGCCGCACCGTAGTCGGCGTGATTCAGTATATCTATCTTTACAATACTCATTAGCCCTTCAGACCTCCCTTGCTGACACCTGTAACGATCTGCTTGCGGCAGAACAGGAACAGGATGATGACCGGTATGACAACAATAGAGCTGCCGGCCATCAGTCTTTCAAAACGCACACCGGCCTGATCGGTAAAAGCGAACAAACCGAAAGGCAGTGTTCTGTTTTCAACGGAACCGACAACCAGGATAGACCACATGAAGCTGTTCCAGCATGTCAGGGCATTCAGCAGTCCGATCGTAACCAGTGAAGGCTTGGCAATAGGAACCATGACATTCCACAGATACTGCCAGTTGCTGGCACCGTCTATTCTGGCTGAATAGTACAGGCTGTCCGGAATGCTCAGGAAGAAATTCCTCAGAATATAGGTGTAGAAAATGCTGGATGTAAAAGGAATGATCAAAGCTGCCAGTGTATCATACAGTTTCAGCTTTACGATCGTCGTGTAGTTGGTGATTATTAGCATCTCATAAGGGATCATCATCAGTGAAACCATGATGGAGAATATCAGATCCCTGCCCGGGAATTTAAGACGAGAGAACGTAAAGGCACATAAGATGGTATTGATCATCGTTATGGAGGTGCATAATACCGTAACAATAAGGCTGTTGCGGAAATACTTCAGGAACGGTGCCGTCTTAAAGGCATAGACATAGTTCTCAAATGTCGGATCCTTAGGCCACCAGGTAGGAGGCATGGAGCCGCATTCTGCCCATGTCTTCAGTGAAGAAATCAGCATCCAGATAAACGGGAAAATCATGATGATGCCGCCGATTGCCAGTAAGGTATACCGTACAGCGGTTCCGAATTTTATCTTTTTCATCTCTGGTCACCTCCTAGTTATAATAATTTGTTTTTCTGGTTATCAGATTCTGCAGCAGTGTGAACAAAGCAATGATCACAAACAGGATCATGGCACTGGCAGCCGCATAACCGAGTTTGTTCTTATTCCAGAACTGGTCATACAGATAATAGATAACCGTATATAGATTAAATGCAGGTCCCGGCTTGGCACCGTACAGTACAAATAATGAATCGTAAACCTTAAAGGCACTCATGACATTTACAATTGATGTCAGAATAATGGTCGGTGCCAGTAAAGGAATGGTTATGTTGAAAAATATATCCCTGCCTTTGGCTCCGTCTGCTCTGGCTGCCGTATAGTAGATCGGGTCAATGTTCTGTAATCCTGCCAGTAACAGAATTATGGTAAACGGCAGCATGCTCCAGATACCGTATATGCATATGGATGCCATCGTATACTTGACATCAGCCAGCCAGTGGATCTTGTCTATGCCCAGAAAGCCGATGAAATAGTTAAACAGACCGTAATCATAGTCATACAGCCATCTGAAGATCATGCCTACGGCTGTGGCACTTGTTACCATTGGCAGGAAGTATGCTGTCTGAAACAGCCCCTGCAGTTTTTTGACGTTATTAAGACCTACCGCTACCAGAATGGAAATGACCAGTGAAGTAGGTACAACGATCAGTACATATTTTGTTGTACTCTTAAGAGCGTTTATGAAATTAGGGTCATTGAAAATGGCTGTGTAGTTGCCTAATCCGTACCCGCTGAACTTGCCGCTCAGGAAACGGTAGTCTTCCATGAAGCTTAACAGCACGGCTCTGATAAACGGATAAACCGTAAAAATAAGCAGACCTATCATGAAAGGCAGCGAGAAAACAAACGGTGTTATCAATGAACGGGCCGTTATCTTTTCATCACTGTCCTTGTATTTCCTTACCTTCTTTTCCCCGGCGGTCATACTAATACCTCTCTCCGGTTGCTTCATTGAACAGGAATGCTCCTTTTTCCCTGAAGCCCACTTTTATCTTTGAGCCCTCACTGACGTTAAAATCAGCATCGCAATAGCCGCGAAGGTCAGTATCACCTATGACAAAGTTTACCAGCCAGTCCTTGCCGCTGGAGTACAGGTCATTAACAGTAGCGTTAACCGTGCACTTCTCATTTTCGAAAATCACGGCTTCAGGTCTGACCGCAAATACCACTCTGTCGCCTTCATTTGCCTTAATGGCACATGGAATGATTTCTTCACAGCCGTCAGCTTTCACACCGCCGGCAGTATAGACACCGTGGATCTGGTTAATGGTCGGATTACCGATGAAGTCGGCAACGAAAAGATTACCCGGATTATTGTATATCTCTCTGGTAGCACTGAACTGCTGCATGACACCCAGCTTCATTAACAGAATATAGTCGCTGATGGATGTTGCTTCTTCCTGGTCATGCGTAACAAACACGGTCGTAACGCCGCTTTCTCTCTGAATTCTTCTGATCTCCTCACGCATCTCAACGCGAAGCTTGGCGTCAAGGTTGCTTAAAGGTTCATCCAGCAACAGCAGTTTTGGTTTCTTAACCAGAGCTCTGGCAATGGCTACACGCTGCTGCTGTCCGCCTGAAAGTTCCTTAGGAAGTCTTTTCAGATAATCCTCGATATGAACCATTTTCGCAATTTCCACGGCTTTTTCGATTCTCTCTGCCTTAGGCACTTTTTTTATCTTCAATGGGAAACAGATATTCTCAAGAACTGTCATGTGCGGATAAAGAGCATAGTTCTGGAAGACCAGGCCTACTTCTCTTTTGTCAGGCGACAGATCCGTAACATCAACATCGTCAAAATATATCTTGCCGCTGGTTACAGGCAGAATGCCGCTCAGCATGTTAAGCATTGTTGATTTACCGCATCCGCTTGGTCCCAGTAAGGCAATCAGTTTTCCGCTTTCAAACTCAGCACTCAGAGTATCGACAGCCGTTACCATTTCGCCTGTCTTGTCTCTGCTGGCAAACTTCTTTGTCAGATCCTTAATTGTTACTTTCATATGATCATTCCTCCACTGCTTCTGTCAGTTTTCCGTTTTTCAAATAATGCTTTTTATAATAATCCGGAACCAGAGTACAGACATTTGCTGCCGTAATCCTTTCCGGGTATCGTCCATGATATCCTATCACTGTTTTCGGAGCGATAGTTTCCACAAAGTACTTAACCATGTTCGGATAACCATGCTGATAATAGTCATCCGTATCATACGTTTCAAATCTGAAACCGGCCTCCTGCACTTTTCTTTTCATAATATCCTTGTCTCTGCTGTTAAACGGGTTTCCAGCTGCATGAATATATACTGCATCAGGTGTTTTCAGCCGGAACAGTTCATCAATGTTCCCATAGGAATTATGAAGATAATATCTTTCCGGTTCTCTGAGAATGTCTTCTCTGGTAATGATCTCAGCATTATTCAGCAGTTCATCAAACCACTTTTCATTACTGTCATAACCGTTCAGATAGACCTTCACCCTTCTGTTAAGGAATCTGTAAACCAGATAGGCAGCTTCAGGTTCAAACACAACTTCTCTGTTTTCCTTTTCCGCCCACTGATAATACTTTTCAACATCGAACATTTCTCTTTCGTAGTGGTTAAATACCACCAGGCCTTTATTTCCCATAAACAGAGATTCAATGTATTCGTAATGCTGCCGGAAGGAAACCATTCCCTGCGGAATCTGATCGTCTGCGACAATGGCATCAGCATCAGCTGATCCGAAGAATCTGATCAGAGTATCATCATCAAAATTGCAGTTATCGCAATACACCACATCCAGATGTGCATCCCTGAAGATTTCCATTTCCCTGTATACCATTTCCGGACATTCATAAGACAATGACAGATCTGCGGTATAGCCGATCTTCATATCCGGTGTTTCAATCAGGAAACCGTACATGTTATACGAATACGGACTGTTCATTATCGGCAGTACTCTTATTTTACCTACTGTCACATATTCCATATTTCTGAAGGTACTGTACTGCCTGCCTATGGTATCCACGCCCCGTTTCATGTCTTCCAAAGCGTATTCCAGTCTGCGGGCATTATCACTCATATACACCCTGACATTCCTGTCAACGGCCCCTATGTTGCTCATATGGTCAAGATGCAGATGACTGACAAAAACCGCACTGTTATAATCACAGTCCTGATATGACTTAAGCTCATGATCTTTAAGATATTCTGCCGGATACAGTCCTTCTATTCCCGGCAATAACCCAAGTTCAAGTTTATCCCTGATCCAGTTATCATCCCTTTTTATGTATCCTGATTTTTCCGGGTCAAAGGCTGTGCCAAAATCCATGATCACCCTGTCTTTCCCGTAAGTAACAGAAAAAACGGCTCCCATGGATTCTCTTATTCCGGCATAATTGATTATTTCCGTTTTCATTATTCACATTAGTATGATAGCCATACGCCCTTTGTAAAGCGCATGGCTATCATTGTTATCTCAGTTTATTACTGCTTTAATGCAGCGTTGCAGTTCTTATAGAATTCTTCTACAGCCTGTTCAACTGATACGTTACCGCTGTCAAGAACAGCTGTACGGATCATCTTCTGAATTTCTTCACGGACAGTCTGTGAACCGATGCAGCTTCTTAACCAGCCCATGCAGTCTGCCTGTTCAGTCATAGCCTTAGCTGCCAGGTCGTTTGCGGCATATTCCTTGTAAACAGCTGTATCATATGATGCCTTGTAGCTAGGAATTGTATTGAAGCCCTTTGCCCATTCAGCACATACTTCAGCGCTTGCATAGTAGTTCAGGAACTTGAAGGCAGCTTTCTGCTTAGCTTCCGTAGTCTTGAAGATTACATATCCGCCGCCCCAGTTAGGAATGTACTTATGAGTGCCTTCCTGAGGAATTGGAGCAATGCCTGCTTCAAACTTGCCGCCATTCATTAAGGCATATGATGCGCCGGCGCTTGAACCGATATATGCAGGTAAGTCACCGTTTGCGAATGGTACTGAGCAGTAAGTGTTGGCTTCCTTCAGCTGGAAGTAACCGGCCTTGCAGTTATCAACATACCACTGTAATAACTTGGTTGTTTCTTCCTTTGGCCATGCAACTTCCTTCTTGTCCATGTCAATGTAAGTAAAGCCCTTCTGTGTCATGATGTCCTGGAAGTCATCCAGTTCGTCGTCCATTGAGAAGCCTGCCTTGCCTGTGTGTTCATAGCACTTCTTGGCATTTTCCAGCAGTTCATCCCATGTCTTAGGTGCAGATAATCCTAATTCATCAAATAAGGTCTTGTTGTAGAAATAAACCTGTGAGCTTGATGAAATCGGGAATAAGTATGCTCCGCCGAGCTGAGTGCATTCATTGTAAGTTTCACCGATCATGGCATCTCTCCATTTTTCCATTGAGCCATAAGCTTCAACGATGTATGGAGTCATGTCTACGATCAGATCGTCAGCCAGATATTCAACTGCTGTTGTAGCATATCTGGATACGAAGTCAGGACCGTTGCCGTTAGCTAAGGCCATTGCCAGGTTGCTGTCATAGTCAGCATAAGGCTTTTGTTCAGCAACAACGATTACTTCGTTCTGTGAACTGTTGAAGCCGTCGATGACCTTGTTCAGAGCTTCAAGGTGCTGGTCAGTTAAGGTATGCCAGAATGTTACTGTAACTGGTCCCTCTGGTTCCGGTTCCGGCTTTGGTGTACAGCCTGTAAATGACAGAGCCATCATTACAGCCAGAAATAAAGCGATAAGTTTTTTCATATGTTTCCCTCTTCTCCCTTCCTTATCTACTTTTATTTAACATGTTCATCCATGTTAACTCCTTTTGCAGACAAAAAGGCTGTAGTTTTGTCTAATACTCAACTTCCAGCCTTTTGAAAACCATCATAAGTATATCCTCTGAGAATTATATTTCTTGTTTATATAATAGCAACTTGTATGTATTTTTTCAACCTGATAACATTACAGGCATTTTATCTGTCACGCATATAACAGGCTATGAGATATTCCGTTACTTCGCCATATGACTGTATGCCGCTTTCCTGGGAAAATGTCTTGAGATAACGGTCATTTATTTCATCTGAAATATCCTGTAAAGGTGAATCATATTTCCGATAGTAATCCCTGTTATACCGGCGGTCCTGTCTTAACAGCTGCACGCCTTTATCATCAGCGTGATCCTCATACAGTTTGGCCGCTTTTTCACTGTCTGCTTTATACAGCGAATTAAAAGTATACGCAAATGCCTCATAGTAACCGCTGTAGCGGAAATAATCATCATCATTGCTGACGCAGGCTATAAAAGCCGCAAAATTGGCTTCCTGCTCACTGGCAATGCCCAGACGGTGAGCTGCTTCATGACACATCACAAAACCCAGCGGTACAGCCGGTACCTTTCCCGGTACTCCCGCTTCCCCGGTCAGCGGCATGAACATGCCGTCAATGCCGTTATACATCAGATATACACCTATTACCGACAGTTTCTTGACCGGTTTGACGGAACCGGAAAAAACAGGATACTTATCCGCAAGTGCCGCATAACTTCTTCCGGCCTTTTCAGCTGTTTCATAGAAATCAGGTTTTACGGCATCACCGTTTTCATCTCTTTCGATCAGTACGGCATATTCTCCGGCCTTCTGCAGATAATATTCGCAGGCTTCATATAACTGATTAACATCATACTTTTCAATCTTCAGTGACAGTTCACTGGCTAATGACGGGGCATAGTGATTAAGCATCCAGCCATTCACAGCCACAGCCATCAGTAGTGATACCGTAAGAACAACGGCTGACAGCCACTGCATGAAAGGTTTCTTTTCCTTTATGGTTCTTATTGTCATTACAATAAACAGAACTATCAGCAGTATAAGACCGATATCCCATATCGCTATCTTAAGTACTGAACTGATCAATGACAGAAGACCTATCCATTTCTTTGAAATACTGCGGTAGACCGGAAAGAAGACACCGGAAAAACGGCTGAACAGAAACATGTTCAGTCCCGATACTGCCCATAGTATTAGTGAAATGATCAATCTTCTTTTAACGCTGTTCTTCATGTGCTTATTCTGTATTATACAATTCTGACATTATCCGTTCAATCAGATAAAAACAGCTCTCCCGAAGGAAAGCTGTTTATCTGATTATCTTACTTCTATCTGACTTAATACTTTTCCAACCGCATCATATATGGCCAGATCAGCACTGCTGTCCATCGAAGTTCTGCTCTTGTTGATGATAACAAGATACTTGCCGTTGAAATATCTGACGAAGCTGGCAGCCGGATATACAACCAGTGAAGTGCCGGTAATTACCAGACAGTCAGCATGAGAAATCATATCAATGGCCTGATAAATGGTGTTTTCATCCAGAGATTCCTCATACAGGACCACATCCGGCTTGATGATGCCGCCGCAGTCACAGTAAGGAACCCCCTTTTTAGCCATGATGTCTTCAATACCGTAGAACTTGCGGCACTTGACGCAGTGATTCTTATAAACGGTCCCGTGCAGTTCAGCAACATTCTTACTTCCGGCAGCGGTATGCAGGCCGTCAATGTTCTGCGTGACAACGCCAAGAGCCTTGCCCTTCTGTTCAAACTCTGCCATCTTCAGATGAGCAGGATTAGGTTTGGCACCTTCAATTAAAATCTTGTCACGGTAAAAGCGGTAGAATTCAGTCGGTTTGTTTCGGAAAAAAGTATGCGAGAGTATTTCCTCAGGAGGATAATCGTATTTCTGATTATACAGACCGTCAACACTGCGGAAATCAGGAATGCCGCTCTCAGTTGAAACACCGGCTCCGGTAAAGAAAACTATCTTGTTGCTGTCATCAAATATCTGCTGCAGTCTTTCAATTTCGTTCATTTCTGTCATCTCTTTTCTTTTGGTTTATCTTATCAGTTATCATGAATTTTGTCATTGTACTTAATAAATCTCTGCGTGATCAGGTGAGGTCTGGTAACAGCTGTTCCCACACAGGCCATGTCAGCCCCTGCATCGAAAACAGCCTTGAGATCTGCCAGTTCCCATATTGCACCTTCCGCGTTTACAGGCAGCTTGCAGTTCCGCTTGATCCGTCTGATCAGATCACAGTCAGGATGTTCCTTTGGTATATGTATTCCTGACAGTGTCGTAGCCAGGATGTCAACCATGCCTGTGCTTTCGGCGTTGATGCAGTCTTCCAGTGTTTCACAGTCTGCCATGATGGCCAGATCAGGATAAGCATCTTTTATCTGTTTAAGAAGGCTGTATAGCTGTTCTTTACCCCTCTCCGGTCTTATTGTACAATCCAATGCCAATACGTCAGTTCCGGCTTCAATTACCGTAACAGCTGATTCAAAATCAGGGGTAATGTATACGTAATCCATGTCTTCTCTGTTGGGGTCAAGAACTTTGTTAATGCCGATAATTGGGAAGTCACCCAGTGTTCTGATGGCTTTGATATCCTGCGGCCAGCAGGCTCTTATTGCTTTAGCCCCGCCCATTAAGGCACACTTAGCCATTATCTTCATGTTTTCCCGGCCATATAAAGGAGTATCTTCATAAGCCTGACATGAAATGATAACCTGTCCCAGCAGTTTTTTTACAACTTCTTTCATATTATATTCCCCACTGTTCTAATAATATTATCCTATCTTTTTTGTGGATGGTAAACACATTAATTGTTTGCGGATAGTTTTTAAGTTAGAATATATGAGTATGAAAAACTGGATTGAAAAAATTAAAACATTTACAGAACCCAACAAGAAAATTAAAACTGCAGAAATAGCGGTACTGGTATTGCTGCGGTTAGGAATCATCATTTCCTTTGGCATAGGTATTACGGGCATCAACAGGGAACCTGGTGAACTGAAGTATCTGGGTCGGGTCGAAATGGTCCGAGACCGTGAACGGGAAGACTATGATGAAGACAGTACGGTATGCGATGTTGTATACGTTAACGGTGATGATTCGATCACCATTACCTATACATATGAAGAATACGAGGAACTGGAGACGGACAAGATCACAGCGTATGGCTATCAGCCCGCTGACGGGCCGCGCCTGTTCTTCAATCATGAAAATCCTACGCAGAAGGAAATATCAGACACCTATAAACTGGTTGTCAGTAACAGACTGATGCCGGTATTCAACCTGGGAAATGCCTTACTGATCCTGTCGCTGTCAGTCATGATCGTTATGTTCTTCTCTACCTGCTTTACTACTTATGAAAAAGTCTGGTTTGTTTCGATCATGGTACTGGCTACCATATTTGCGGTACTGTTCCCGGAAGAAAGCGCGAACGGGGTCAACGGCATAATAATCATGTGGCTGTACCTGCTGGATACCTTCCTGAACATTCTGTGTGAACTGCTGATCTCCAAACAGTCACGCTATAACTTCTTAGTATCCGTACTGGTTGAAATCACTGAAATAGTCATCTGCATTGTCTTAATGTACAGATTTGCTACCATGGTAACCACCCTGTTCTTCTGGCTGCCGATAGATATACTCAGCTACATCAACTGGACCAAGCATCTTGATGACAATCAGGATGAACTGACGATGGTCAGAAGACTGAAAGGCTGGCAGGAGCTGCTTATCTTAGTTGGTATAGGCGTATGGACCATTGTTGTTGGATACTTCATCAGCGGACTTGACATTACCACTGATTTCTTCAATAACAAGTCACTGGCAACTGCTGTCACCTACATTGATGCATGTGCTTCTGCCGTAGGTGTTGCCAACGGTCTGTTTATCTTCTTCCGCTTAAGAGAACAGTGGATCGCCTGGTACATCTGTGCTCTGCTGGAAGCCATCATCAACATCATGTCCGGACAGTATGTCTTACTGATCCTTAAACTCGGATACTTTACCAATACAACTTACGGCTATATCAAGTGGAGCCAGTACATTAAATCACACCGTGAAGAACAGCCTTCACTGTTCTGATAATAACAGGACTCAGTCCTGTTTTTTTGTACTGTGACGTAAAAAAAACTTTTTGCAAACAACGGTTATAGCGCAGTCTGTTTCATTGACAAGAACATTCTGCTTTGATTGATATATAAAACTTTATCTGTTAAAATAATAAAGAATTATTAGTAAAGGTGGTAATTATATGGCTATTGAATCAGGCGATTTCAGAACTGGATTAACTCTTATCGTTGACGGTGACCCTTGGCAGGTACTGGATTTCCAGCATGTAAAACCTGGTAAAGGTGCAGCAATTCTGAAGACAAAAATGAAGAACCTGAAAACAGGTGCAACACAGGAAAGAAACTTTAACGCAAACACAAAGTTTGAACCTGCTACTATCGAAAGAAAGTCAGCTCAGTATTCATACTCAGCAGATGATACTTATTACTTCATGGATATGGAAACATATGAAACCTATGAACTGAATGAAGAACATATCGGTTTCAACAAATATTTCCTGATCGAATCCATGGATGTAACTCTGATGTTCTTTGAAGGCGATCTGCTCGATATCTCCGTACCGGACAAGGTTGAACTGACAATTACTGAGACAACCCCGGCAATCAAGGGTGCTCCTACAACTCAGACTAAGGAAGCTGTTACTGAAACAGGTCTCACATTAAGAGTTCCGCAGTTTATTGAAGAAGGCGAAAAGGTACTCGTTACCTCCGCTGATGGAAAGTATTCCTCAAGAGCTTAATAAAGCTCTTTTTCTGTTATGAGTAAAACGGTACTTATTACCGGCGGTGCCAACGGCATCGGCAGAGCCACGGCTCTTGAACTGGCCAAGAATAAATACGATATCGTCATTAATTACCTTACCTCTGAAGAAAAAGCCCTGCAGTTGCAGAAAACCATCATCGAAGAATACGGGGTTAACTGTCTGGCTATCAGAGCTGATATATCAAAGGAAGATGAAGTTGATGCCATGGTATCACAGATTGAAAAGCAGCTTGGCGGTGTTGACATTCTCATCAACAATGCTGCCATTGATCTTTCCAATCTCTTTCATTTGAAAACGGCTGACGAATTCAGAAGAACACTGGATGTAAATGTTGTTGGTGCCTATATCTGCAGCAAGCGCGTATACAGCCATATGAAAGAAAAGGAATATGGCCGAATCATCAACATCTCCTCAACCAACGGCATCAATACCTATTTCCCGATGTGCTTTGACTATGACGCCTCCAAGGCAGCACTGATAAGCCTGACTCATAATCTGGCCATGCAGTTCGCCCCATATGTGAACGTCAATGCCATCGCTCCTGGTTTCATCGGTACCGAAAATGAACTCGACGGCTACGATGAGGAATTCCTTAAGGAAGAAACGCAGAAAATACTGGTTGAAAGATACGGCCAGCCTGAAGAGGTTGCCTATCTGATAAGATTCCTGATCTCCGATCAGGCTGACTACATAAATAATACCGTCATCAGAATTGACGGAGGACAAAAAGGAAGCTGTTAAGCTTCCTTATTTATTTTAGATAACGCTAATAATATGGACAGTTTTCCATATTGCAGAGATAGCCCTCCCTGCATGTATAAGGTATATGGCGGTATTACCGGTGCATCGGCACTTAATTCAATAGTGCTGCCCTGTGTAAAGGCGCCACAGGCCATGACTTCATCAAACGGATATCCCGGCATCGGTGCCGGTAAAACCCTGACGAATGAATCTATCGGAGAGGCTTCCTGAATGCCCTGTGTGAATCTGACCAGATTCTCTTCACTTCCCAGTTCCACCGTCTGAATGATATCGGTACGGAATTCATCATATTTCGGAGAAACATTCTTATATCCCAGTTTCTCCATCATGTAAGCTGCGAATACGGCTGTTTTCATGGCGCTGGCTACTGCTGCCGGAGCCATGAAGATACCTTTGAAGAAAGAGTTATTCAGGTTGAAGTTAGCCCCCTGCTCTTTTCCTATGCCAGGAGCCGTAAGCCTTTCCGCTACCATCTGGATCAGATCAGCCCTGCCGGCTACATATCCGCCGGTAGAAGCTATCCCGCCGCCCAGGTTCTTCATCAGTGAACCGACAACCACATCAGCCCCGACATGACCAGGTTCTCTGTCCTCAACCAGTTCACCATAGCAGTTATCGACCATGATGATTACCTCATCATTAACCTTTCTGATTTCCTTAATGAGATGTTCTATTCTGGAAATTGTCAGAGAAGCACGGGAAGAATAGCCGCGTGATCTCTGGATCTCAACCAGTCTGACATCCTTTTTCTGCAGTCTTTCAATAATGGCTGCTTCATCAAATTCATTATTCACCAGATCTATCTGTTCATACTTAACACCATAGGCTTTAAGCGACTGACTGGAATCACCGCACAGACCTATTAATTCCTGCAGTGAATCATAAGGTGTACCGGTCAGGGAAATCATGGTATCGCCATGTTTCAATAGTGCTGAAAAAGTCAGATACAGTGCATTGGTACCGCTCATGATCTGCGGGCGTACCAGTGCATCTTCGCAGCCTAAAACTGTCGCAAAGATCCTTTCCAGCTTATCACGTCCGGCATCATAGTTACCGTATCCATTTATATCACCGAAATCGGTATAAGATACTCTGTTTTCAATAAAAGCCGATAATATGCGGTTGGAATTAAGCAGAGCAACATGATCTATTCTGTCATAGATCTCCTTTAATACCTCATCAGATTCCTCTGCCATTTTCCATAATTCTTTATCTATCTGATCTAAAACCATACTAAAAACCTCTTATTCACTCACACATTATCTAATATTTAAGGATAAAATGCACCAATATTATTTCTTATAGACAGTCTTTCCGCCGATAATGGTCTGCACAACATCGTAATTCTCAGTCATCAGAATCAGGTCGCTCTTGCGTCCGACTTCGATCTTACCTCTGTCAGTAACATTTAAACACTTGGCTACATTCTCGGCATACAGTGTACCGACTTCTTCCATTGTTAAACCGCATCTGTCTCTGGCGGCCTTCATGATCTGGTTGATTGCCATATTGCCTGAAGTAATGTAGCCGTCTTCGGAATAAATGAAGCCGTCCTTGGCCGTAATCTTCTTACCGTTAACGATGTGCGTACCTTCCGGCAGACCTGAAGCATCAGACATGTCTGATACACCGTAGACTTTATCAATACCCTTGATCTTGATCAGTATCTTTACCCATACCGGATCAACATGATAACCGTCACAGGTCAGCTGAGCCTTGATTCTGTCGTCATACATGACAGCTGCTGCAGCTCCTGCTTCTCTGTGATGCATGGCCTTGAAACCATTGAACATGTGGTCAGCCTGACACAGCCCGTGATCAGCTGCCTCAAACACATCGTAAGCAGATGCTTCGGTATTGCCTACCGTCGGATCAACTCCCTGGGATACCATGTAGTCACACCATTCCATACTACCCGGCAGATCCGGTGAAACATGGAACAGGGCAACGTCACTGTAGTCATTGTCAACCAGCCAATCGGTATGCTCTTTTGAAGGGCTGACTGCGTTGGCAGTCATGTATCTCTTTAATGAAGGATAAACACCTTCAAACTGCAGATCTCCGATCCTGGTTCCTTCATATCTGTCTCTGATCTTTCTGATTTCTCTGACTGTTCTGGCAATACGTTCATACTGGGTACCTCCCAAGGTAGGATATACAGTAGTTACACCTACTTCCGGCAGCTTTTCCACCAGGAATTTTACTCTGTCCTCATAGGTACCAAACTCATCTTCCTCACCATAGGCAAAACTTCTTAACCAGCCGCCATGGTTATGGCAGTCAATGATGCCGGCATAAAGATAATTTCCTTCGGCATCAATTACTTCAGTATCCGGCAGATCATTACCAATAGCTGTAATACCGGTTTCATCAAACCGGACTTCCGTACTGACGAACTGTCCGTCAATAAATACTCTGGCATTTATTATTTTCATAGTCGTGTCCTCTGATATCATTATACATTATTCATACTGTCTCTTGTGTCTTATGACCAGACAAAAGGCAGCGTTGTGCTGCCCTGTCATTATTTCTGAGTTATTTATTTTTCGTATTTCAGGATCGGATTACGGGCTGCCGTAACCTCATCAACATGACTTACTACAGTGGTATGAGGCACGCCTTCATAGTATGCCGGATCACTGTAAGCCAGATCATGCAGATGACGCAGTACTTCAGCGCATCTGTCCAAGGTCTCGCGGCTTTCGGTTTCCGTAGGTTCGAACATCAGTGCTTCATGAACGATCAGCGGGAAGTACATTGTAGGAGGATGGATCTCGAAATCCAGTAAGCCCTTGGCAATGTCCTTGGCTGTTATGCCTGTTTCGTCTTTCAGTCTCTGTAAGCCTAATACGAATTCATGCATGCATACTCTGTCATAGGATACATCATAGATATCCTTAATCTTACTTAAGAGGTAGTTGGCATTCAGAACAGCGTTTTCACTGGCCAGCTTCAGTCCGTCATCGCCCATGACCTTTATATAGGTCAGAGCCTTCATGCAGACTAAGAAGTTGCAGTAGAAGCTTCTGACGGATCCGATGGAATCTTCGCTGTATGCGAAGCCGTTTTCCGTAATGACCGGATCAGGCAGATGCTTGGCCAGGAAAGACTTGCATCCGACCGGACCGGCACCAGGACCACCGCCGCCATGTGGTGTGGCAAAGGTCTTATGCAGATTCAGGTGGATAACATCAAAGCCGATATCGCCAGGTCTGACCAGACCCATTACGGCATTCAGGTTAGCCCCGTCGTAATAACATAAGCCGCCTGCTTCATGGACGATTCTGGTGATTTCCTCAATGTTCTCATCAAACAGACCTAAGGTATTAGGGTTTGTCAGCATCAGCGCTGCGGTATGTTCACCGACAGCTTCTCTTAAGCTGTCCAGGTCAACGCCGCCGTTTTCATTTGACTTTACGGCTACGACTTTCAGACCATTCATGGCTGCGGAAGCCGGATTGGTTCCGTGAGCGGAGTCAGGAATGATAACTTCATTTCTTTCCGGATGTCCGGTTGCCACAAAGTATTTCTTAACGATCTGCATGCCCGTGAATTCGCCATGGGCACCGGCTGCCGGTTTCAGAGTCATGGCATCCATGCCGGTTAATTCACATAAGGCATCCTGCAGCTGTTTCAAGGCTTCCAAAGCACCTTTTACGGTAGAAGCCGGCTGTAATGGATGGATCTCGTTAAAGCCTTCCAGAGCAGCTACTTCTTCGTTGACCTTCGGATTGTATTTCATCGTACATGATCCTAACGGATAGAAACCGTTGTCGACGCCAAAGGCCATTCTTGATAAGCCCATGTAGTGTCTGACCAGATCCACTTCGGCTACTTCCGGCAGATCCAGCTGCTTACGGGTCATGTTTTCAGGTAATTCATACTGATGTACTCCTCTGTCAGGGAACTGTGCACATCTTCTGCCCTTACGGCTGATTTCAAATATCAGAGACATTTAGAGCACCTCCTTTATGACATCGATCAACCAGTCAATTTCTTCCTTACTGTTGACCTCCGTAGCACACCATAATATGCGGTTATTGCTTAAAAGCAAGCCAGGCAGAACGTCCTTGGCGTATAAATGCCTGAACAGTTCATTGACATCTACCGGACATTCGCTGACGAATTCATTGAAGAACGGACCTTTATTAACGGTTTCAAAACCGATCTCATTCAATCTTTCAGCCAGATAATGAGCCATCTGGAAAGAAGTATCAGCTACTTCATATAAGCCTTCCGGTCCTACAGCTGCCAGGTATACGGCGGCTGTAAAGGCGCACAGCGCTTCATTTGAACAGATGGAACTGCTGGCCTTTTCACGGCGGATATGCTGCTCACGGGCCTGTAAAGTAAGCGTGTAGCATCTCTTGCCATCCTTGTCCGTGGTCTGTCCGACAATACGTCCAGGCAGTTTTCTGACCATGTCCTTCTTAGTAGTCATGAAGCCCAGGTACGGACCGCCGAAGCTCATCGGCATGCCCAGCTGCTGGCCTTCACCTACAACGATATCGGCACCTAGATTGCCCGGGGCTTCGATCATGGCTAAGGCTAAAGGATTGGCAATGACTACGACTTTGGCCTTGCCTGCCTTTTCCTTAACAGCGGCAACATCGATTATATTACCGTAGAAGTCAGGATTCTGAACAAAGATACCGGCGGTATCATCATCCACTTCAAAGTCACCGCTGAATTCTTCAATTACGATATCTTCAGAGAACTGATGATAGGTCTTTACAACATCACGGTACTGCGGATTGATGCCCCTGCTTAACAGGATCTTATGATGTTTCTTGTCAACACACATCATGACGGCTTCAGCGGCAGCACTGCCCCCGTCATATACGGAAGCATTGCTGACATCCATGCCGGTCAGTTCGCACATCTCGCTCTGATATTCAAAGATGCCCTGCAGTACGCCCTGGGACACTTCAGCCTGATAAGGCGTATAGGCTGTAACGAATTCGTTGCGGCTGACGATGTTCTTTACCACACTTGGAATGTAATGCTTATAACTGCCAGCCCCACGGAAAACATGCTTAAAGATGCGGTTTTTCTTAGCCAGTTCCCGCATGTCTTCATAGGCTTCGTATTCCGTTACTCCTGCCGGCAGATCAACTTCAGCCTGAACATTTACACCAGCCTGTCTGAACAGTTCCTCAAATGAGCTGTAGCCCAGCTCATCAAGCATTTCCAGCTGTTCGGCAGTGCTGTTAACTATATATTTACTCATGTTCGCAGACTTCCTGATACTGTGCTGCATCCAGCAGTTCAACGGTATCAGTTACATCTTTAACTCTGATCAGCCATGCTTCATAAGGTGTGTTGTTGATAACCTCAGGAGCGTCAACTACTTCCTCATTGATCTCACAGACTACACCGCTGACAGGAGAATAGATGTCGCTGACAGCCTTTACGCTTTCGATATCGCCTAAAGTTTCTTCAGCAGTTACTTCATCATCTGCTGCAGGCAGATTGATAAAGACGATATCGCCTAATTCACTCTGAGCAAAATCGGTAATGCCGATTTCGTAAACACCGTCTCCCAGATCTCTGACCCATTCATGAGTCTTTGTGTACTTCAGTTCTTCTCTTACTTCCATATTCTTACTCCTCTTTATTTATTTCTCTTATAGAAAGGCAGGGCCACCTTCTCGGCTTTAAGACGGCGGTTTCTGACCTCAATTTCAAATTCATTTTCTTCGGCAGTTTCAATATCCACGATAGCCATGGCAACAGCACAGTTGAGAGTCGGTGAGAATGTACCGCTGGTAACAAATCCGACTTCCCTGCCGTTGCAGAATACCGGGCAGTGTTCTCTAGCAATGCCCTTGTCGATGACTTTCAGTCCGATCCTCTTTCTGGTAAGTTCCTTTTCCAGTTCTTCCTTACCAATGAAGTCCTTGGTGAACTTGATGAAGAATGACAGATTTGATTCGGTTGGCTTTATCCGGTCGCTTAATTCATGACCGTATAGCGGCATGGCAGCTTCCAGTCTCAAAGTATCTCTGGCACCTAAGCCGCAAGGTTCAACACCTTCATCCAGCAGCAGCTGCCATAAGGCACAGACATCTTCATTACGGCAATACAGTTCGAATCCGTCCTCACCGGTATAACCGGTACGGCTTAACAGTACATTGATGCCTTTAATGTCGACATCTTCAATAAATGAATAGTTCTTGGCAGGTATTCTGTCAGTGAAACGTCTGACTATCTCTTCAGCCTTTGGTCCCTGCAAGGCGATCTGTGATACTTCATCAGAGATGTTTTCAAATTCAACTTCACCGAACAGATGTTCCTTCATCCAGGCATAGTCCTTTTCACAGTTGGAAGCGTTGACGACGATCAGATAGTCATTGTCATGCTTCTTATAAACCAGCAGGTCATCTACGGTAGTGCCATTCGGATAGCACATGATGCCGTATCTGGCAAAGCCGTCCTTTAAGGTATCGTAGCTGTTAGTCAGCAGATAGTTGAGGTTGGCTAATGCATCCTTACCCTTTAAGGTAAATTCTCCCATGTGGGAAACGTCGAACATGCCGACATTTTCCCTGACGGTCTTGTGCTCATGAATGATGCCCTTTGGATACTGTACCGGTAAAAAGTAACCGGCAAACGGTACGATCTTGCCGCCCAGGGCTTCGTGCATCCGATACAAAGCTGTTTTCTTTTCCATAAATCTCTCCTAATATGTCTGTTTCTTCAGATCATTGTATATTTCAACCATGTCATCATGGTATTCATCCTTAAACACTTCATTAAGTCTCTTATTAAATGTTACATCGTCAACATGCATGCCGCGGAACAGTTTCTTGACTCTGACATCGAATTCACTGTCCATGGCATCGGTATAGACATCAATATTCCTGACAGTTCCCTTTTCAATGTCAAAATAGAACTGGGCTTCCCCGAAGGAATAATAGTCATTGACGATTACGGTATACTTACTGATTGTATTATACAGGAATTTATATGAATGGTAGTGTTCCAGGATCTCATCAGGTATTTCCGGTACTGCCATTTCCGTAATTTCCCCATAGTTTTCCCTGACCGCTTCTATCAGAGCCTTCTGCAGATCTTCCAGCGTGATGTTCTCATTGAATTCCGTAATGTTGGCAATGCGTGAGGAAACGGAATCAACACCCTTAGCCTGAATCTTCTTATTGGAAACGTTTAGATACTTACCCGCTTTTTCCTTATCAGTCTTCCACAGGACGGTACCGTGATGCAGGCAGTGTTCCTTTTCGGCCAGATAGGCATTGCCGGAAACCTTGCGTTCATTAACGGTAATGTCATTACGCCCTGTTACCTCAGCCGGCAGTCCCAGCATGTGTAAGGCATGAGCGATCACTTCAGACTGTTTCTTAATGTCATAGCTGTCCAGATACATGATGAAGGAATAGCACTGATTACCCAGATCGTGGAATACAGCCCCGCCACCTGAACTTCTTCTGGCCAGATAGCAGTGATCATATTCCATGGCCTTAAGATTGCATTCCTTATAGGCATTCTGGTTCTTGCCAACCACGACGGTATTCTGATTCTGCCACAGATAAAAGATCATGCTGTCAGCCGGAAGGTTGTGAAACAGATAGTCTTCCAGTGCCAGGTTGTAATAAGAATTAATGCTTTCGCTTCTTACCAGATATACCTTTTCGATCATTTCATTATTTCCTTGGGATAGAATACTCTTTCATCCTGTTCATTCAGATCTGTCAGAGATCCGACAACGGAAGAAACTTCCGATAATTCTCTTAATTTGCCGTTATCCATCAGCATCCAGATATTGTCATTGCCTGTTCCCAGATATGGCAGATACGGTATCTGACGCTGATAGTCCTTTACCACATAATATCTAGGATCATAACCCTTCCGCAGACAGTTTCTGATCAGCTCTTCCTCATTGTCAGATGAGGTATAGTCAAATAGATGTCTGTCCATGATCCTGACAGCCAGATCCTTTAGGATCGGATCACTGCTGTTACGCATCAGATTGAAACTGTAGGAACAGGTCTCATCATCCAGCAGGAAGAAATCGTCGTTGTTAAGAACTTCGTTTTCCAGTAAGGCCTTATACATCGGATATTCCCTGACAATTTCAGGATTTTCCTCATACAGATCCTTAAGTCTCAGAAACAGTGATTTCAGGATCGAGTCAAAGCTTCTGGAGGTCGGATGATAATAGACCTGCCAGTACATGTGATAACGGGACATGATGTAGTTTTCCACGGTATAGATCGAAGACTGCTTGACAGCCAGCACATTATCTCTGACTCTCATTGTTCTCAAGATGCGGTCCAGATCGACCTTACCGTAAATGGTACCCGTACAGTAAGAGTCCCTTAACAGGTAATCAAGTCGGTCAGCATCCAGCTGGGAACTGATTATCTGTGAAAGGATCTTATTAGGATGACTGTGCTCGAGGATCTGCGCCACTTCTGCCGCAAAGCTGTCATCCACGGAATTCAGAACGTCATTGACTTCACTCGGTCCCCTTATGATCTGAACCGTATAGAATTCATGACGGCATTTCAATATGGCTTCAAACGAATGGGAGAACGGTGCATGTCCGACATCATGCAGCAGGGCTGCTGCCAGGACGGCTCTCTTTTCCCTTTCATTCAGACACTCACCCAGATTTTTTACTTCTGCCAGCATCCTTCTGGCTACTTCATAGCAGCCTAAGGAATGCAGATGTCTTGTATGTGTCCCACTTGGAAAAACGACAGAGGTTGATCCCAGCTGTCTTATTCTTCTTAATCTCTGAAATTCTCTGGTGTTGATCAGATTCCAGATCAGTTCATCATCTATGTGGATGTAACCGTGGATCGGGTCTCTGATAACTCGTTTTTCCTTTAACATCTTATTTCTTTCTAGTCCAGATCTCTGGTAGCGACAATGTCCACGCCGGTATTAAGGATATCGGCATATACCACATCACCGCACTTTACCGGAGCCTTTGCTTCCCGGTGATTGAGTACCTCCATGGCTTCAAAGAGGAGTTTCTTCGGAATAGGATGAGCACTTCTGACCGGCAGGCTGTGATGATTGCCCCCGGTAAGACGGATGGTCGTTGTCAGGGTCCTGGTTGGATTAATGAGTTCATTACGTCCGTATTCAGCGCCGATGTTGCAGCTGTTACCGGTAACCTTGTAGTCGTTTTCTTCATCAACATGAAGGTGGCAGCCGCGCGGGCAGCCTATGCAAATTAATTCTGTCATTTCTCTTCAATCAAAACCTTAAGGTTTCCCTTTCCTTTTTCCAGCAGCACTTTCGGGATCGTGATCTTTTCCATGGTTCCCGGGATGATGTACTGACGGTTGAATCTGGCCAGCACATTCTCTTCACTGTCAATAACATATATGACGGACGGTCCGAATACCTTTCTGACACGGAAGAAGAAATCATATTTATTCTTATCCAGAGGCAGATGAATATGCTGAGGTACGGTATAGCCGATCATTTCATATGTCGATACATCAATGGAGCCTTCACACTTACGGCCTTTCAGATATTCACAGACACCCATGGCGGCCTTTTCAGCTTCCAGGGCTACATTGTCAGCCAGGTCATGAACATGAACAACATTACCGCAGGCAAAGATGCCTTCCACGCTGGTTTCCATGTTTTCATAGACGATTGGTCCCTTGGTCCTCTTATCCAGGGCAATACCGGCAACCTTGCTTAATTCGTTTTCCGGTATCAGACCGATGGATAACAGAACGGTATCGCAGTCAAAGACGATTTCCGTGCCTTCGATCGGCCGGAAGTGTTCATCGACCTTGGCAATCGTTACTCTTTCCACTCTGTCCTTACCTTCGATCTTAGTGATGGTATGAGACAGATATAACGGAATATTGAAGTCATTCAGGCATTGCACGATGTTACGCGGCAGACCGCCTGAATAAGGATTGATTTCCACACAGGCCAATACTTCAGCGCCTTCCAGCGTCATTCTTCTGGCCATGATCAGACCGATGTCACCGCTGCCCAGGATCACAACTCTCTTACCGACCATGTAACCGTCAATGTTGATGTATCTCTGAGCCGCACCGGCTGTATAGACACCGGCTCCTCTGGAACCAGGTGTGGCAATGGCTCCTCTGCTTCTTTCACGGCAGCCCATGGCTAATATAATAGCCTTGGTCTGCAGTTTCTGATAACCGTTACCGTTGATGACGGTAACTTCCTTATCTTTGTTTATTTCAAGTACCATCGTATCAAGCATTACTTCTACTCTGGTATCTCTTAACATTTCAATATACTTATGGGCAAATTCCGGACCGCTCAGTTCTTCCTTGAAAACGGCCAGGCCGAAACCGGTATGAATGCACTGATTCAGTATGCCGCCCAGCTGATTGTCTCTTTCAACGATCAGTATCTTTTCCAGTCCTTCATCATAACACTTCTTGGCAGCTGCCAGACCGGCCGGACCGCCGCCGATAATAATTACATCAAACATCTTACTTCACCTTCAATTCTCTGACTAAGATATTTGTACCCCGTTGATTCTGTAAGACATCCAATGGTGAAATACCTCTTTCTCTTACCAGTATCTCTGCAACCTTGCCGCCGCAGAAGCCGCCCTGACATCTGCCCATGCCGGCGTTGCATCTTCTCTTGACCGCATCAATGGAAACAGCCGGAATGACACCGTGAATGGCTTCCACGATCTCGCCTTCCGTAACAGTTTCGCAGCGGCAGATGATCCTGCCGTAACGCGGATCCTTTCTGATCAGCTCGTTCTTTTCTTCTTCATCAAGCTGATTGAATCTTACTTTCTTTCTGGTTTCCTTATACTCTGCCTTCTTGTGCAGATCCATCTTGCCCTTCAGCCAGTCAACAGCTTCTAAGGCCAGTGATGGAGCACTTGATAAGCCCGGTGACATGATACCGGCAATGTTATAGAAGCCCAGTACGCTGTGACTCTCTTCCACAATGAAGTCGCCGCGGTCGTTCTTGGCTCTGATACCGGCAAAATTACGGATGTTATCACCGAATGAAATAAACGGAACGCTTCTGACAGCAGTCTTTCTGACAAACTGCAGGCCTTCATATGTCGTATCGGTATTGTCGCTGTCTTCAGCGTTAGGACCGACGATCAGATTGCCGTGTACGGTCGGTGAAACCAGAACGCCCTTACCGACTTTGCTTGGACACTGGAAAATTGTATGCGATACTCGATTGCCTTCGCTCTTGTCCAGCAGATAATACTCACCTTTGGTCCTGGTAATGGTGAATTCCTTCTGTCCGATCATTTCATGAATGACATCACTGTTAATGCCGGCTGCGTTTACCACATATCTGCTCTTATACTCACCTTCGGAAGTCTTAACGGTGAACACTTCATCACTCTTACTGATGGCTTCAACCTTATTGTTAAGCTTCAGTTCCACGCCGTTTTCAACAGCTACTTCCATCAAGGCCAGAGCCAGTTCCCATGGTGAAACAATGGCACTGGTAGGTGCCAGCAGTGCTCCCTGAACATCAGCCGAAAGCTGCGGTTCCAGATCGTGAGTTTCCTCACGGCTAAGGATCTTCAGGAACTCAACCCCGTTTGCCAGTCCTCTTTCATAAAGAGTCTGAATGGTTTCCATGTCTTTTTCATCAAAGCCCACTACCAGAGCACCGCACTGCTTATACGGCACATCGAGCCGGCGGCACAGTTCCCTGATCATCAGAGCGCCTTTCACATTATGCCTGGCCATCAGAGTGCCCGGTTCAGGGTCATAGCCTGCATGGATTATGGCTGAGTTGGCTCGGGTGGTTCCCATGGAAACATCATTACATGCTTCCAGGACTGCAACCTTCAGATCGTATTGGCTCAGATAATAAGCCGTACTGCATCCTACGATTCCAGCCCCGATAATAATTACATCATACATAAATATCTTACCCCTTTTGGTATAACGTAAATTGTTTCTGGCCGACGTTCTGCATAGCTTCAATTATCACATTCTGATCAACGTCAAAGATCCTGGACGTATCATTCAGGACATGCTGGAAATCAGGATGGGTAATTCCCATCAGATAGAATTCGGCTTCAGTTTCAAAGACAAGAAAAACCGTCTGGTTAAGAACGCGCTGGGCTGTTGTCATTATGAATATCCTTTTAATCTCACTTAAAGGATGCAGTAACAGCTCATTTCCCGTATCAAAAACAAAACGGTTATGATTGATCAGAATCGTATCATTATTACTTGCCACTTTCATACTTTTAATATATCACAAATACTGATCAATGATTATTAAAAACTGGCAGGAAGGCTTTATATTTACTGATGTTTTATGAACTCAATAAGATCTCTGTAATCATCTACGGACATATCAGCCTTACTCTGATCGTAATTGAATTTAGGATCGTGATAGGCTATGACAAAACAGCCTGCTCTCTTACCTGATTCAATGCCATAGGAAGAGTCTTCAACAACAACCGCTTCCTCAGGCTTAATATCCAGTTCTGCCGCAGCCTTAAGATAAATGGCCGGATCAGGCTTGCCGACAGGAAGCTGATAACCTGAGATCTGATAGTCAATGTACTTTTCGATCTTACCTTCAGAAAGAGCTTTCCTGATGTAATCCGGTGTAGAAGAGGAACATACGGCGGTCTTTAAACCTGCTGCCTTGACAGCCTGCAGAAGTTCATCAACATAAGGTATCTTGATATCCTTAAACGGCATTTCGTGTTTTGGAAAGTGAGCCGTTCTCTTTCTGAACTCCTCAAATCCACCGATATCCTTCAGCATTTCATCGAACATAACGCGGGCCTTGTCATGGGCAATACCGGCTGTCAGAAGAACCTCATTGAAATCAAGATGTATGCCGACTGCCTCAGCCCTGCTGCAGACAGTTTCAGCAGAAATGTATTCCGTATCAAACAGAACACCATCTAGGTCAAATAACACAGCCTTCAGTTTTTTACTCATAATAATCACCCGTTCTTTCAGTTCAATCAAAAGTATTTATCACTGATTCAATATATAATAATAGTAACAGAGAAACCCTTAAGGAGACAATTATGGAAAGAGAACTGCTTATCGCCAGAATGATACGTGAAGTAAGTGAACAGGGAAAAAAGAACATAGCAAACTCAGCCATGCTCACTTCATCGCTCGTCGACGAATACATTAACAACAATTATCAGGACATTACGATCGTAGCCTGCGGTTCCAGCTACAACGGATCCAACTGCGGACGTACATTCATGGAAAAGATCCTGAAGCGTAAGGTCAGAGTCCTGTCACCGGAAAACTTTGAGTTTTATGACAACCTGATCCCTGAAGACGAACTTCTGTGCGTGGTTTCCTTCTCCGGAGCAAGTACCAATTCCATCTCTGCCCTGCAGAAGATAAAGGAAATGGGAAGACCGGCCATCGGCATTACCGGCTATCCGGAAAGCGACTTCAAATACATCGCTGACCTGTGTATTGAATATGGACTGAACGGAGAAAATGAACCGTATGAAACCAAGGGTGTTACCCTGCTGGCTCTTTACTTCATGTTATTTGCCCTGGAAGCCGGCTTAAGGCGCCAGACAATAACCGTAGAAGAATATGATAGCTATAAGAAGGAAATGTTAATGTGCATGGACCGGCATGATGATGTAATGAACCGCACATCAGACTTTGTTCAGAAACACCGCATACCGTTAATGGGCATGCAGACCGTAACCTTCGTAGGCAGCGGTGCCGGCTATGCCTTATCCCTGGAAGCCAAGCTGAAATTCGGTGAACTGCTGAAGATCAACACCGACGCTCATGAACTGGAAGAATACATTCACGGTCCGTCAATCAAGCTGCAGCCGGGACACGTGGTCTTCTTCCTTGACTGCAGCGAAAAGACCCGTGCCAGAACCGTACAGATCTATAAAGCCAGCAAGGTCATTACTCCTTTCAGCTTCCTGTTAACACCTGATGAGACCATTAAGGAAGAAACAGTATTCCATCTGCCAGTCAGGGTTTCAGATGCTCTGCTGCCACTGTATGCGCTGGTCTTCTATCAGCAGATGGTACATGATCTGACCAACATGCGTCACTGCTTTGCGGAAAGTCAGCTGTACAGAGACTTCTCAGCTCTGGTACCAATCAAGTCCGACAAGTATAACAAGGAATACGTCGAACTGTTAAGGACTACTTTCTAGCCATAAGAAAGAATGATCATCCGATCATTCTTTTTTTCTGTATATGGCCGTGTCCGCGAAGCGGCCCCAGTGCTTTCTGATGATACTGTGCCACTCTTCCTGATGAACCTTGCCGTTCCAGCTAAGCAGTTCATAATCCACGGAATAAATGTGATAGAAGACATCACATGAAACAAAGCCGTTGTGCAGATAGAAGTTTCTCCTTCTGACTCTTTCTTCATAGTTATCACTTTCCGGTTTCAGCTCCTCGATGTCGATGACTATTCTGTAAGCGGAAAACTCATGCTGAACGGCTTTCAGTATTTCCGTACCGTAACCCTTATTACGGATCTCATCTGCTACGCATATATAGCTCAGATACACCATGTCATCCTTCAGAAAGACAAACGTCATGCCGATCAGAACATGACCTTCATAATAGGCATGCATGATCCTTTCGCTGCTTAAGGTATTCAGAAGATGACTGAAAGGAATTCTTTCGTCATCAGGAAAAGACCGGTTATACAACTTTTCTATCTTTTTAATGTCAGAACATGTTCTGTCAATCTGAGTAATTATCATTTTAAGCCCGTTCTTTTTCTTTCTTATTCTTAGATGGTTTCAGGAAATCAGGCAGAGCTTCAGTTATGTCGTTGACCTTGTTCTTAACTGCTCCTTCAACTCTTTCCGATACCATTTTCTTTATGACATCCCGTAACTTGTCCAGAGACTTTCTGGCATTTTCATTCAGACTGGTAACTTCCTTCATGAACTTGATGAGGATAGGCAGACCCTGTTTGGTAAAATCCGTAGTATTTTCAATGCCGGCTTTAACAAAAGCGGAATACAGCTGATTTACCAAATCTTCTCTCTCAGCCAAAGTCATGGTCTTGAGGAATTCCATCAGAATGTTCTGAATCGTGATGGCATCCTCAGACAGCTTGCCGCTGACAAATCTGGTACCGCAGACTTCCCAGCCTACCGCATCATGTTCATATAAGCCTGACTTTGAACTTTTGATGATGGTTTTCTGTTCACCGTTGTCAAAGATCAGACCAAATACGCTTAACTGCGGAACTATTTTAATGATCTTGTCCTTAACAGCCTCATATTTCTTCCTGTTGATGGAAATATCGGAGATGCCAGGTCCGTCGTTACTGTAGACTCTGACGATCTTTTTCTTTATGGCGGCATTAGCCTGCATGGCCGCATAAACTGCTAAAGTAGCACCCTTGGAATGTCCGCCCACATAATATTTATGGAAATTCTTAGTTGCCGTTTTATTGATGTATTCGGCTGCTCTTATTTCAGCCTTAACCGTCTTATAGGATAACTGGAAATCTTCCTTCCAGCCCACGATGGTATCGTCCGTACCGCAGTAAGCTATGAAAGAAGTCTTCTTGTCAATTTCAAAATGCATGGCGCTGAACTGCATCGATTCAGCTTCATTGATATCTCTGACATAATTACTGATAAGGATGTTGCCGAACCTTACGGTATTACCCATCCTTCTTAAGATGATCGGTGCTTCCGCAATAAGACTTCCGGATTTCAGGCATTCTTCTTCAGTGTGGAATTTAAAGAAAGCTTCAGCTGCCATGTGAACCGTTACCGGTTCATTTTTCTTAATAACGTCTCTTAAGTCAGTATATGCAGCATAGGTAAAAAGCAGGTTATCTACTTCATTTACAGGATCGCGATCAAAGGAGAGATCTCCTCTCCATTCCAGGTAATCATAAAAAGTCATACTTCATGTCCTCAATTAATATTAAAGCACATATCTATCTCTGAAAAAAAGAAGGATTTCATTAAGAATTCCTTCTTACTTCATTAGTTTAATTTACTCAATGCCTTTGGCAATGTCCAATGCAGTATCAACATCACACGATTCAACAAAACTGAGCAGATAGTTGTAACCGTTCCGGTTCCATAACACGTATACAGCCTGGCTGTCATTGCCCATGATCTTATAGGATATTCCGTTCAGTTCTCTCTGTGTCTCAAAGTCACAGGCCGTAAGATTGAATACTTCCAGGATGTTTTCATCAACTTTTCTGACTGAGTATTCAGGCTGGTTTTCTTCATTCATGAAAGTAGTTACCGCAATTCCGTCTTCATCAACGGATTTCTCAACACTCTTTTTATTGTCAACCACTCTGTCTTCAATGAAATAGCTGCTGACTGGAGCGTTGATGCTTTCCGGTCCGCTGGTTTCCCCTTTCCTGGTATTGAACGGCAGGATCATGATGCTGCCGATGATGACCAGGAAGGCCGTCGCTACTGAAAGAGCCATTTTCAGGTTATTCGGTGTAAACAGGCTGAAACGTTTCCTGTCAGCTTCAATGATGAATTCATCATCAATGTCATTCATGGCCTTTAAAAATGTTTCCGGCTTCATACCTCAAAACCCTCCTTTATCAGATACGTTTTCAGTTTATCCCTTGTTCTCAACAGTGACATCTTGACCTTGCTAGGGGTTATCTTGTACTGCCAGGCAATTTCATTTACCGATGACATGTACCAGTATCTTCTGACAAAGATCTTTCTGGTCTCACTGTCCAGGGTTCTTAAAAATCTGTTAATAGATTCTGTCAGCGTGGTAACATCCAGATGCTGCTGTACATCAGAAGCGTGTCCCAGTACTTCTGACAGCTCATCCAGACAGACATCCGTCTGATTGCTTCCTCTCTTTAAGGCTTTCATCTTATCGTACATATTCAGGGCCAGGTTACGGGTTATCTTTCCCAGATAGGCTCCCAGTCTTTCCGGACGATTAGGAGGCATGCTTTCCCAGGCCTTGACCCAAGTGTCATTAACGCATTCCTCGCTGTCCTCATGACTAAAGAGGATATTGTAGGCAATGCTCTTACAATACCTTCCGTATTTGAGATTACTCTGGGTAATGGCATTCTCATCCCTGTCCCAATACAGCTCTACGATTTCAAAGTCTTCCATTTCTATCTGATCAGTTTCAGCAGCTCCTGCATTTCATCCAGTGTCTTTCCCTCGGCGACACTTACCGCATATGAATAGTCTTTTTCCTGCCATACAGCCAGGACATACTTGCCGTCCTTACCCTTGAAGGTAATGTTTCTTAAGCTGTTATCCATGGTTACATCAGGATAATCATTGAAATCACCGCTGATGTCATCGCTGCCTTTGGCCTTGCGGATCCTGGCCACTTCATCACCGTTTTCATCAACGCAGATCACTTCGATCATATCGTGGTTCATTACCCTGTAAATGTACTTGGCAGAACCGTTGAAGCTTTCCGGAATCTCCAGATCAATACCTGTATCTTTTATAGCATCCTTTAAGGTTTCCAGTTCTCTGAACGGATTAGGCATATTCGTCATTGGATCTTCCTCCTTCTTTTCCTTATGGCATCCGGCAATAGCCAGAACTAATAACACACTTGTAATAAATATCAGAGTTTTCTTCATGGTTTCACTCCTCCTCACCCATACAGACAGCTAAAACTGTCATCAGGTCACAA
Organism: Erysipelotrichaceae bacterium; assembly: GCA_017405675.1. Next base: position 128,295 of record JAFRAB010000012.1, read on the forward strand.
TTATTTACGGCAGTTATCCAGATAGTATCTTAAGGCCATGGCATCACGGCGCTGAACCAGTTTGTCAACCTTATGTTCACATCTGTTATCCAGCCAGTCCAAAGCTTCTTCAGGGGTCAGCCAGACAATTTCGTTTATCAGTATCTGTTCTTCCTCCGTACGGTGAGTCTGATGCCGTGTGGTATCAACTGTACAGTGGAAGAATGAAGATACCGTTACTCTGTTGATCAGGTTATAGGTATCGATTATGGTGCCCACATATTCACATGAAAGCGTATCAAAACCCATCTCTTCCTTTATTTCCCTGCTGATAGTCTCCGGTAACAGTTCATTCTCTTCCATGCCGCCGCCGCAGGTTTCCAGGTGATCTCTTTCCCCGAAGAAATCCTCACCGACAATATGCAGGAAGCCGAACTTGCCCTCTTCATTTTCAATCAGTCCTCTGGCAGTATAGCGGACATGGTCGTAGCCGTTGAATTCATATAATTCGTCTCTCAATTCACCAATAAGTATTGGTTCCATAAATGCCTCCTAAAAACCTGTCAGGCTGTCAACTGTTTTCTGATCCAGCTTCTTTACCAGAGCGGTCAGTAGTTTAATGGTATTTTCATAATCGTCATAGTGGATCATGCCGGTTGGCGTATGCGGATAACGGCATGGTACATTTATCAGTAATACCGGAACACCACTGCCTACCTTCTGGAATTCACCGGCATCCGTACCGCCGTGCTTCATGATTGAAGTCTGGTAAGGTATGCCGTTTTCTTCGGCTGTTTCAATAGCCAGTTTCATTAAGCGTCTGTTGGAAATGGTCATGGAATCCATGAAGCATAATTCAGGCCCTTTACCTAAGGCGCATTCTTCATGAGCTCCGCCCTGCATGTCATCAGCCGTACCGATATCAATGGAGAAAGCCACATCAGGCTGTACCATGTTTCCTAAGGTGACAGCTCCTCTGGTCCCTACTTCTTCCTGTACGGAACCGCCGGCCACAAAGATATTGTCATGTCCGTCTTTTTTAAGGTTTTCCATCGTTCTCAAAGCCACGGCACAGCCAATGCGGTTATCCCAGGCCTTGTTTACCAGATACTTACCATCACCCATCTGACTGAAGTGTTCTTCCGGAACAATTAAGTCTCCTACTTTAACACCCAATTCGACAGCTTCCTGTTTACTGGTGCAGCCGATATCCATGACCAGATCATTGATCTCAGGCATTTTTTCAAAGTGACCCTGGCCTAAGGCACATAAGGCCTTTACCGGTCCCTTATCGGTATTGATCACAAAATGCTGGCAGAAAGTTCCCGTTACAAAGAAAAATCCGCATCTGGAAAACTTAACGAACCCGTCTTCAGTAATGCTTCTGACCATGAAGCCTACTTCATCCATATGACCCACAGCCATGATCTTAGGTCCCTTATCACCAAGCCAGGCAGCCAGTGATCCCAGACCGTCAGTCTCGATCTTATCAGCCAGACTTTCATATTTTTGCCTGAAGTAATTCCTGACAGTGTCTTCATTACCGCTGGTTCCCTTCAGATCTGTTATTTCCTTCAGAAATTCAATTTCACTTTTACTCATAATTACTTCCCCCAATTCTCCAGAAATCTGGCACAGCCGTCTTCATCACAGCCGTACCCCGTAACATATTTCCGCTGTCTTCTGACAGTTTTCTCACCGTTTTGCATCGCTATGCCGTACCCGGATAACGTTATCAGGTCCAGATCGTTTTCACTGTCCCCAAAGAACATCACGTTATCCCAGCTGTCGTTCTTAGTTTTAAGATAATACTCCATGGCTTTGCTTTTGGATATGGTTTCCGGCATGACATCCAGCAGATGTCCTTCCGAGAAACAGTATCTTATGCCCGCAACCGGATTTTCATTCCGGATCTTTCTGACCTCACTGTTATATTTCCAGTCGAATACGACCACACAGCGTTTGATATTGCCGATCATATCCCTGCTGACTGCTGAAAAGGAAGTTACACCCTGCCTTCTCATATAATATGTCAGATCATCGTCACTTTTCCGGGCATACATGTTGTGATCACCGAAGAAGATGACATTGATGAAATCATACTGCGTGAAAATACCATAAATCTTTTCTACCTGTTCATAGTTCAGAAACGGAAATTCAACATGAACATCATCTTCCAGATCATAGATATCAACACCGTCATTAAGGATCAGAAAATCCATTATCTCATCCAATCCGTTTTTATCAGCGGCATTCCTGTAGGAATTTCTGGTACGCCCGCTGGCAACACCCATTCTGACATTATGTTCTTCCTTGAATTTCTTCAGACAGGCCAAAGAATACCGCGAGACATTCTTGTGGCTGTCAAGCAGCGTATTATCAAGATCAAAAACCACATAGTTCAGCATAGCGTTTTTCATGTACTCATTATAATACAAAACCAATGTTAAATTAGTCTATTATTAATCCCGTACTTGCCTGTTTTTTTCAATAGGCTATAATCTACTTATGAATTACAACATTAATGACGGAAAACTTCATCTGATGATCGATAAGGAAACCAATCTGGCACAACTGCTGGAATCTTTATGCATTTCCCGCAAGAACCGTTATCTGCTGATCAACGATAAGAAGCTGTTACTGAATGGCGAACCTGTTAAAAACGCTGACATTACCATGCAGCGTAACGACCGCTTATCATTCATCCTTGATGAATATGAACCTGACTACGCCCCGGCTGATACCGAATGCAGGGTCGTCTGGGAAGATGACCTGCTTTACATCGTTTCCAAGCCGGCCGGCATCATAGTTCATGATGAACATGATTCCTTAGCCAATCAGGCTGCCCGTTATCTTTTAAATCATGACATCAAGGCACCGGTAAGATACATCCACCGTCTGGATAAGGAAACTTCCGGACTGATCATGTTCTGCAAGATCCCTCTGTTTCAGCCTTACTTTGACAAACAGCTAGAAGAAAAGAAAATTACCAGGACCTATCTGGCTTTAGCCCGGGGTAACGGTAAGATTCATCAAAAATATACCTTCAATGAAAACATCGGGGCTGACCGTCATGAAAACAACAAATACAGAGTATCCAGAACCGGAAAGACAGCCGTCACCAGGGCTGAAATACTCAACAGTAAAAACGGTGTGCTGTTATTCAGATGCCGACTTTTGACAGGGCGTACTCATCAGATCAGAGTACACATGTCATTCCATGGTTTCCCTATTCTCAATGACGAGGTCTACGGCGTAAAGTCTGATAAGATAAAGAACATGGGACTATGGGCTTATCAGCTGGAATTCGTTCATCCGTTTACTCATAAGACCGTAAGAGTTCAGGATGCTGACAATCCTGATTTTATGCTATATTTATAAAGGTGATCATATGATACAGAAGTTATTCAATCTATTTTCAATATTAGGCGACCGCTTTGCCCTGTTCATGATATCGCTGATACCTCTGATTGAGGAAAGAGGCGCCATTATCTTCGGAGCCGCCCGTAAAATGCCGTGGTACGAAGTACTGCCTATCTGCATTGTCTCCAACCTGCTGCCGGTACCTTTCCTGCTGATATTCGGCATGAAGATCGTCAAGTGGTTAAAGACAACTAAGACATTCGGGCCTTTCTTTACCAAATATGAAGCCAAGCTTCAGGACAAGAGCGAAACAGTTAAGAAATACGGTTTCTTCGCTCTGACCATGTTCGTAGGTATTCCGATACCGGGAACAGGAGCCTGGTCCGGTTCTCTGGTAGCTACCATTCTGGGTTTTGATTTCAAGAAGCGGCTGTTATCAATTTTCCTGGGCCTTCTGATGGCAGGTGTAATTCTGACCCTGGCCAGCTATGGTGTTCTGGGATTCCTGAGAATACTGTTATAAAGAGCTGTTCATCCTCAATGAACAGTTTTTTAATACAGAAAGCTTATTGTTATATGATAGAATGAAAGAGAATTGAGGTTTGGATATGAACAGAACACTTAGAAAAATAATGACAGTACTGATGGCTGTCTTTCTGTTATTTACTTCCGGCTGCAGTGAGGAAGCCAAACTGGCTAAACTGCAGAAAACTGCTGAAGGACTGATAGAAAAATCAGACTTTGCCGGTGCTGTAAATGTTTACCGCGAAGCTCTGAATAAAGGCACCAGTATGGAAGTATTACTGCCGTTAATTGAAGATGCCTATGTAAGATGGTCAGCCGACGCCTTACATCGTTCCGGCGGTTCACTGAATTCGACTCTGGAAGTCATAGACGCAATGATACGGGAATTCCCTGAAACAAAGGACGATGCCGCCAATGCCATACTGGCATATGCCGCTACTTTCATGGATAATGCCGGTGATGATCCTGCACGGCTGAGAAATGTATGGGAAACCATGATCAAAAAATATCCTGACAGCGATAAGATCTGTTATGGAGTGGATGAAATGTTAAGTGAACGTACCAGCAGCTTAATGAAAACTCACACTGATGAATTGTTAAATACTGATCTGATCAGCAGTTTTGAAAAGGATGATTTTGAAGGAATCTTTGCCGCATTTGAAGATTTCAGAAAATACAGCTACACAATGCTTCTGAGCCGTCCTCAGGCATTCCCTTATGTAAAGAGCCTTGACAATGGCAAGACCCTGATAGTGGAATATGTTCATACCTTCTTCACCATGTATTACGGCGACGCGGACAGTGAGGGAAAACGTAACGGTGAAGGCCGAATGGCAGTATACGCCGTCAATGAAAAGGAACCGGAAAAATACGTCAGAGACTATTATCACGGAAGCTTTGTCAATAACATGCTGACCGGTAATTTCGAACAGATCTATCACGGTGTCTTCAGCAAGGAAATCAAAGCCACCATGAAGGGTTTAATGTTTGAAAATAAGTATGAAGGAACCATAACCTCACACTATGAGTCAGGATCTGTAATCAAGGATTATACCTTCACTTTCAATGATGGTCTGGTTAAATCTCTGGGCCGTCTGGTTAATTATGAGGGAGATTATTACGGTGTCGCTGTTGATAACAGTGGAGCTGAACCGTATTACTACGGTTATTCCAAGGATTCACTGGAAATCCCACGCGGTTTCTATCCGTATTACAGAAGTCTCTATTAATCAGATATCTTCAGGGAAGCGATTATTCGCTTCCTTTTTTTCAACAAAAAATCCATCCCTGAGGATGGAATTTTTCTTTTACTTAACAAAGTATGCCAGTGCGAATGCCTTAGGTCCGGCATAGGAGCCAACGGTAGTTCCAACTACCAGTTCTTCAACTTCCTTATCGAAATACTTGTTTCCGTATTCCTTCATGAAGTTATCGGTCCGTTCGGAAGAAGTTCCCGTAAAACCACAGACATACGGCATCTCAAGATCGATCTCGCCGCCGTTAGCCATGTACCGGTTGACTTCCACATAGCTCTTCTTGGTGCCTCTGACCAGTTTCAGGACATCTACCTTACCGTCAGTAATCGTAATGATTGGCTTGATGCCTAAAACCGTACCGATGGCACTGGCGGTACCGGAAATACGGCCGCCTTTCTTCAGATATTCAAGGGTATCGAAGGCAGCAATTATTCTGACTTTCTTCAGAGCTTCCTTCAGCTTGCCGTATATTTCAGCGGCTGAGAATCCCTGATCTCTTAACATTACGGCATACTTGACCAGAACCGTATAGCTGAAACAGAAGTGTCTGCTGTCAAATACCAGGACCTTGCCGTCGAAATCATCCCGGGCAATCGTTGCACTCTGATAACATCCGGAAACGCCTGAAGACATGGTAATGCATAACACTTCATCACATTCCCGTAAACCCTGCTTAAAGGCTTCGCCATACTGGAAAGGTGTTATCTGACTGGTCTTAGGGAACAGGTCGCTGTTCTCCAGTTTTTCATAGAATTCAATGTTGGAGATGGTGACACCGTCAAGGTATTCATCCTCACCAAGCAGATATCTTAATGGCAGTATTCTGATTCCCAGTTCATCACCCTGAGACTGGGGAATATCACATGCTGAATCAACAATAATCTTAACACTCATAATAAATACCTCACGCAAGAGTATTATAAAGGTTATTTTTACTTATGGCAAAAATAAAACTGCTTCTTTTCAGAAACAGTTTCATTTATTCATCTATATCAGGGTTTTCCCTTTCACCCTTGAAGTATCGTACTGAAATGAAAGCACCGACACCTGCCAGTACCAGGGCAATTACGGTAGATAACCACCTGTCCAGTTTTACCAGAAAAATAAGTACATCTCTGGTAACCAGCGGAATAACCATAATGAAGATCAGACTTAACAGCTGTCTTGCCTTGTTGGACATGTTAATCTCCTGAACTGATAGCCGGCAGCTTGTAGATCTCTTCGCCTTCCTGGGTAATCAGATATTCACCTCTGGCCCAGATCTTGACATAGTTTTCATCCATCAGCTGTTCCTTCTGCAGAACCAGGTGTTCCTGTTCAGCCTGCAGTTCAGCCAGCTCCTTCCTGGCATCGTTTATGTCAGTGATCAGGGTAAAAGTTGTCTCTACTTCACGTGAGATCTGCCAGAGGAAATAGCCTGTGGCACCAATCATCAGCACAGTCATGATAAATGTGAATAAACGTGATAAGAAGGACTTACCTTTCTTTTTCTTTTTTTCTGTCATCTGACAACCTCTTTACAACTAAACATAATACATACTAATATGTGAAATTTCAAGTATCCAGTTCTTCCTCGATGAAACGTTCTTCCACTACTTCGTATAAATCAGCGGCTTCATTCTTTCTGACATTTTCCCTGACATCCAGAACTCTGACAGTCAGAGAACGCTGTCCGAAAACCACTTCAATAAGGTCTCCGGCCTTGATATCCGTAGCCGGCTTGGCAATTTTACCATTGACTATTACTCTCTGATTAGCGGCCAGTTCTTTGGAAACAGTCCTTCTTTTCAGAATACGGGCAACCTTTAAAAACTTATCCAGTCTCATTCTGCCTTCCTTTCCGCCTTTTCAGCTATGTTCATTAATTCATTTACCGTTGTGATCCAGTTTTTCCTCTTAGGGATCATGAAGGTTATCCTGTTATTAGTATATCTTAATTTGATATCACTCGATAATTTCATGACCTTTTCAAACAGTTTCACACCGTCTTCCTTCTGTGAATAGGACTGCGATAATGTCAGTCGGCATTCCTTTTCCAGCTCATCCAGCGAATCAAACATACGGGAATTAAGCATGATCTCCGCTCTCTTCTTCTCAAACAGCAGTTTAACGGAGTTAGGCAGTTTACCGTAACGGTCTGCGATCTCATCCTGCAGTCTGTTTAATTCCCTGCGACTCTTTATCTTATCAATACGCTGATACAGCGTGATCTTTTCGTAATCCTCAGGAGCAAACTTCTCCGGAATGTAACCGTCAACATTACCGATGCGCTGCGTATTGGTTTCCTCCGGTTTTCTGACAATACCCTTCTGCATCTCTATGGCTTCCTGCAGCATGTCCAGATACAGATCCATGCCTACAGTATTGATGAATCCGGCCTGCTTTTCACCCAATAAGTCACCGGCACCTCTGATGGTCAGATCTCGCATGGCGATCTTATAGCCGGAACCTAATTCCGTAAATTCCTTGATGGCCTGCAGACGCTTGGCGGCAACTTCTGACAGTTGTTTCTGGGTATCGTACATCAGATAGGCATAGGCAATGCGGTCGCTTCTTCCCACACGTCCTCTGATCTGATACAGCTGGGACAGACCGAAGTTATCAGCCTTTTCAATGATGACCGTATTGGCATTGGAAATATCGATTCCCGTTTCAATTATGGTCGTACATACCAGTATGTCATATTCACCGTTGACGAAACGGTACATGACATCTTCTATTTCATCCCTGCTCATCTTGCCATGGGCTACAGCCACACGGGCTTCCGGTATGTCAATCTCCAGCTTGGCAGCCACCTGATAGATAGTGGAAACATTGTTATGGAGATAGAAGACCTGTCCCTGACGGGCCAGTTCCCTCTGTATTACTTCCTTGATGAAGCCCTGATTCTTTTCCACCACATAGGTCTGAATCGGCATGCGGTTGGCCGGCGGGGTATCCAGCTGTGACAGCGACATTATTCCTATTAATGACAGTTGCAATGTCCTCGGAATAGGCGTAGCGGAAAGAGACAGAACATCGATGGTTCTCTTTATCTCCTTGATCTTCTCCTTGGCTTCTACGCCAAAGCGCTGCTCCTCATCCACTATTAATAAGCCCAGGTCAGAGAATTCAACATCATTGCTGAGGATACGGTGAGTACCGATCAGAATATCGATCTTGCCTTCCTTGACTTCCTTTATGATACGTTTCTGTTCGCTTTCAACGACGAAACGGTTGATAAGTTCAATATTAACGCCAAAGCCCTTGAATCTTTCCCTGAAGGTATTGAAATGCTGACGGGAAAGGATCGTGGTTGGGCACAGATAGGCAACCTGCTTGAGATTGTTTACGGCTTTGAAGGCTGCAATCATGGCAACTTCCGTCTTACCGAAACCGACATCCCCGCACAGCAGTCTGTCCATCGGTCTTGGCTGTTCCATGTCCTTCTTGACTTCAGCAATGGCTTTCTTCTGGTCCTTGGTCAGTTCAAATTCAAAGTTGCTTTCAAACTGCTTCATGTTGTCGTCATCAGGTAAGAAAGCATAACCGATATTCTGTTCACGGTCAGCGTATAACTGCAGCAGTCTGGCCGCAATGTCGTTGACATCCTTCTGGACCTTTTCCTTGGTCTTCTTCCAGGTATCGGAACCGATCTTGCTGACACGGATGCCGACACCTTCCGAACCGACAAACTTTCTGACCAGACGGAACTGTTCCAATGGTACCAGCAGTTCATCATCATTCTTATAGAGAATACGCAGATAGTCTCTGTGATTTCCTCTTATCTCTCTGGTAACGATACCCTTATAGATACCGATACCGTACTGATTATGAACGACATAATCTCCTTCATTAAGATCCTGATAATCATCCAGCTGTTCAGCTTCCAGGAACTTACGGGAATAACGTCCCTTCTTAATGGTTACGCCAAAGAGTTCCTTGGCCGTTAAAACAACATACTCACGGAAGTTGAATCCTTCTTCAAAGATCTCATCCATGAATTCAACTGTCAGCTTTCGCTTGGCAAGTTCTTCCTCCATCAGCTTGCGGTTGACATTGCCTAAAGCCAGGATGACCTTCTTACGGTCGACCAGCTTGGTTATTTCATTCAGAGCTCTGTCCAAAGGCAGCTGCGGGAAGAATACCTGAGTAATGTCACTGCTGACCTGCTTTTCAAAATCAGGATACAGGCTTATGCGATAAGGATGATAACGTTCTATCAGACGGTAGTAATCCATGTAGACACTGAAATAGGACAGACTTCTGCCTGTCTTAAACAGTTCCACAATGAAATCCGTGGTTTCGTTAATGATCTGCGTTATATTGGTTCTGATTTCCTCTTCAGTTGAAAGTACGACATCAGGATAGCTGATGTATTCCAGAATACTGGCGGTATCCTCAAAGAAACATCTGTATCTGTATAAATAGTGTTCAAACAGATGATGTTCCAGATAGCCGATGTCTCTTTCTATTTCACCAAGCAGTTCTTCCGGGAAATCCGTCTTGTGCTTATCGCGTTCATACTGGGCATATATTTTCTTCTTTACCGGTTCCAGGTCTTCATCATAAATAAGCGTACTGGCCGGTACGATCGTAACTTCCTTTACGTTCTTAATGGTTCTCTGGGTAGAGAGATCAAAGAATCTGATGCTGTCGATCTCATCATCAAAGAACTCTATTCTGACCGGGTTGTCTTCCTGAATGGAAAAGACATCCACAACGTCGCCACGCATGGAGAAAGTCAGAGGCTGATCAACACGGTTGGCATAACGGTAGCCGCTTTCAATCAGGAGCTTTCTTAAATCCTGCATGCGGATGACCTGGTTTACCTTTAGCTGAACAATATGCCTTCTGAAGGTTTCAACTGAAGGTACATATCTCATCAAGGCCGTAGGATGGGTAACGATTACTCTCGGTTTATTGTTCAGACAGATGTCAGCCATTGTTTCCATCTGGGAAGCATACATGGTAGGAGTGGAAGCAATAGCCTCAACTCTTAAGGATTCTTCCACGCTGAAAATCAGCACATCCTCTCCCAACAGGGGGGTTAGCTTTCTGTAAAGCTGCTGTGCTGTATATAAATTGTTCTTGACGATTACCAGATTACGGGGTTCTTCCCTGAATGCAGCGGCAACCACCAAGGCTTCTGTGTTTGCTGGTAAAGATGATAATCCCTTTTTTCGGTCGTTAAGCGCCTTAACAGCCGCATCATCTTTCAGCAGATTCCATAAATCAGTCATTAAGTATCCTTCCTTGAAAGATGTATGCTCATTGTACAACAATTATTTCCTAAATGCCAATCTAATATTTTATTTCAAACATGTCTAACAGGCTTTTGAATGTATCCTGTCCATCCAGACAGGTATCAATCAGATACCCATTTTCTGTTCCCCACTTATCCAATCCTCTGTAATAGAAATATTTCTTACTGTCTTCAATTATAAATGGGATGACATTATAATGCAGACACTCTTTCAAAATTATTAATCTGCCCACTCTTCCATTACCATCCTGAAAAGGATGAATTCTTTCAAACTCAGCGTGAAATGCGATAATATCCTCAATCGTCTTTTCTTTTGTTTCGCTGTACTGTTCCATCAGCTTCTTCATCTTCTTTGGAACTTCAGATGGGCTTGATGTTTTTCTCCCTCCCACAGCATTTATTCTTCTCTTATAGTCACCCACCATAAACCATGGTAAAGTTGAATCATAAGTATCCCTTTTTATGATTAAATGCAGATGCTTGATAAACTCTTCAGTCAGTTCCACTTCAGCATTATCTATGACATAATCTATCGCTCTGAAATGATGAACTGTTTCGAGAATGTCATCAACAGATAGTTTCTCTTCACCAATTGTATTTGTTTCAAAAATCATTCTTGTCTGTTCTTCTGTCAACCTGCTTCCTTCAATATGATTGGAGTTATATGTCATTCTAACCTGTAATTCGTGATAAAGTCCGCCTGTTATTCGGGCTTTTTTTTCATCTCTTAATATCTGAAGGATCTGATTTTCTGATACAATTCTGTATATTTCCTGCGGTTCACACAAAAGATAATCAGCAATTCTGATAATTGTATTATTTGACAGTTTTTCTCCTTTAGATATTTTGGCTATAGTGCGAGAAGATAAACCAAGTAATCTGGTCAGATCGCTTTTATTGATACCTTTCTCATTTAGTTTGTTCTGTAGTTTATTATATTCATACATACAATCACCATAATCTTTACTATTTATATAATTATGCCATAAAATTGTAAAGATTTTACGGGTTTTTAGCATAAAAAAGTAAAGAAAAAGCAGATTCCGAATCAAGCCATCCGACTTTCTCTTATCTGCTAGTTTTTTACTTATTTGCAAGCCATCAGATAATACTCAGATATCATCACCATCATTAATCATCATGTTTTCTACCGCCAATACTGCCAGCAAATCCTCGGGGCTGTATATCCTGATTGAACTCTTTCGGTAGTCCTTAAGATTTCTGGTAACTATGCCATCTACTTCATAAGAAACGGCTGTTTCTATCATTAGTGCATCTTCATAATCATTAACATCTGATGATAACGCACGTACAGCGTTTTCTCCCGTAGAATCAACTAACGCAAAGGAATCCAGCAGCGTCGATATGATATCTCTTATGTTTTTTTCATTATGTAGCGTATGTTTAAGAATGTAATGTATATCCATGAGTGATTTTACAGTGATCAGTCCCTGTAATCTGTTCTGTGCAGCTTTAATGATCAGCTTTTCGGCATTACTGCTGTATTCCTCTCTGTCCAATAGATAGTCCAGAATGACGCAGGTATCAAAAATAATCTTCATAATTCAGTCAGTTTCTCCCTTAAGACGTCCTCATAGTTTAATTCGGTTTTTGCGATTCCTTTCAGACTCTTAATTTTTATTATCTTCTCCTTCATGGGATCAGATACTCTCATGACCGGCTTTCCATTACTTACAACTATAATGTCCTGTTCCTTAACAAGTTCAGAGTATTTTTTTATGTCTTTCCTGAATTCGGAAATTGTCACCTGCAGCATATTATCACCTCTTTGTTTGTACTTTTATTATAAATAAAATGTACATAATATTCAATATTATGTACATTTAAACGATCTGTAATATATAGAACTTAAGATAATCGGTTTCCGGAACATTCATCATTATCGGATGGTCTTCAGCCTGCTGGGATACTGACACCATACGCATCTGAATGCCTGTCTTTTCACTGGCTTCTCTTAACATCTTTTCAAACAGTTCATGAGGCATGAAATGTGAACATGAACAGGTTGCCAGATAACCGCCCTTAGGCAGCAGCTTCATGGCTCTGGAGTTAATATCCAGATAACCGTTATAGGCATTGTTGACGGTCTGACGGCTCTTGGTAAAGGCTGGCGGATCGAGAATGATGAAGTCATATTCCTTCTTATTGACCTTATCCAGATAGTCAAAGACATCAGCGACCACAAAATCAACCTTAAGATCGTTCAGATCAGCATTTCTCTGAGCCTGCTTAATGGCTGTTTCCGAGATATCTACCGCTGTAACCTTAGCCGCTTTACCTTTCGCACAGTTCAAAGCAAATGAACCCGTATGGGTAAAGCAGTCCAGGACTTTCTTTCCTTCAACCAGTTTACTTACTCTTTCACGGTTTCTCTTCTGATCCAGGAAGAATCCTGTCTTCTGTCCGTTTTCAACATCTACATAATACTTTATGCCGTTTTCAGTTATCACTGTTTCGGTACCTAAGCCTTCTTCCTTACAGAACCAGCCCTTATATTCAGTTAATCCTTCCAGTTTACGGATATTGACATCATTTCTTTCGAAGATACCCTTAACATCCTGCCCGTCTTCCTTAAGAACCTTCAGCAGTAAAGGAAAAATCGTTTCCTTCAGTTTATCCATGCCGAAAGTCAGAACCTGAGTTACCAGAATATCATTGAATCTGTCGACCGTTAATCCCGGGAACCCGTCAGATTCACCGAAAATCACACGGCAGCAATCCAGCTGATCCTTCAGTACTGTTTTGCGGTAATTCCAGGCGTACCGTATCCTTCTTTCCCAGAACTCTTCGTTATAGGTAATGGAATAATCGCGGCTGATCAGTCTGACTCTGATCTTACTGTTATCTGAGACAAGACCGGAGCCGATATAGTTTCCCTTCACGGATAAAACATCAACGATATCACCGTTTTCATATTCACCGCTGACGATGTCAATGTCACTTTCATACAGCCATGGATGACCGCCCTTAAGCCAGCGTTCGCCCTTTTTTGTTGCTGTAATACATGCATATTCTCTTCTCTTCATAGTCTACTCTCCGATAACAAAACGGTGTGTATTTACACCCGCTTTACTTATTCTTAATGTTATATTTATTCATTACGTTCTGGAAGCGATCCGTAATGAAATCCACACAGGCATCACTGCTGGCTTCAATGGCCTGCTGCCATTTTGCACTGTCATCGCCATAAAATCCTGACAGAACATAATCCTTGGTATCTCTGGCTTTATCGTTGCCGATGCCTACCCTGATACGGCAGAACTGTCTGGTTCCCAGATGAGCGATGATGCTCTTGATGCCGTTATGGCCCCCGGCGCTGCCGCTTTCTCTCAAGCGTACCGATCCTACCGGCAAATCCAGATCGTCGTATACAACTAATACATCCTTTTCCGCATCAAGATGATAATATCTGACGGCTTTACCAACAGCCTCACCTGAAAGATTCATATAGGTCTGCGGCTTCATCAGAATAACCTGTTCACCCTTATAGGTGGTTTTGCCGATAAGCGCACTAAAAGCCTTGCGGTTAACTGATACCCCAAGCTTGCTGCTTACCAGATCCAGACACTTGAAACCGGTATTATGTCTGGTGTTTTCATATCCTTTTCCCGGATTTCCCAAACCAACTATTAATTTCATACGCCGATATTATACACAATTATCATTCAATGTTTAATATTTCTTTTATGCAGATCTCCGCACAGATCAGTCCGGCTGTAGCCGGCACAAAAATCATTGAGCCTAAAACTCCAGATTCATTCATCTTCAGAGGATCCTCAGTTGAATAAACAACCTTAACTTTCAGGTCCATGCCTCTGTTACGGGCCATGTATCTTAACTTGCGGGCCATCGGATCATTCTGTGTCTTGTTCAGAGTGGTGACTACCAGCTTGGTAGGATCCAGTCTTCTGGCCGCTCCCAGACAGGCAATAAATGGAATGTTGTGATCTTTACAGTATTGCCATATGGCCAGCTTGCCGTTCATGTTGTCGATGGCATCAATGACATAATTAACATCTTCACCAATACATTCACTAACGGTATTCTCATCAACGAATACCTTTTTCTTAATGATCTTTATATTGGGATTAATGCTTAACAGTCTCTCTGCTATGGCTTCTGTCTTATCCTGTTTCAGAGTACTGTGGGTAGCTTCCAGCTGTCTGTTGAGGTTGCTTGGTTCAACTCTGTCATAGTCAACGATGGTCAGAGTTCCAATACCGCTTCTGCCCAGCGCTTCAACCGCAAAAGAACCGACCCCGCCCAGACCGAAAACAGCCACATGACTGTTCTGCAATCTGGCCAGGTTTTCTTCTCCCAATACATTGATAACTCTTTCAAACTGATTATTCATTTAGCCAATTTCCTATGTCTTCACTGATTCTTTCAAAACAGTTTTCTTCCGTAATGTCATACCATCTGACAGGCAGCTGGTGATTCCACCAGGTATACTGTCTCTTGGCAAACTGACGGGTATGTATCTTGATCAGGTCCACTGTCTCTTCCAGGCTTCTGGTTCCTTCAAAGTATTCCCTGAATTCCTTATATCCTATACCCTGCAGGGCTTTTTTATCCCAGCTGTACTTACCGTTAAGATAAGTAACCTCATCCAGTAAACCGGCTTCCATCATCATGTCTACTCTCTTATCAATGCGCTGCTTCAGTAACTCTCTGTCCATCGTCAGACCGACAAGATACGTATCGTAGACCTGAATGTGCTGCTGTCTGGCTTCCTGTTCACTTTTCAGATTGCCGCTGTCAGCAAGCTGTAAAGCCCTGACAATGCGTCTTCTGTTATTCGGATGTATCTTCTCAGTAGCTTCAGGATCTGTTTCCAGCAGTCTTCTGTACAGTTCTTCGGTACTGACATCTTCATACTCATTATGATTTTCTTCCATTTCCACAAAATCATAATCATACAACAACGCTTTGATATATAAACCAGTTCCGCCGCAGATAATCGGTATTTTACCTCTCGCGGTGATCTCTCTTATCTTTTCCCTGGCCGCCAGCTGAAAATGCCTGACGCTGTAAGGTTCACCGATATCAATGTAATCCAGCAGATGATGAGGCACACCTTCCATTTCCTCAGGTGTTACCTTAGCACTGCCGATATCAAGTTCCTTATATACCCGGATACTGTCCCCATTGATTATTTCACCGTCAAACTTCTTAGCCAGTTTAATGGCTATGGCGCTTTTCCCTGAAGCAGTCGGGCCGACAACGCTGATGACCTTAACCACGCTTGAACTCCTTGATTAACTGCGCTTCAGAAATAGCCATCATGGTAGGACGGCCATGCGGACAGTTAAACGGCTGGGCACATCTGCCTAATCTCTGCAGCAGATTGCGGCTTTCCAAGGCATCCAGCTTGCGGTTGAAACGGATCGAACTGTGGCAGGCCAGTGTAGCGATCTTATCCTTGCGGATCTCCTGAACATTCATCTTCTTTTCCGACAGAATCTCCTCAATCAGATCATCGACGAATTCCTTTTCATTTATGTCTTCAAACCAGACTGGTACTTCTCTGATGACACAGTTGGTCTTGGAGAACGGTTCCAGCTTCATGCCCATGGTTTCAAATACTTCATTAAGCTTTTCCAGCTGTTCATACTGAACAGGTGTCAGTTCAACAACCAAAGGAACCAGTAACGGCTGCATTACAGTATTCTCATTATCTATTTCGTTCTGTATTTCCTCATACATGCATCTTTCCATGGCAGCATGCTGGTCAACGATATACAGATTCTCATCATCACAGGCGATGATGTAATTGCCATGCAGCTGAGCCAGATACTGGAATCTGTCCAGTACTACCGGTTCTGCCGGCTTGTATTCTTCCCTGAAATCAGGTTTGTATGCTTCAACAGCCTCATCCATCAACACTGTCTGTTTTACCGGTTCAGGACGGTAGGTCTCGGTAAACAGGCTCTGTTCCTCAACCTTAGTCTGACTGCGGTTAACATGTATTTCACCCGGACGGAACTTTTCCTTCAGGATGCGGTTAATATTGTCTCTGACCAGGTTATAGAGCTGTCTGTCCTTGGACAGTCTGATTTCCCATTTTGATGGATGCACGTTGACATCTACCAGTCTGAAATCTGCTTCCACGTTTAAAACACAGATAGGATATCTGTCCGGCATCATGAATTCCCGATAAGCTTCGGTAACGGCTTTCTGGATCAGATAGTTTCTGATCATACGGCCGTTAATGAAAACGTTCATGTATGACTTAACTGACCTGTTAATGCTTGGCAGTACCAGAATGCCTTTGACCTTGAAATCATAGTCTTCAAATTCCACAGGCAGACTGTTGCGGGCTATTTCCAAACCGTAGATATGCATCATGGTTTCTTCCAGTGATCCGTTACCTGGGGTCTGCAGTTTCAGTTTATCTTCACTGTATAACTCAAAGGCAATTTCCGGATGCGCCAGGGCAAACTTCTGCATGACATCAAGAATACTGTTGAGCTCAGCATTGCCGCTTTTCAGATGTTTCAGACGGGCCGGCGTTTTAAAGAATAATCCTTCAACTTTAATGGTAGTCCCCTTGCCGCGGGCGGCCGGGGCAGCCTTGACGATCTTACCGTATTCGATGTTTACTTCCGTACTCTCTTCCCCGTTACCTGTTAAAAGATATACTTTTGCAACGGAAGCGATTGAAGGTAAAGCCTCACCTCTGAAGCCCATGGTCTGAATATCCCATAAGTCTTCAGTAGTAGAGATCTTGCTGGTGGCATGTCTGTTAAAGGCATATACGGCATCCTGTTTATCCATGCCATAGCCGTTATCGGTTACTTCGATGGAATCACGGCCGCCATTAAAGACTCTGACGGTAATTCTGTCAGCTTCGGCATCTATGCTGTTTTCGACCAGTTCCTTGACTACGCCTGAAGGTCTTTCGACAACCTCCCCGGCCGCAATCATGTTGGTCAGATGTTCATCCAGTGTATGTATTTTTCCCATGTATTTATTATAACCTTCATTTAAGCTTTTGTATCTGCAGTTACATGTTAATAAGTTTTCTGACGGTATTGGCTGTTCTGATAGTCAACCTTGATCCTATCGGTAAGGATGCTGTCTTTGGCCACCAGTTGGTTTTCCGGTGATCCTTCAGGTCAAAGGACCAGAATACCGCATTGTCATACTCCATTATCTGTTCCAGCCCTTCCTTTGGTTCACCGATTGCTTCATATACTTCAGCAAAAGTTGTAGGCGGCATGATGAAGATCAGATTGTCATAAATCTTTTTATCATCCGTTCCCCACCACTCAGGAGCGTGCCGCAGGATATCTCTGAGTTCTTCTGTCCTTATGACAAAGACCGGAATATCCAGAGCGAAAACATCTCCAATCATTTTTTCTATTCTTTTTGTAATACCGGTAATATCATCTTCACGACATGAGAACATGACATTACCGCTGTTAAGATATGTTCTGACATCAGAAAAACCAAGATCTTTAAATCCCTTCTTCAGTTCTGCCATCGGTATCTTATTCTTACCGCTGATGTTTATTCCTCTTAATAAAGCTATGTATCTGATCATAAGTCACCCATGTATTTTCTTAATTTATCAACATTACCGTCAAACAGATATCCTCTGATACCGGCCTTTTCGGCACCTGCAATATTTCTTTGCACATCATCAATGAACAGACACTCCTCTGCTTTCAAGCCATATCTGTCCAGTAATATCTGATATATCCTGACATCAGGTTTCATGACTTTTTCCAGAGCCGAAACTACGGTTCCGTCAAAATACTGATGTCCCGGTATTCTTAACCAGTAAACAGGCTGAGCCACAGAGGCATTGGAAAGCAGATATATGCCATATCCCTTTTCCTTACACTCCCTGACAAAGTCTTCCATCCCCTTTACCGGAATGATTGGATCATTCCAGTCAAAGATCAGATTATGAGCTGTCTGATGCAGATGTTCAGGAATTCTCTTTACGGCTTCATCGTACATTTCCTGTTCAGTCATGATACCGGCATCCATGTTGGTCCAGTCTTCATGATGAAAGATCTCCCTTAACAGAAGCTCTCTTTCCTCTTTATCGGTTATTCCTTCCTTAGTAAGGAAATCTTCCGGGTAGAATTCAACCAGAACTCTGCCCATGTCAAATATAATGTTCTTTATCATAATTCATTTTCAAGGCAAGAAAGGCTTGCTTGGATATTTCCGTAAATATCTTATATTAAAGTTGTGAGGTGATAATCGTGACTAACTATACAACCAAAGAACTTACTCATATCATTGATACAACATCTTTTACCAATCAGTCTCAGACATTCAATTACTATGTCAGTCTTTACAATGAGATCAGAGATGTAAGAATACTCAGAGAGACGGTAATTACCATCAAAAGATATGTCAGTATTCTAATAAATGTTCTTTAATCTGTCGATGCGGTTGAACCATTTACGGTACTTACCGTTTGGAGAATAGTACTTGGCTCTTGATTCCGTATTCTGCAGCAGCAATGCATTGAAGTTATACTTCTTGAAATCATTGAAGTCATTGAACTTGCAGTTATTACTTAACCAGACATAAGCCAAAGTACGCCCGTACTTGTCATTCTGTCCACGGTCAAACTCCAGATAAACGGTCTGTCCCAGTTTAAAGTATCCCTTGGTATATTCATAAGCTTCCTTACCGGCATCTGTACATTCCTGTATGCTGCAGCTGGTTGATTCCGGAGCATCAACGCCTATCAGACGGACCGTGACATCCCGAGCGTTCATGGTAACAACGATCGTATCCCCGTCGACTGTACGCTTATAGGCAGCTGCCTGCAGTACCACTTCATCATCGGTATAACTGAAGATATCCAGTACCGGAGAAGTGGGATTAAGGTCAGTATAAATCTTGTAGCCCAGCAGAAAAACAACCAGTACGGCCGCAATTATGTTACGTATCTGTGCCTTTCTGCCCTTGCTTAAAGCCATTTATATCCTGTATTCCTCTCCTCTGACGTAAGTCTGTACAACTTCATAGTTATCATCCAGTACGGTGATATCGGCATCATGACCAGCCGTTAATGAACCCTTACGGTCATCAACACCTAATAATCTGGCCGGATTAGCCGTAGCGGAATTAATCGCCAGATCAACCGGCACATTAGCCTTTTCAATCAAGACCTGTAAAGCCTTATTCATTCTGACAGTAGAACCTGCCAGATTTCCCTGCGGTACCAGTCTGGCACTGCCGTCTTCGCAGACTCTGATCTTCATACCACCGCTGGTATACTCGCCAACCGGCAGTCCCTTAGGTCTTAAGCTGTCGGAAATCATGACAGCATATCCCGGATGCTTGGCCTCATAGAAAACCTTAACGGCTTCAACGTTAACGTGGATGCCATCAGTAATGATTTCGCCATATACATCTCTGAATCTTAAAGCGGCCCCGATCATGCCCAGTTCACGGTGGCCATAAGCGCTCATACCGTTATAGACATGCGTCATGGTCTTAGCCCCGTTGGCGATACCCATCCGGGCATCATTGAAAGTACCGTTGGTATGGCCCATGGAAACTACGACACCGTTGGCTGCACACCATCTGGTTAAGGCATAATCCTTATCATGTTCAGGAGCCAGAGCGATATAATGAATCAATCCTTTGGCTGTCTGCTGATAATGCTTAAACTGTTCCACATCGGCATCCAGTATGAATTCCTCAGGCTGGGCGCCTTTTTTTGTGACGTCAAGATAAGGTCCTTCAAAATGAATACCCAGTATTTCAGCACCTTCATACTCCTCTTCAACAACGTTGACAACGTTCTTCAGGGCATTATCCAGTACCTCAACACTCTGAGTAATAGTAGTAGGCTGGAAAGCCGTAACACCTTCATCGACCGGTAATCTCCTGGCCCAGTTTCTTAGGCCTTCCGGTTCACCGTCATTGGTATCAAAGCCATAGGCACCGTGAGTGTGAACATCGATCATGCCCGGTATGATACGGTTACTGCCGTAATCTCTGTCGACAGGCTTTTCGCCATATGCCAGTACACGTTCGATTTTTCCGTTTTCAATTTCCAGCTGGGCTTCAATAAATCTGTCTGAGATCCAGACTCGCTTACTCTGAATTATCATCTTACTGTCCTCTTTCAACTATGTTGCCTACAAGGTTAATTACTATCTTTACCATTTCCTTCATATCATCTATGCACAGCAGTTCATGGTTACCATGGTAGAACATTCCGCCTGTTCCCAGGTTAGGTGTCGGTATGCCCATGAAGGTCAGCTGAGAGCCGTCTGTACCGCCTCTGACCGGTTCGCTTACCGGTTTATGGCCGGCAGCTCCTATGGCCTTGTTGGCCAGTTCAATGATATGCATCTTATCCGCAAAGGCTTCCTTCATGTTACGGTAAGCATTTCTCAAGCCAACTTCAACGATTTCCTTGCCATACATTTTATTAATGTGGTCTCTGATATTTTCAAATTCCTTCTTTTGCTTTTCCAGCAAAGCGGAATCATGATTTCTGATTATATAATATGCTTCAGCCTTATCACAGGTTCCTGACATGCCGACCATGTGATTGAATCCTTCTCTTTTTTCAGTGAATTCAGGTCTTTCAAATACCGGCAGCATGGCATGGAAATCCATAAGTACCTGACAGGCATTGATCATTCGGCCCTTGGCATCACCAGGATGAATACTGTTGCCGTGAACCAGTACATGAGCACTGGCAGCGTTGAATGTTTCATAATCTATTGCGTTGATGTTGCCGCCATCAAGTGTATAGGCATAATCAACCTTGAATTCATTAAGGTCAATGTGGCTGATACCGGAGCCTATCTCTTCATCAGGTGTAAAGCTGACTTTAATGTTTCCATGCTGAATTTCAGGATGGCTGACCAGTTCACTTAAGACATCCATAATGATGGCTACACCGGCCTTATCATCGGCACCTAATAAAGTCGTACCGTCAGTAACGATGATATCCTTACCCTTTAATTCGGCGATCTGCGGGTAATCTTCAACCTTGGTCCAGATTCCTTCACTTAGCTCGATATCCCTGCCGTCATAGTTTTCAATTATTCTGGCTTTGATATCCTTGCCGCTGGTTGCGTTGGAAGTATCCATGTGGGCCAGGAAACCGACTGTATCGCACTTTTTATCTGCATTGGCTGGCAGATAACCGTACACAAAGCAGTTATCATCAACCTTTACATCCTGTATTCCCAGTTCCCTTAATTCGTCAGCCAGCTGTCTGGCCAGAATGAATTCATTGGGATTGCTTGGGCATACATCTGTACCCTCAGCTGATGTTGTATCGATCAGCGTGTAGCTGATAAACCTATCGACTATATTTTTCATAATTATTTCCTCATTAATATAATTATACAATTATAGTTATCAGTATGGTTGAAAATAATCTTGCGGCTGAATAAAGAAAAAAGGCATATGCCTTTCTTTTTACTCTGCAGGCTCTTCTCTGACCAGGATGATTCCTGATTCTTTGTAGCAGTTAGGAGCTTTCCCCATTGCTCTGTGATGAGCAACGCATTCACAGCATCTTCCATGTCTCGGACAGTTAACATTCTTGCACAGGCACGGCAGAGTGTTAAGGCACTTCAGTGTTACTTCTTCCATATTATGATCTCCTTTATTTTATTAAATTATAACAGACCGGGATCCGTTTTTCATTTGTACAGCTTCCGCACAGAAAAAGGTCTTTTTCATAAAAAGACCTTTCTTGTTTTATGCTTTTTCGGTATCAATTCTTTTACATGCCCTTCTGTACACAAACAGGAATGTCAGGAAATGAACAAATCCTGTCAAAGCCCAGCTAAGCGGGTATGAAATGTACAGATTGTTGATGGTGTGATGTGTCTGGAAATAAGTAGCGATCCATACCAGACGGAAAGCACAGGCTCCAAGTAAGGCTACGATCATCGGGCCTACAGAAGCACCCATTCCTCTTAATACTCCCACAAAGACATCCATGATGCCGCATATGAAGTAAATACGTCCTACATAATACATGCGGTCAAACCCGGCTGCGATAACGGCAGGATCATCTGAGTACAGTCCTAACAGGAAATCACCGGCAGCGTATGCACCCAATCCGGCAACCAAGCCCGTAACGATAACACATAACTGACAGGTTGCCAGTATCTTCTTTATGCGCTTTACCTTGCCGGCACCCAGATTCTGACTGGTGAAAGTCATGCAGGTCTGATAGAAGGCATTCATGGCGTTGTAGACAAAGCCTTCAACTGAGGCAGCTGCCCCATTACCGGCCATCGTTATCTTGCCGAATTCATTTACTGATGACTGAATGACTACATTACTCAACGAGAATACCGTACCCTGAATACCCGAAGGGATTCCAACCTTGGCAATATCGATCAGTGATTCCTTATCGATACTGAGTTTCTTCAGATTCAGCCTTATCGGATCATTTTCATGCACTAAGGCATACAGAATCATTCCGGCTGATACATATGAAGAAATTGAACTGGCCAGGCCTACTCCTGCCACATCCATCTTAAGTGATATGACAAAGAACAGGTTAAGCAAGGCATTTAATACACCGGCAACCGTTAAGGCATATAAAGGCTTTTTGGTATCGCCTTTAGCTCTTAAGACGGCACTGCCGAAGTTATAGACCATTGTAGCCAGCATACCGGTAAAGTATACTTTCAGATAAAGTGAGCTGAGATCGATTACATCATCAGGCGACTTCATCATTACCAGCAGAGGTCTGCTGAACAATACACCGAATACCGTCAGTATCACACCGGCCACAAGGGCTACCGTAATTGAAGTATGAACAGCCAGTGTTACTTTCCTGTTATCACCGGCTCCGATCCTTTTGGCTACTGTCACACTGGTACCAATCGACAATCCGATAAACATGTTAGTTACCAGATTGATCAGTGCTCCTGTTGAGCTGACCGCAGCCATGGAAGCATTGCCGGAATACTTGCCGACAACGACCATGTCAATGGCATTGAACAGCAGCTGCATGATACCGGAAGCTATTAAAGGCAGGGCAAATAATATGACGTTTTCCAGCAGATTTCCTTCAAGCATATTGACCTTTTTTCTGCGTTTCTTCATATCTCTCCCCTCCCTTCAGCCCAATATTATAACATCTATTTTTTTACTGAAAATATCTCTTTGAAAGTGTAAAGGCTTACATTTCAAAAAAGTTTTCAGGTAACACAAAACAGGGTTTTAACACCCTGTTTTTTCAATACTTTTAACAACTTGTTTTACTGTTTGATTACTATTCTGCCTTCTACTTCAGCATCGGTATTGTTAGCCGCTGACAGTAGTTCTTCGAAGATTGAGAAGTCATTGGTAATAACCATTCTGGCTTTCTTATGGGCTTCTACTTCTTTAAGGTCAACATCGAAGAATTCAGTAAAGTTAAGGTAATGGAAACTCTGTAAGGCTATCTTGAGCCACTGATCATCAGTGATCTCATTACCGTTTAGTGAACATTCTTCTAATGTGTCAGTAGCGTAGTTATAGACAACTTTCATGCCGGCTGACAGTTGATAGAATTCCGATTCGCCCTTGGTAACAATGCTTTGTTTCAAATAATGGTGACACATGTGTCTGAACTGCCGTCCTGTTACTTCCAGCATGTAGACCCGGTTCTGGAAAGGTACGACTTCCAGCAGGTCCTGATAACGGACGATCGGTCCGACTTTCTTTTTTCTGATTGAACCGGAACCGTAGAACATGACA
Source organism: Erysipelotrichaceae bacterium (assembly GCA_017405675.1). The sequence continues at coordinate 152,388 of JAFRAB010000012.1, forward strand.
TCAAAGCTGGAATCCACCTGTAAAAGGTCAGCGAACAGATTACCCAGTTCCGTTTCCTGCGCACGGGAAGGATGAGTCAGTTCTCTCTTAAATACGGTTAAGACACGGCCGAACTTACGGTCTGTCTCCTTCTTGTAGTTCTGCAGTACTTCTTCCAGGATTGGATCAGTAGGACAAGTCCGCGAAGAAATTGGAACCACTTCCCACTTGTAATCGATCATCTTATGCTCTTCGGTATTGATGTTGATTTCAAAACGTCCGATCTGGTCCGTACCGACTCCGACCTGTACGATTGGTACATTATTGATGACTTTCGGTCTTGTTAATAAGGTATGGGAATGACCGCCGATGATCATATCAACGCGCCATTCAGGGTCCAGGACCTTAGCTAGTTCAATGTCATTTTCATAGCCTATATGTGTCAGTAATACCGTCAGGTCTACTCTGGTTGTCTTGTAGTTATCGATGATTACACCTACCTGCTTGGCAGCTTCCCAGACATCGACGAAAGTACCGACAATTGATTCACTCTTGGTAGAAGCCAGTACTTCTTCGGTAATGATGCCGATGAACATGACATGCAGTCCATTTACATCAATGATCTTATATGGCGTAAACAGTCTGGTATGATTGGTCTTGATATACATGTTGGCATTGACGATCGGGAACTTGGCACATTTCTCCAGAAACAGCAGGTGTGTCAGTCCATAGTCAACTTCATGGTTACCCAGAGTCACGATATCAGGATTGAGGAAATTCATTAATTCTATAGTTGAGAAACCGCGGTACTCACTGTCAATTACCGAGCCTCTGAACATGTCACCCGCAATGGCATATAAAACATTAGGATTCTCTTCACGCTGCTGCTTGATGTAACCGGACAAAAGAGAGACACCGCCTACATCGCTGCCGTCCTTGGCTTCAGCCAGAAAGTCACCGTGCATGTCATTTGAGTGCAGTAAAACCAGTTTTTCAATATTATCCATTATTCTGTCCTCCTGATACCAACAATATATCATATGTGCAGCCGATAATAAAACCGGATACAATCATATCCGGTCATATATTCTTACTGTTCCTTGCTGCAGTTTACAACGAATCTGTAACAGTCACGGCACATGTCTTCCAGATCCTTGGTAGTATGCCAGTTCAGTTCTCTGTTGGCTTTGCTGGAATCAGCGTAGCAGGTAGCGATGTCGCCTGGTCTTCTAGGAGCGATGACATAAGGAATCTTTATGTCGTTGACCTTTTCATATGCCTTGACGATATCAAGTACACTGTAACCTACACCTGTACCTATATTGTAGACATAGTAGCTGCCGTTTTTATGAGCAATCTTTTCCAGTCCCTTGATGTGAACCTTGGCCAGGTCAACTACATGGATGTAGTCTCTGACACCGGTACCGTCAGGTGTTGGATAGTCATCACCGAAAATGTTCAGTTTTTCCAGCTTGCCCATGGCAACCTTGTCAATGAATGGCAGTAAGTTAGCGGGTACACCGTTAGGGTTCTCGCCGATCAGTCCGCTTTCATGAGCACCGATAGGATTGAAATACCTTAAGACACAGGTATTGAAGGTGTTGTCAGCGAAACACAGATCTTTCAGGATCTGTTCAACGAAAACCTTGCTGGTACCGTATGGATTGGTCGTGCCGCCGATTGGCATGTCTTCCTTAAACGGAACCGGATTTTCAGAACCGTATACGGTAGCTGATGAAGAGAAGACGATTGACTTAACGTTCTTTTCCTTCATGACAGCCAGTAAGGTCAGTACACTGCTGACATTGTTGGTATAGTATTCGACAGGCTTCTTAACACTGTCACCGACAGCCTTATAAGCGGCAAAGTCAATGACCGCGCCGATGTTGTTTTCATCAAAGATTTTCTCCAGTAAGGTTCTGTCCAGCATGTTGCCTTCATAGAACTTAACCTTTTTACCCGTTAATTCTGTGATCTTATTCAGTACTTCCGGTTTGGAGTTGCTGAAGTTATCAAGTCCCACAACATCATAGTTATCGTTCAGAAGTTCTACAACGGTATGGGAACCGATGTAGCCGCAGCATCCCGTAACGAAGATAGCCTTGTCATTTCTCTTTCTGCTTAATTCTCTGTAAATGAAGTCTTCGTATTCAACTTCCTTATCAATATTCCAGTCATTGAGATCAAAGATATCGAAACGGGTATCTGTTTCGTATTCACCCTTTACAAATGATATTAAAGCCTTTGAGCAGAACGGATATGCCTGTCTGTAAATGGAAGCCCCTCCGCAGACGATTACTTCATCATCACTGAATTCATGTTCATCCAGGAACTTCTTCAGATCATATGTTACTTCAGCATCATGATCATCTACCGTATATTCAGGATCAATTGAGCAGACGATGGTATGTCTGCCTTTCAGCTTACGCGGTAAGCCGTCATAAGTAGTCTGTCCCATTAAGATGTTCTTGCCCATGGTATTGGCTTTGAACAGCTGCAGTTCTTCCTTTAAATGCCATGGCAGCCGGCCTTTATAGCCGATGCCCTTTTTCTCATCCATTGCGATTGATATTGTTAACATGATAACACCTCACCTTTATCAGTATACTTTATTCTTCCTTATTTGTTTAAGACATATTTGTAAATTGCCTTGGCAAAACCTTCGTTATCAACGGTATCGGTAACAGCGTCTGCCCGCCTCTTTAACAGTTCTGTACTGTTGCCCATGGCTACGGAGAATCCTGCTGTTTCCAGCATGGTAATATCGTTATCTCCATCACCAATCGCCATTACCTCATCCAGAGAAAATCCGTATAATTCCGCCAGTCTTTTAACTGCCTGCCCTTTGGTGGCCTTGGGATTGTTTACCTCAATGTTGACAGGCAGAGCACTTGAGAAGAAGAATTCCTTTTCATCTTTTATGATGTCCATGACCTTATCTTTAAGGCTTATATCATCATAGAAGAAGTATTCAGCTTTATACAATGGTTCATCAAGATTTTCCAATACTTCATAAATGTCATCCACCATTAATGCCGGTATGTTTCCGAAAGTCTTGCCGCTGGTATTATCATCAATGAACTGATGGAAAGTTGACAATTTATGATATACACCATCCATCTGCGCCTTTCTGAACAATTCAATGATCTTATTCTTATCAACGGGATTACTGTCAGCTATTTCCTCAGTAACTGGATTGGCAATATAAGCCCCATTACAGTAGATTACATATTTCGTATTGATGGCCTTTTTTATTTCCTCAGGAATCATGAAAATGCTTCGGCCGGAACATGGCGAAGTAATTACCCCTGCTTCCTTACAGGCTCCCAGAGCCTTGATTGTTTCGGCACTGCAGGTACTGCTCTGCATTGGAAAAACCGTACCGTCCATGTCGAAAACCACCATCTTTATCTTCTTCATAAATATGTTTCCTATACCTGCATTTTACCATAAAGAAAAAGGCAACTTAATTGCCTTATTTCTAAAATTCTTTTTTGCTGATGATCTCACCGCTGTTTTTCCAGATGCTGTTTTCAGGAACAACGCCTCTGACACAGCTGGTTGGATAAACATTACTGTGACGGCCAATTACAGATCCCGGATTGAGAACGCTGTTACAGCCTACTTCCACATAGTCACCAACCATGGCACCGAATTTCTTCAGACCTGTTTCGATCTGTTCAGTACCATTATGAATAACTACCAGCTTCTTATCACTCTTTACATTAGAAGTAATGGAACCGGCACCCATATGTGAATAGTAACCTAAAATGGAATCACCAACATAGTTATAATGAGGAGTCTGTACGTGGTCAAACAGGATGACGTTCTTTAATTCAACACTGTTGCCGACAACACAGTCAGCACCAACCAGAGCACTGCCTCTGATGAAAGCACAGTGTCTTACTTCAGTGTTAGGACCGATGATGCAAGGTGCTCCCAGATAAGCTGTCGGGAACACTTTAGCTGTCTTATGTACCCAGACGTTTTCGCTTACTTCATCGTATTCTTCCTTATCAAGCTCTTTGCCCAGTTTGATGATCAGATCCTTGATCCCCTTTAAGGCTTCCCATGGATAGATAAATCCTTCCAGGTATTCCTTAGCTAAGGTATGATCAAGATCATACATGTCTTTAATTGAATACATGGTTTTATCCTACTTTAAGATACTCAGCTTAGAAGCTGCGTCCTTGTCTAACAGAACTGTTACATCCGGATGATCCTGTAAAATGCTGGCTGGGCAGTCAACTGACTTAACGCCTTCGATCATATCTTTAACAGCCTGAGCCTTGTTTTCACCTGTTGCGATCAGGATGATCTTCTTAGCTCTCATGATTGAAGCCAGACCCATGGTTACGGCACTCTTTGGTACCTGGTTGATATCGCCGTCAAAGAATCTGGCATTATCAGTTCTGGTCTGTTCAGTCAGTTCCATTTCATGGGTTTCACTGTCAAATGGGCAGCCTGGTTCGTTGAACGCAATGTGGCCATCTGAACCGATACCTAATACCTGAATGTCTACTGTGTGCTTCTTTAATTCCTTTTCATAAGCCTTGCAGTTTTTCTTAATATCGCCGTTTCCTAATGGAACATGGATGTTTTCTTCAGGAATGTCAATGTGATCAAACAGATTAACATGCATGAATGTCCAGTATGATTCTCTGTGATCTCTTGGCAGACCTACATATTCATCAAGGTTGAACGTCAGAATATCCTGGTAGCTTGTACCGTTTTCCTGATGGTCTCTGATCATTTCCTTATATAATCCTACAGGAGAAGATCCTGTAGCTAAGCCTAATACTGGTGAACCGGTATTCAGAACTTTCTTCATTATTTTGAACGCTTCTTTTGAAACTTCATCGTAATTATCTCTGACAATAATTTTGAACATATGCTTACCTCCAACATAATAATTTTAAACTACTGTTTTTTCTTCTACAATAAAAAACCCCGGCATATTCAACTTTTTTTCTTTGTTTTGCTAGTTTAGTAACAACACTTTTCAATGTTGTTTTTATAAATAATATGTACTTAATGGAATTAAACATATAAATAAAATAAAATATAAATGTCAGAGAAAGGAAGTGAGATCATGGAGAAAGATACCACATATCTGTTTGAAAAAGAAAAGATCAGCAAGGCCATGATGTCACTGGCCCTTCCTTCCATACTGGTTTCCGTTGTTGACCTGATATACAGCACCATAAATGCCTATTTTGTTGGTCAGCTTAACAATAGTGCCATGATAGCCGCTATGGATCCGTCTTCTTCAATTGTAATGTTCATTGAATCAGTAGGAGCCTGCGTAGGCATTGGCGGAGCTTCCTGTCTGGGAAGATATCTTGGTGCCAAAAAAGAAGATAAAGTCAAAGAAACCGTACGTACTTCCATGACTCTGTGCTTATTATTATCAGCCATTCACATGGTATTGGGATTTGTATTCCTCAAGCCATTTATTTCATGGCAGACAGACGATCAGGTAGTCATAAAATACGCCACACAGTATGGTCTGATAAGTATCTTCACCATTGTATTCCTGGTATTGCGTACAACCATAGTACACATGCTCAGGGCAATCGGTGATGTCAAATACTCTACAACAGTCATCAGCGCAAGTGTGGTATTAAACATTATTCTTGACCCGATCTTCATGTTTTCCTGGGGACTCAATCTCGGTGTTATCGGTGCTGCCTTAGCTACATCCATATGTAATCTGTTAACCTGTGTATTATGTTACCTCAGATTACGGAGTGACAAGACATCAATTAGCTGGCAGGTTACTGATCTTCACATCGATAAACCAATAACAAAAGAAATATTAAGAGTTGGCGTTTCCTGCTATGTCAGAAACTGTCTGCCGGCCATAACCTCTGCTGTTTACAGCAAGCAGGTATTCCGTTATGGAACTGAATTCATGGCTGGATGTTCCGTAGGACGCCGTGCCGCTTATCTGCTCAACTACTTCATACAGGGAGCAGTTAATGGTTATCTGCCATTAGCCTCATATCATTACGGTGCCCGTAACTATAAACGTTTATTTGACACTATGAAATGGTGTCTCAGCGTATTAACTATTTATTCAATATCGGCAGCCTTGCTGATACGGATGGTCCGCCATCCATATGTTGGTCTGTTTGCCAAGGATCCAACCGTTATCGAATACGGCAGCAGGTTCCTATTATTCAGTGTTACCTCATTGCCTGTATATGCAGCCTATTATGTATTTACCGTAAGTCTGCAGGCAGCGGGTAAAGGCAAAGAATCCATGATCTTATCAATGGCCAGACAGGGAATCATCTATCTGCCTATTATCCTTATCCTTCCAAATATGCTTGGCCAACTTGGCATCTATCTGGCTCAACCAATATCAGATTATCTGACAGTTATCGTAGCCGTCATTCTATGCTGGCCACTGCTGTCCGAAATATATCATGGATCAAAGTTTCAAAAATAATAGAACTCATTCCTAAAAAATGGAATTTCAATTAATTTCCTTAGGACCGAGTTAATTTTCTGAAGAGATTCACATCCGGAAAACATAATATATATGTTATTAATATTACTGGTATCAAAGCTATATAATATCAAGTTCTGTTAATAAAGAACCCTTACTTTACTATTTGAAAAAAAGTAGATTACGAACTTAGTCTTTTGATTTTTTCTATTATCTACTCTTTTTACATTATTTAGACAGTTTATATTTTTTTATTCAAATATTACTGTTTAAAAACTATATAAACCAATATTAACGAAACTATGCTGGATCTTCTTCAGTAGTATTGGTATCTACATCCACTATATCATTTATATCAGTAACATTATTTTGATACTCCATTTCCTGTTCTTCATGCTGATTCTCTGACTTACTAATAGAATTATTATCCATATTTTTGTGTTCATCCAAATGAACGGCTTCAACGTAATCAAACTGTAGTGCCTGATCAACAAGATATTTCAATCTTTTTATGTTGGAAGCTTCAATTTCAAACACATATAATCCAATTGACTTAATTGTTGATTTCAGCTTACCATGACAGAACTCTTCAAAGTCAGCTATCTTTTTGTCGGAATCCCCATCAGTGAATTTCACAACCAATCGTGAACTGCTGTATTTTCTACCTGTTTCCGGATCAGTTACTGTATTACTGCTCTTCAGTAGTTTTCTTTCATTACCAAACTCATTTTTTAGATTTTTAGATAATTCAATTTTCTCTAAAATCTTCTTATTAAACTTATCGGATTTTACTCTCACCGCAATAGCCTCCTCGCCATCATTAATCAGAAATACATTTTCATTATTTGCAATCACCAGACCGTTTCTCATTTGCCCCTCGTCTACATTCAGATCATCTATGTATACCATTTCTGATCCCTTTAATACCATTGCATAAATATCTTCATTTTCATATACGGGATATAGTGCCAAATCATTACTGGTAACCTTCCCGTCATCTGACACATCAGTAACGGTGATGCCTGACCCTATGTAATAAAAACTGTCATCAGGAAGTTTTGATAAAGCAAAATCAAAAATCTCTGATGGCATTTCTTCAATACTCAGATTCTTATTAGTTACTACTGGTTTTTTCGCTGTACAGCCTGTTAAGAAGATACAAAAAATCATAAATATAATCAGCTTTTTCATAGAAACATTATCAAACAAAAGACCGGATTATTCAAGCAATCCGGTCTTTATGTGTTTTTTTACAAAATCTGTTATTTAGTGAAATAACCTTTTTTCTTCATTGCCAGTAAGATAGCAGCAATTACCACTAAGCTTCCACCAAATACAGATGACCACAATACGATATTTGAAGCATCTCCGGTATCTACACCTGCAGGAATGACTTCAGTATATGTTGTAGTGTACTTTTCACCATCAGGTCCAGTTACAGTTACAGTATATACTCTCTTGCCTTCCTTTTCTTCAGTTGCAGGAGTTTCTTCAATTACAGCCTTTTCTGTTATTTCAACCACATGTTCTTCGTTGTTTTCACAGACAAACTTAGCTGTAGCTTCCTTATGATCCTTGCTCCATATCCACTCTGGTTCACTCCACTGGTGACCAACACCCTCAACAGTAACAGTTGTTTCTTCTTCAAGATCTGTTTCGTCGTTACGTTCAGTTGTTGTGATCGTAACATCACTGTCTTCACATGGTGCATCGAAGGTAACGGTAGCAACCTTGTCGTAAGCCTTTACAGCTTCTTCAGTAGCATAAGCGAACTTAATTACGCCATTTTCTTCGTCTACTGTGTATGAAGTAAGAGTAATTCCTTCTTCTGGAGTAACTGTTGGATTCTTCAGGTTCTTAGCATCATAAGTGATTTCACAGAAGCCGTTAGTAGCATCTTCATCTTCTGTTAAAACGATTGTAGCAGTGCCTTCTTCATCTGTTGTTGAAGTGCCCTTAATAGCCATTCTGACTGGGAACTTAGCAACATTGAGCTTGTTTTCAATCATTTCACCTGCTGGTGTTGCAGCACCTTCAATTGTTTCGACTACTTCTTCAGTAACAGGAGCTTCTTCAACTGACTTAGGTGCAACCTTATTGAGCTTGCTGAACTTATTCAGTTCTGCTGTTAAGCGTGCATCAAATTCAGCATGTTTTTCATCAAGAATACTTGATTTCAAAGGTTCCAATGTAATTGTTGGAATGCTTCCGCCCTGATCTGCAGTAGCCTGGCTTGTTCTGTATAATCCCTGAACTGGCCATACACCTTCACCAAAGTTGCCAGCATCTGTATATAATACTTTGTTATTTATGTCATAGACAACCATATGAGATGTTGTGTCGCCATCTTCATAACAGCTCCAGTAGATGTAGTTTTCATCAGCATAGAGTGACTGATACAGGAATGATGTTGTAATACCTGTCTGAACTACAACACTGCCACTTACGAGTTTATTATTCATCAGGTCATATGTAAATTCATAAATTACACCATTTTCGTCCAGTACATAGTAGCTTACTTGATATGTGGACATATCCAGTTCAGACTTTAATGCAATACCTGATAGATATTCGCCGTTTGTGATTGGAATTACTGCATATGGAATATTCACATATTCAGTACCACTTTCATCCATTGCTTCTGGCTCGAATGAACTTAAGATTGCATATGTGCCTTCCACATAGAAATAGTAAGGGAAATATGCTGCGTATGTTTCTGAAACAAGTGCCATATCAGTTGACCAATATGCACATGGAGCAACAAGTTCAAGTTCAGGTTCAGCTTCTGTTAAGTCTGTTAAATACAGATTTCCTTCCGCTGTACTTGTATCAAGTGATCCTACATAAACATCTGTGTCTGATATTGCCAGCGTTGATGCAAGATTCATATGGAAACCATTTGAATGCAGTTTATTCCATGTTGGCAGGCTCTTCATGTTAAATGAGGAAATAAACTGTGAAGCATCAACATCCCAGACTATTGCATTGAAATCAGCATCTATCTGTTCTACGTATATAACACATTCATCATATGCTGTTTCATCGCTTGCAGCAGATACTCTGACAACAGTCTGTCCCTTGCTGACACCAACAACACGTCCTGTGTCATCTACTGTAGCAACTGCCGGATCATCGCTTTCCCAGACAACTGTCTGATCGGCAGTGATAGGGCTTACCTTGGCAAGCAGATCTTCTTCATTACCAACATAGAGATGTAAGGTCTTTGGTGAAACAGTAATTGAAGCAACAGTGTATGGATCCATACCTTCTTCATCATTAACCTTTAAGGCAACAGCTGTTTCATTAGCTGCATAGTCAGCTGCAAATACTGCTACATAGCCTTTAGCATCAGTTACGATGTCTTCTGCAGGGATTTCTACAGTAAACTTATCTTCACCTGGAGCAGCTTCATAGAAGTACTCTTCTCCATCAACAGATATAATTGCTACATATGCCAGATTGAAGTTATCTTCAGCTTCAATAGTGATTGTGCTGTTATCTTCGCTTAAAGTAGCTTTCGTAATCTTAGGTGCTGTATTATCAACTTTGAAATCGTATCCAATGTATGAACCTTTACCTAAAAGATCATACCGTAAAGCAAACTGTAATCCATTTCCGTCTGTTATACCGCCATATTGTGAATCAAAATCACCGTATAATAACATGGCGAGATATTCTGGAATAGCATAATAACCAACACGGAAAACATCTCCTTCTTCAAGTCCATATTCACTTGGTTTAACACCAATTGGATAAGTCTGATTGGCTATGTTCTTCATTTCAGCGTCTTTTTCGCTGTACCACATACCAACTGCTCTTTCTTTATCAATTGACAAATCAAGTATGCCTTTAACATTACCGTTATAATCATCTAATAATGTTGCTGCATATCCTGTGGCTCCAGCTGAACGCAGTAATGTATAGTTAATAGAATTCAAAACATCGTTTCCATTGACTGCGAGTTTATCAGCAGGGAATTCATCTTCAATATAGTATGGGTTGCCGTACATTATTGAGTTTACACCATTATACTTAATTACCATGCAATTAGTTGGAAAATAGCTCAGGAATTCGCCTAAACTTAACTCCTTACCTGTAGCATTATAATAGTTAGTATTATACTGCATAAAGCTGTATGGATACTTAGTGTTTCCGTAGTAGAAATCAACAATGCTGTTGTTATCAAACATTGAAGGATCGCCCCAATTACCATAGAACCCTAATAATGGGATTGAATGCTTATGAGATAAATCTACGCCTTCTTCACTGTATGAGCTGGATTCAGCTGTAGTGAAACCTTCAATATAAGCGCCGTTTTCAAAGTATTCCATCATCTCATCATCAATAGTGATGGTTACCGTTACTGTTCTGCTGTCATGAGCAGGAACAACATTAAGTTCTTCACTTTCGCCGGTCCAGATTAGTAATAAGTAAGCATCATGAGATGTGATCTTACCGTCTTTATCCATTTCACCGGCATCAAGATCAAGTTCTGTTCCATCAACAGCACCTGTGATATAGTCCAGAAGTGCCTGAGCATCATCTTTATCAGTATCACCATCTTTGTCTACGTCATGTTCAATTGCAATGTCAACCGGTGACCATTCATATTCAACATTGGTATTTATTGGCCATGTTTCAGGAAGCATATATAAGTTCTGTCCATCATAAGCAATATCCTGAGTGAACATTTCAGTATTTAATTTATATTCAAGGTCTGTATCAGAAAGGTTATAAATTGTGAATGAATATATATATTTTCTGTCTGTCAGCAAATCATCACCGAACTCAACTTTTACCTTGCCATCGGCAGCTGCACCTGTGTATGCAGTTAAGGTATCGTCATCAGGACCAACCATTACAACTGAAGGAGCACTGACTGCTTTTGAAACCTCAGCCAGACCAGCACCCTGCTGTAAAATTGAAACAAACTGGCCGTCATTCTTCATAGGAGTAGCTGTTGACATCAGTAAGCTCTGTACGATTGCACGTACTGAATAATTCTCAGCAAGTTCACTGTTCATTTCTGACAAATCATTCTGACGCAGATATTCTGCAACAACTGCAGTTAAACCGGCAATATGAGGAGCAGCCATTGAAGTACCGCTCATCATTTCATATTCGCTTACACCGCCCTGAGGATTACCGTTTGTGTCATTGCTTGTACCAAATACTGAATAGATGTTTCCACCAGGTGCAGTAATTTCAGGTTTCATGATCAATGAACCCGGAATACCCCATGAACTGAATGATGAAACTGTAGCATCTTCACGGGTACCTGTAATATCAGAAGTGACAGCATCTGTTACATTAACAGAACCTGTATAATATTTAATGCCGCCAGCTTCTGCTGCCGTATAAGCAGCTTTAATTGCATTTGCATCACTAAATGAAATTGTTATCATTGGGAACGTTGCAATACAGTCATCCAATAACATACCAATTGAACCTGGCTGATTATTGGCAACTATTAAGGCAGCAGGATTAAACTCAACTGCATTATTTCCCTTTTCAACAAATGTTAGACCACCACGGTTAATGATGACGATCTTACCTTCCAGAGAAACGGCGTCATTTACTGTTGCGTAGTCCTCAACAGAACCCAAAGCATCAATATATACAAATTCCTGAGTGCCTGCTAAAGAAGCCATTGGAGCACGTGCTTCTGAAACACTTTCATTATAGTAAACATTAAGATCACCGAACTGCAGAGGCTTACCGGTTGTACCGATATTGTCAGCAGAAGCAACGCATAAGCTGTTGATGAATGATCCTGGTGAACCGCCTGAATGCATGCTTACATCTTCAGCATATAAAACTCCCATAGCAGTATTATCAGCAAAAGCGCCAACGTTACCTGCAGAAATGGCAACAACCATGTTACTGTTAGCGTCACTGTTCAGTCTGTTCAATTCATCCTGATAATAATCACTGAATGTAAAGCCAGGAGAACCTGAGCCTAATGACAGGTTAGCTACATCGCAGCCTAAAACCATAGCATCTTCAAGTGCTGTAAAATAATCTGAATCGTAAGCGCCACCACCTGTGCCAAATACCTTCATCACAATCAGCTGTGCATCCGGTGCCATACCAACTGCCATAACTGTATCAATTGCCTTCTCAAAACCATTTTCAGTTTCGATATAGCTGTTGGCAGCAGCAATACCTGCAACGTGTGAACCGTGTTCACCCTGTCTGTCGTTGCTGTGAGTGATGTCATAGTTCATGTCTACATAGTTAAATGCAAATGGAACTTTTGAATCAACATATGCGCCAGGAACATTTAACTGTGAAGCAAGGCTGTTAACATCATCTTCAGTTAACAGAACAGGTTCATAATCCAGCTGACTTATAGCATAATCAAAAGCATCCGGATTAAATGAATCATGATATATATCCAGACCGGTATCAATAATTGCAATACGGCTGCCAGCACCTGTATAACCTGCACTCCAGGCTTCCTGAGCGCCAACCATTCCTGCTGAAGTGTTAGCTGTCTGAGGATCTGACTTACTGGTTATTGGGGCATCATAACGATTTTCCAGAATTACATTCTTAACACCGGAAACCATTTTGATTTTATTAATATCAGAAACTTTAACTTCAGCGGAAATAGCATTGATTGTCAACGTCAGGTTCCACTTTACGTTCAGTTCCTTTTTAAGCTGTTTTTCAATAGCCTTTGTTACATTAGCCTGCTGTTTCTTCAGTTTGTTTCTGTAAGATACGGCAGAGCTGTTACCGGCGATTCCCTTGGCAGAATATCCGGCGTCAGTAACGGAATCTCCATCCAGAATAATTGATACACGTACTACTGCATTCTGATCTAATGACAGTGCATCATTTTCTTCCGGGTCTTCCTTTACGAGATCAGTACCCTGTTTTTTAACATTCAGAGTACTTGGATCCAGATCCTCCATTTCCAACTGAGTTGAATTGCCAGGATCAGCTTCATTTGGTTCATCTCCTGTTTCAGCATATACCGGTGTTACGGCATGAGTGAATACAAGCGTGAAAGCCAGAAGAAGCGTTAAAAGATGTTTGAAACTACCTTTCATAAAATTCTCCCCTCTGATTACTTTTCTCTAAATTAAGTAATATAAAAAAAGAAAAAAGTTCTCACTTATTTATTATTTTACTATATATAAAAAAGCAATATCAATGATTTTCAGTAATTATGAAAAGTTTTTTTGTTTTTGAAAATGTTTCATTTTGAAGTAAATAATAAACAGCATAACAAGTGCTGTTTATTTATCATTTTTTATTACTGAGCGATGATAGCTTTTTCTTTATTGACTTAACTTTATCTCTGAGATAAAACAAAGGTCTTTTTATATCTATAAGATCTACCCATAGATGAACATATAACTGGTATGGCAGTTCATTTATTTCATGCCATTTACCTTTACGGTTAAATCTTGTTACTATGCCTTTGATCTGTTCCGGCCTAACATATTCCAGTCTCCAGCAGTTATCCCCGCAAATTATATAGTGGTCATCATACCGATGTATAACTCTGTGAATAACTCCATTCTCTTCACCTCTTGTATACATGACCAAGTCATATCTCTTCGGTTTATCCTTTATGGCCTCGACCAAAACGGCATCACGTCCCTGAACTATCATAGGGCGCATACTGATGCCTTTTGGAACACTGATATACCGACCATCTCTGGTCAGACTGTCCAACTGCTGCTGACCCATAACAGTTAATCTTCAATAGCTCCTATTTCTCTTAACTGCTCTACGGCACGGTGAACATCTGAAGTAATCTGTTCCAGATTGCCTGTATACTTTTCGACAATCTTCATAACTATTTCTTCTTCTGTCGTATCATTCTGCAGTAATTTGATAATAACACCGAAAGTAGAATTGCCTCTTACCATACCGGAAAAACCTGTTCCTGATACCGGAGCCAGAAACGCTACTTCACCTGTATTATGCATAACAAAATTCTTGCTTAATTTCATATCAGTCAACTCCCTTCATGGCTTCATAAGCTATTTCAGCCGCCTCTATATCCATATTGCAGCCCAGTCTGTACACCTTTATTCTATCAAGAAACTTACTTATAAGTTCCATTGTCTTTTTCATTTTCTCAGGATTATCAGGTCTATAAGCCTGCTGAACAAACATTGGATATGCCTCAAGCATCGATATTTCCTCAATATGATTGTTCTTATCCTGATATAATATGCACACTGCTTTTATAGGAACAGATATGTTATTACTTAAGTGATGCTTGCCGTCATAAGGTGTTCCATAAGCATAAGCTCTGTCATCCGCAATTCTTATCAGAGGCTTATCATCATTTACCATTACTGCTTTATCGCCTAACATTTCTCTCCATAATCTGGCATGAGTGGATTTACCAGTACCGCTCTTTGCGGTAAATATATAAGCCACATTATCTACCGCAATTACTGATCCATGAAAAAGAAAAGTATCATAATCGAGAATCGTTTCGGATATTTTACGGTAAACTGCCAGTTCCTCACAGATCTGTTCTCTATGTTTTCTTTTTATTCCGTTCCTTAAATCTAACAATTCCGCTTTTTTGATTTCCCGATATATATCTTCCATATTTGTTTCAACAGTAAAATCAGAATCTGAGTCAACCGCATATTCCTTACACATATCATGGACATCAGGATAAACCGATATGATCCTTATATTTTTATCAGCCAGTCTGTAAATACCTTTCATTTATAATCTCCATAAAACAAATACTATTTATGTTTAACAACATAACGGAACTCTTTGAATATAGTGCTGCCTTTATTAATTACCCCTTTAATAATTCTATACAGATAAAAACCAGGCAATAATATTCTGTATTTATATACCAAAGGATATCTGAATTTTATCTTGTCAGCAGGTATAAAAATACGTTCTGATAGATATTTTAGCTTAGTCTTTCTGGCAAGATGATTATCAACTCTGGTCTGATAATTCCCATATGCTCCCATAAAGCATATTTTTTCAAAAACTATTTTCTGATCTTCAGTAAGTTCCAGATTATCAAAAACAGCTATTGCCAGATCTTTCAGTTCTTCTGCTTCTTTAAGAATATCCATTTCAGCGAATTGTTTATTTATATATTCCAAATTCAAATTCAGTTTTTTATTAAGAAGATAAGTATCAACCAATGTTCTCAAGCCTGTTCCTTTATTGGAATAATGTTTAACTGAATGCGCCATGAAATAAACATAGAAATCATCATTATCAAGTCTCAGTTCAGATTTCCCCTCAATATGCTTTACCAGAGCAGAAAGGTTCTCATAATAATCCAGCTGATTCTGGCCTGAATACTTATTAAACAAACTGATATGCATTTCAAAATTATATACCGGCGGTTTTACATATATATCAAGATTACCGCTCTTATATGTTTTTACATCATAACCTCTGCCGGTAAAGTATTCATAAACCATTTCCTGATAATTCTGATCAAAAAGAATATCATTATCTGAGAAATCTCTTATGCCGTATTCAGGATAATATCTGGATATGATTATTCCTTTTAACGGAAGATACCAGATATGATTATTCTCAAGAAAATCAAACAGTTCTGCTCTCTCTGCATCAAACATCATTGTTCTTCTAATGCTCTTATTTTTTTCTTTTTTCCAATAATCAGAATCATCTGTTTTTTCAAGTGCAGTAGCTAATAAACCGTTAATTTTATGCTGATATCCTATCTTTTTAATGGAATCCATGTCCATTTGTTCAATTTTGTCCTTATCTGGAGCACAATTAAACAATGCACACTGTAACAGGTACACAACGTCATAACATGTATTTATATTAACGAGATTGTCCATATACTTCTCCCATTGAACACTAATATCATACAAAAAGCCTGCGATTTCTTCAATCACAGGCTTCTTCTTTTGTTTAGGGATTTGTTATAGGTTTATTAACGATGGTTATCGTTTCCCTATTGTCCCCAGTATGCATCTGCTGCCTTACTGTACCAGTATATCGCCTTGCATAAGTTCTTAAGCTTTTCAGATGTACTGCTGTTGCTTAACTTACTGTAACAGTATGACAATACTCCATATCTGTATACGATACTCTC
>JAFRAB010000013.1 GCA_017405675.1 Erysipelotrichaceae bacterium
TCTCTTTCCTTGGTGTCTATGGTCTCAGAAATATGTACTCTCTTTTCTCTGACCGAATAGTCGACGGAATCAAGCAGCTCTTTTTTGTCACCGGTTTCGTTATAGATGACGACCATGGTATTTTCAATGGATGACACTGCTCTTTTCAGCCACTTCAGATCGCCTGAAGAAGGATAGGAAAAGATGCTGTAGACTGTGCAGACAGCATTCTCCAACTGGAAGTCTGTTTTATTAAACTCGATCATGGAAGGACATACTCTGTCTTTCCATGTATTCGTTACTGTTATATCCATACTTTTCTTCTTCATAATTCGTTTCTCCAAAGTTCGAATTATTATAGAAAGATTGACACACATAGTCACTGTGCTATAATATTCCTAGAAAGGAATATTTCACTATGTTTGAAGTTACTTTTTATGAACTGAGTAACGGTGAAAAGCCAGCATTGAATTCTATTCTGAAAATAGAAGATGTGAAACTTAAGGCAAAGGTCTTCAGAAGCCTTAAATTACTGGAAACATTTGGCAACGCACTTGGCGAGCCCGATACAGCTCCTTTGGAAAACGGAATATTTGAGTTGCGTACAAAGCAGGGCAGTAATATTGCCAGATGTCTCTATTTCTACAGAAAAGGAAAGGTCATCATTGTTACAAACAGTTTTGTTAAAAAGACACAGAAGACACCAAGAAGTGAAATTGAACTTGCACTGGAAAGGAAGGCAGATTATGAGAAAAACCACTAAAACTTCTTTAGATGACATTATCAAGGAGCAGATGAATGATCCTGAATTTGCTGAAGCATGGGCTGAGACTGAATTAGAAGACCAGATCAAAAGAAATCTCATTCAGGCAAGAATCGATGCGGGTTTAACTCAGAAAGAACTCGCTGAAAAGTCTGGTGTCAGACAATCAAATATCAGCCGCATTGAAAACGGAACTGCAATCCCTACTCTTCAAACCTTAAATGCCATAGCAAAAGGAACAGGGAAAAAGTTGAAGATCTCCTTTGAATAATAGTTCATTTACCCGGAAATTCCGGGTTTTCTTACTATTTAAATATTGTCATTACTCAATAAAGGAAATAAAAGAGGAACTGGCCTATTATGATTATTCCGGTTCCTCTTTCATTTGTTACCAATATCAGTATGTTTTAGTCATTTTCCCAAGCATCATACAAAACTCTGCTATTCGGCCCCATTAAATTTGCAAAACACTCTTCAAAATCATACATCCTTACGTTGTCGATTATCGTAATGCCTATAAGATTTTTTATATCAGTATCATCACTGGATGCCAGTCTTTCGACGAACAGCATAATTCTATTTATTGATTCCTGATCATCGCCGACAAACGCCTGAACAACAAAGGGCATGAAGATGTCTTCGTAAACTACATAACTTCCTGTCTCAATTCCATCATCCCAGGAAGTTTCATCTTCAAATTTCTCCATTAATTCAGGAAATGTTTCTAATAACATGGTATTTAGTTCTTTTGTGTTATACATATTAATCACCAAACGCTTTCTTTAAATCATTGTACTACGCCAATAGTACTGACTTTTTTATTTTCTCAGACTAATACTTGAATTCA
>JAFRAB010000014.1 GCA_017405675.1 Erysipelotrichaceae bacterium
CCTCCGGCCTGACATAACTGTAGTACCTCAGGCTCGATCTCAATATTTGCATAAACTCTCATATCCCCGGCGATAAGTAAGCCCTGTCCTACTCCAGAGTTTTTGATCAGAGTCTGCTCTCCATCATTTAACTGAAACAGACTGCATATCTTCTGCAGGTCTGTCGCATCACTTTTCATGATCAGCTTAGTTGCTGCATTGTTCAGTATGGCTTCACCATATCTGGCAACTTCCGGGTGCAGGAAGTCACTGATGTTCTGTGTCATTATCCATAAACCGCTCAGATACTTTCTGGCTCTCTTACAAAGCTGCCCCAGGAATTCAAACGTTGCCTGGGATCCCTTGTTGATGAACAGATGTGCTTCATCAACCGCCAGAAGGCTTCTCTCTGCTCTGTTTTTCGTCAGCGCAAGCCAGATATACTGGGTGATGTTGGAAAACTGAGCATTCTTGACATTGTCAGGCATATTCAGCAGCTTATGAACGTTGATCACATTGAAACGGTTGTTCAGATTAACGTTGGTATACCCATTGAACAGATATCTGTCTGTTCCAACAAGTGCACTGTTCAGCAGGATCAGCAACTGGTCATATATCTCTTTCTGCCCGGTCTGTGCTTTCTCTTTTCTTTCCTTGAGAACTTCACCAAGATCACTCATGGTAGGATGCTCATCATTTCGCATCGCTCTCGGATCACTAGACTCATCAAGTCCTTTTCTCTGGTATGTTTCAAACAGACTGTCTTCGAGCAAAGCCAGCTGAGACATGTTCAGTTCAGGGATATAGGTCTTGAACCATCCCTTCAGCCAGGAGATTTTACTGGATACTGATCCTTTGAATTCCTTGCTGTTTTTCATCATCTCTCTGATCTCTTCGGCAGAAAGATCATCGAGTTCTTCAGGGTAGTCAGTAAGTTGAAGCGGGTTGATGATGCTGCGGTTCCCATTTGCGTCCACTCCTCCGGAAGCATCGATGATGTTTCCCTTGAAGTGTTCAGCCAGCACCAGATATTCTTCTTCAGGGTCAAGGACATACATCCTGGTTCCCTGAGATAGTTCATGGACCATCATGGTCTTAACTGTCGCTGACTTACCGGATCCCGGCTTTCCAAGGATCGTATAATTATAGTTTGTTTTACTGTTGGACTTGCTCCAGTTGTCGATGAACACCGGATTTCCGGTCTCATCAAATCCCAGATATACTCCTGTCGGATCATTGATGCCGAAGCTTGGTATGATACCTAATCCGGCATAGAAAACATCTGCCGGCATCGTAAGTGAAGTAAATGAGGAATACTTATTGTCACATATAGGGGTACAGGCATCAAAACCCTCTTCCATCTTGTAAGGTATTCTTCTTAAGACAAATCCATATCCGGATAATCTTCCTTCAACTTCCCTGCACTTCTGGATCAGTTCATCGTGTGTTGCGGAAAACACCAGGATATAAACGGTTATCTTTACGATGTTAACGTTATCTGACATTATTCTCTGGGAAAACTCCATCATTCTGTCGATCTCTGCCTGGGCACCAAGAGCTTCCCTTTCCTTGGTATCGATAGTTTCGGAAATATGGACTCTTTTTTCTCTGACAGAATAATCTACCGAATCAAGCAACTCTTTCTTATCACCTGCTTCGTTATAGATGACTACCATCGTATTTTCTATTGATGACACTGCTCTTTTCAGCCATTTGAGATCCCCGGAAGAAGGATAGGAAAAGATACTGTATACCGTGCACACAGCATTCTCTAACTGAAAATCCGATTTATTAAATTCGATCATGGAAGGACATACCCTGTCTTTCCATGTATTTGTTACGGTGATATCCATCTGCTTCTTCATCATAATTCTTTTCTCCAAAGTTCGAATTATTATAGAAGAGTTGACTTGACTAATAAGTATGCTATAATATTCCTAGAAAGGAATATTTCACAATGTTTGAAGTAATCTTTTACGAACTTAACAATGGTGAAAAGCCAGCATTGAATTCTATTCTGGAAATCAAAGATGCAAAATTGAAAGCCAAAGTATTCAGAAGTCTTAAATTATTGGAAACATTTGGCAACGCCCTTGGCGAACCCGATACAGCCCCTTTGGAAAACGGAATATTTGAGTTACGTACCAAGCAGGGCAGTAATATTGCCAGATGTCTCTATTTCTACAGAAAAGGCAAAGTCATCATTGTTACAAACAGTTTTGTTAAAAAGACACAGAAAACACCAAGAAGTGAAATTGAACTCGCACTGGAAAGGAAGGCAGATTATGAGAAAAACCACTAAAACTTCTTTAGATGATATTATCAAGGAACAGATGAATGACCCCGAATTTGCTGAAGCGTGGGCTGAGACTGAATTAGAAGATCAGATCAAAAGAAATCTTATTCAGGCAAGAATCGATGCGGGTTTAACTCAGAAAGAACTCGCTGAAAGGTCTGGTGTCAGACAATCAAATATTAGCCGCATCGAAAATGGAACTGCGATTCCTACTCTTCAAACCTTAAACGCCATAGCAAAAGGAACAGGAAAAAAGTTGAAGATTTCCTTTGAATAATAGTTCATTTACCCGGAAATTCCGGGTTTTCTTACTATTTAAATAATGTCATTACTCAATAAAGGAAAGAAAAGAGGAACTGGCCTATTATGATTATTCCGGTTCCTCTTTCATTTGTTACCAATATCAGTATGTTTTAGTCATTTTCCCAATCATCATACAAAACTCTGCTATTTGGCCCCATTAGATTTGCAAAACACTCTTCAAAATCATACATCCTTACGTTGTCGATTATCGTAATGCCTATAAGATTTTTTATATCAGTATCATCAATGGATGCCAGTCTTTCGACGAACAGCATAATTCTATTTATTGATTCCTGATCATCACCGACAAACGCCTGAACAACAAAGGGCATGAAGATGTCTTCGTAAACTACATAACTTCCTGTCTCAATTCCATCATCCCAGGAAGTTTCATCTTCAAATTTCTCCTTTAATTCAGGAAATGTTTCTAATAACATGGTATTTAGTTCTTTTGTGTTATACATATTAATCACCAAACGCTTTCTTTAAATCATTGTACTACGCCAATAGTACTGACTTTTTTATTTTCTCAGACTAATACTTGAATTCA
>JAFRAB010000015.1 GCA_017405675.1 Erysipelotrichaceae bacterium
AATACATTGATTATTACAACAACAGACGTATACAGAAGAAAACAAAATGGATGCCTCCTGCGTTATTCAGGAGTACATCCATCTGTAATTCTGTGATTTAGTCTGATTATTCAATATGTCCAGGATTCTGGGTACATATCAGTGATCCTTCTTTTTCTGTAAGCTTTTTAAGCTTTTATTCCATTGGTGTTGTCCAGTAATTCTGCTGATAGATATCTCTGAACTGATAGGTTGACTTGGTCTTGTAATCAGCGATGCTGACATCACCGAAATGCAGCTTGTCCTTATATGTAATTGATCCGTCAAGTACATATGAAGCCTGATAGTTGCCGTTGTAATCATAATATCCGGCAATGAATTCGATCTTGTCTCCTTCGTTCAGTTCGGAAGTATACTTGGCAATGACATCGGCATCGTCATACCGGTAGCTGACACCGGCCAGTTCGATTCCTTCGTCATCCAGCTGCAGCAGCAGGTTGGCTCTTTCACCGTTGATCCTTACCGGAATTCTGCCGACACTGCTGACGACCTTTTCGCCATCTCTGGTGCAGTAGAGGTAGTAGTAAGGAACAACTATCCAGTTGCTGCCGTCTCCTGAAGCAGCCAGCCAGGTCTTGTCCTTGATCTTCAGCAGGTTGCCCTTGGCATCTATGTCATAGATGTTGTCGCAGCCCATGTCGATGTAGCCCTTGCCGTCATCGATGAACATGTTGATCTTGAGGTCTTCGACCATGCTCCACTGCTTTTCAGTAAGCTTGATCTTGCCGTTCTTCCAGGTCAGGTCAGCGTCGAAGTGGTTGTCAGCGATATAATCAGCCATACCTCTGTTGCTGCCCATTACGCTCTGCAGCAGCAGGTTGAGTCCCAGCTCCAGTAATGGAGAGTAGTTAGGCTGCTGCTGTACCTGCTGTGAACCTGAAGAGAACAGTTCCAGCAGCTGATAAATGCTGTCACTGCTGCTCTGGGTCTGGTAGTTGCTGGTGTTATAACCCTGGAATGACTGTGTGGCATTATAGTTACCGCCTGATGATACCTGTCCGCCGGCTGAGTAAGCAGCGAAGTTGCGTATGCACTGTGTATAATCAGAGTTCATTCCTATTTTTTCATAAGTATTGGTTACAGTCTTTAGATACTGACTTGATCTGTATGGGAAGTAAATCGACAGACCGTATGAGTTAGTCATGGTGCTGGTCGTATTGTTGTACTTGATGCAGTTGAGCAGGGAAGATACCAGTTCCTTGGCTTCCGGGGTGTCAATGCTGCTGGCCATGTCAACCAGGTCTATGAGGTCAACGTTGGCCTGAGTTCCGAATTCTCTGGCTCCGCTTCTGGCTGAGGCAAGAGTTCTGTATTCCTTGTTCTTGATCATTTCCGTAGCTGATCTGGAGAAGGCAGAGAGCTTGTCATCTACGATATCCTGCATTTCAGCCAGATCGATGACTGAAAGGGTAGCAGGCTGTTTTGGTGTTCTGCTCTTGCATTCAGTGACAAAGCTGTCAGCGATGGCCTTGCCGATCTCGACTGTCGGCAGGGAAGTGTTCTTGCTTAAGGCGTTCAGCCAGTCTGTATAATACCAGCCGATGCCAGGTTCTGATTCTTCAGAAGCAATCAGATAGTCAGCATGTTCTGCCAGCATTAAGGCTGTTTCGGTATTGCCCATCAGACAGGCGTCAAAACCGACAAAGTCGAATTTAAGATTGGCATCTGTCAGAGCCTGATCAATGCCTGCTAAGGTCATGGAGCCGTAGTTTGAATACTTTTCGTCACGGCCATAACCGCCGATTGAACCTGAACCGTGGTCCCAGAGGATCAGACCGTAACGGTCAGCCTTGAAATTGGTCTCGCAGAATTCAATGAAACTTGTCAGGTTGGCCGGATTTACCATTGGGGCATTACCGGCATTCTCAACCAGAAGTCCCATCTTTCCCGGCAGGATCTGATAAATGGCATTCTGTCTGGTAGAGATCTGATTGATGTGCCACTTGGTAGTACCGCCGGTATACAGTATCAGGTTGATGTTGGAACTGAGTGCAGCCGCCGCCATTTCCTGAATGTCATAGGACCCCATGGCGCCTCTTGATTCAAGGTCACTGCCGCACATATAGACCATGATCGTGACGACGTCCTTATTATCGCCGACGATTTTTGTGTATTTTGGTCTGACAGTATTAAGTACTGATGTGTCAAGCTTTCCGACATTGCTGCCGAGCTTCCACTGTGTTGTATAAGTAGTGCCTGAAGGATAGTAGAAATCAAACAGGCCACGTTCCTGCGGCTTGCATCCGGAAACCGGAAGCAGCAGGCAGCAGGCTAACAGAAGGATCAATCCTTTGGTAAAATGCTTTCTTTTCAACATGTTCTTAACCTTATTTCCTGAAAATGTCGGCGATCATGGCAAAGAAGCCTTTTTTACGTCCGGCGCCTTTTAATTTAGCACCGGCGTCGGCAGCGTTTACCAGATCTTCCCGGGCTTCCCTGACGACTTCATCAGTCCTGGCGATCTTCTGAACGGTTCCTTCAACCATGTGTTTTTTTCTGCCCTGTGAATTTGTTTCCATATTATTTACCTCCTGTTATTTTCTGCTTTTCAGAGCATCTGCATACTCATAGGCAAGCTTCAAAGCCTTCTGATAATCATCACTGTCTGGATTGAGATATCCGAATTCATTGACCTGGAACTTGACGTCCGTGAACTCAGGATGTCTGACAAACAGATGCAGGTAGATATCCGAACCGTCTCTGTTCAGATATTTTCTTTTTTCAATCTGGATCTTGCTGATATCGTCAATGTTGAAGATGTCAGCGTTGTCTCTGATGTAATCAGCTCTCTTGCTGATGAGGAAATCCTTGCTTTCATCATCAATGTACAGACTGTATTTGCCTTCTACTGCCTTATTGCCTTTGAAACCGGCGAGTTTTTCTTTATTGTTCTGACGGTAAGCCAGATGTTCCTTTATCTGCTCTACGGTCTTTTCGGCATAATCAGCGTTGTCCAGCCATTCGGAAGTCAGCCTGGCGCAGTTACGGCAGAGTATTCCGTCTTTCAGTATCTTACTGCCATATCTGGTAAGCTTGTTTCCACAGACAGAACAGGTTCTGTGAAAACCGTTCTCCTGTAAAAGAGTATTATCCATATATGATGCCTCCTTGCGTTTTGTTAATTACATTATAATTGATAAATTATAATTTTTTGAAAAAATTGATTAGCAGAGGGGGAAATGAGCAGAAAAAATCATCTGTAAGATCCAGATGATTTTGTTTTCTTTTCTCTGTAACAGATTATTTTGCTGCTTCGTATTCTTCAATGATCTTCTTGCCGGCACTGCAGCCTAATCTTTCAGCACCTGCGGCGATCATCTTTTCAGCATCTGCCAATGTTCTGATTCCGCCGCTGGCCTTTACTTTCAGTCCGCTTTCATGAACGGTATCATACATTAACTTGACATCTTCAGGTGTAGCACCGCCGGTAGAGAAACCGGTTGATGTCTTAACGAAAGTGGCGCCGGCATTGATTGAGCACTTGCAGGCTTCAACTTTTTCATCGTCAGTTAACAGGCATGTTTCAATGATGACCTTGACTGTCTTGCCGTTGGCTGCCTTTACTACGGCAGCGATATCGTCAGTAACATAGTCAATGTTGCCGGCCTTTAACCGTCCAACGTTGATGACCATATCGAATTCATCAGCACCGTCAGCGAGAGCTTCCTTGACTTCGTAAGCCTTGGCAACTGTATGCATGGCACCCAGAGGGAAACCGATGACCGTACATACTTCAACATCTGTACCTTCCAGTTCCTTCTTGCAGGTAGCTACCCAGCAGCTGTTGACGCATACTGAAGCGAAATTGTATTCTCTGGCTTCCTGACAGAGCTTGATGATCTGATCTTTTGTAGCATCAGCCTTTAACAGTGTGTGGTCAATATACTTGTTTAATTCCATAAACCTTATCCTCCCATAGTCTAATATTTATTATACACCAAAAGGTATGTTTATTGTAATTCTAATCGGCTTTGACGGCATCGATTTCTGCCTTGTAGGCATAATACAGCTCTTCGAACTTATCCGGTCCCTTCATCAGAGTAGACGGTCCGACGATCAGCACGTCAGCTCCGTTAAGGTACATCTGCTTGGCGTTGTTTATGACCGTATTGCCGTCAATCAGGATCGGAATGTGTTTATCGCTGTGTTCATCCAGAAACTTACGCATTCTCTTGATCTTGTCCATGCCGCCCGGAACGATCTTCTGACCGCCGAATCCCGGATTGATGGTCATGTCCAGAATGAAGTCGGTTTCCACCAGCAGTTCTTCAATGTAGTGCAGTGACATTCCCGGTATCACAGCCAGACCGGCTGTAATGCCTTTGCTGTGCAGAGTCTGCAGCAGCTTGAAGGCGTGCTGTGAGGTTTCCGGATGGAAAGCCACACGGTCACCAGGCTGGATATCAAACATTTCTATATATTCTTCAGGGTTGGTTACCATCAGATGAATGTCGATAGGCAGATTGGTGATCCTCTTGATGTCCTTATACCGCTGGGTACCCAGGGCACTGTTTTTGACATAATGCCCGTCCATGATGTCAAAGTGAATGAAAGGGCAGCCGACCTTTTCAGCCAGCTTGCAGTAATCGTAGAACTCTTCAACATGTGCGCACATGATGGAAGGTGATATCTGAATAGGCATAGTAAAACCTCCTTAATGAAAAAAGCCATCATTAAATAATGACAGCTGTTTTTTGTTGATTATCTCTTGGCGTTAAGCAGAGTTGAACCTTCACCATACATGGATTCCCAGTCCTTGGTGAAGTTTTCGATGGCCTTGTTGACGTTTTCATTGCCGAAGGTAGCCAGCATCATGTCAAGCGGAGCAGTGATAGCTTCGCAGCCGTTAGTGTAGGCTTCTCTGAGCTGACCGGCAGTGTGGAAGCTGGCAGCTACTAACTTGGTAGGCAGTCCTTCACGTTCAATCTTATTCTGAACATCCTGATATAAAATGTTAGGATCAACGCCATATGTAGTCATACGGTTGGCATAGATAGCGATGTAATCAGCGCCGGCCGCCAGTGCATAGTAGGCCTGCATGGTGTCATAAACACCTGTTGCGGTAACATTATATCCTTCTTTTTTCAGTTTTATTATTGTCTTTAATCCTTCCTTGGTAACAGGAACCTTGATGTAAACATCTTCATCAACGTTTTCAACCAGGGCTTTAGCTTCTTTCATCATGGTGTCGCTGTCTGTTCCAACGACCTGGACATGCAGGGTGCGCTCTTTGCCGATGATGGCTCTGATCTTTCTTACATGTTCGAAGAAATCATCAGGATTGGCACTTTTCTTAACGATGGATGGATTGCAGGTAACACCTGCGATAGGGAAGTATTCACATGCAGTAGCGATGTCTTCAAGTTTAGCGGTATCGACTAATAATTCCATAATTTCCTCCTGTCCTTAACAATTAATGAATTATTTTTTTGATTTCTTTTTCCAAAGGTGATCCTTTAACGTTGTTTAAGGCTTTTCTAAGCCATTTTTCTGCTTCCTTATCGTTTCCCCTGTAATGATACTGAATGCCGAGCAGATACTGCAGCATGCCAAGCTGAGAAGTCTTGGAATTGGAATCTTTCTCCTGTTCCTTTTGTTCAATCATCTTGGTGACAGCCTTGATGTCCTGACTCTTTTCCTCAATCATTACGCGGTATAACATGTGGAAGTAGTCTTTCTGTTCACTGTCGGCAATGTCATCCAGACGGTTCAGCAGTTTTTTACACATCTCCTCATCCTTGATTGTCATGAAGTAGAAGAATGCGTTACTGAACAGCTGATATGATTCGTTTGGATCGAACTTTTCAGTCAGCAGGGTAGTTGTACGCCGTTTTACCTGATCGGTATCATTACGTGAAATGTAATAGCGTAACAGATTCCATTTCTGACTGTAGCTGCCGAATAACAGTCTGTAGTAGGAGCTGTTAAGGATCTTGAGCGCCTGCTCATTTTTGTCCTCATTCATGTACTTCAGGAAACGTCTCCAGATAACTGTTCTGATAACCATCGGAAGAGCTATGGCGAATACTATAAGTATCGCAATCGTTCCTGCCAGTTTCTGAGTCATAAATAACACCTCCAAATTATATTATACCAATGATGGAAAAGAAGTGAACAGTAATATTCTATAAAATAAACATATAGAGGTGTTAAACTAACAGAAAATTATGAGCAAAAAAGGCTTTAAAAATGTTATGCAGGGTATATAATGGAAGTATGAAAAAGAGATATAGATAACCACACGGGAGAATTCTTAGCATTAAGAGTGTTTTTGCGTGTGTGATTTTATCTCAGGAGGGCATAATATGATTCAGGATTTAATTAAAGTTGAAAACTGCGTTATCGTCGAATCCGTTGAAGACTGGAAAGCGGCCATTCATCTGGCACTTGAGCCGCTGGTAAAAGACGGATGCTGCACAGATGAATATGAGAAAGCTGTATTGAAAATGACAGACGAGTATGGTCCGTATTATGTTCTTACTGACCACATGGCTCTGATTCATGCTTCCAGCGAGGCCGGTGTTTCCAAGACACAGCTGGCATGTACGATTCTTAAGGAACCGGTAGCTTTTACCGAAGAAAAGAATGATGTACGCTGCCTGGTAGCCTTATGTGCCGTTGACCATACACAGCACATGTCTGGAATCATAGCTGTTTCACAGATCTTTGGGGATGAAGACAAAGAGCAGCAGATTTTGAATTCAACATCACCGCAGGAGATATATGACCTGTTTATCGCAAATGCGGAAGATGTCGAATAATATAAAAAATAGCAAATAAAAATTGAAAGGAGATTATATGCTAGATTTTATTCTTAACATTTTGGCAACACCTGCAATGTTAGTAGGTCTGTTGGCAATGGTAGGTCTGATCCTACAGAAAAAGCCTGTTGAAGACGTTATTAAGGGCACTATTAAAACAATCGTTGGTTTCTTAGTATTAAGTGCTGGTGCTGGCGTCATTCAGACAGAATCATTAAACGCTTTCGGTGAACTGTTCAACTGGACATTCAACATGACTGGTACAGTTCCAAACAACGAAGCAATCGTAGCAATGGCTTTAACAAAGTTCGGTCTTGATACATCATATATCATGGTTATCGGCTTGATCCTGAACATTGTTCTTGCTCGTTTCTCAAAGATGCACTACATCTTCTTAACAGGTCACCACAGCTTATACATGGCATGTATGCTGGCAGTCTTATTAGGCCCATTAGGCGGCTTAAGCGGATTCACTCTGTGGCTTGCCGGTGGATGCTTACTGGCATTCATTTCTGCATTTTCACCTTGGTTCCTGCATTCATCCATGGAGAAGATCGTTGAAACTGATGAATTAGGTTTCGGTCACTTCGGTGGCTTCGGCTATTGGGTAGCAGCTCAGTGCGGTAAGTTATTCAAGGGCGGAAAGTCAACAGAAGACCTCGATTTCCCTCAGCGTTTAACATTCTTACGTGATACAACTGTTTCTATCGGTATCACAATGGTAGTATTCTTCTTAGTTGTAACAGCAGTAGCTGTTGCTAAGGGTATCCTGACTCAGGATCCAGGTCAGTTCGCTAACTTAGCAGAATTAATGGGTGCTGGCGATACTAAGACTCACTGGGCTGTATGGGCTATCAAGAGAGGCTTAAACTTCGCAGGTGCTGTATACATCATTCTGTCTGGTGTACGTCTGATCGTCGGTGAACTCGTTCCTGCATTCAAGGGTATTGCTGAAAAGCTCGTTCCAGGTGCTGTACCTGCTATCGACTGCCCAGTTGTATTCCCATATGCTCCTAACGCAGTTCTGATCGGATTCTTAGTATCATTCGTAGGCGGCGTTGTTGGTCTGATCATTCTGATCGCTTTAAACAATGCAGGCTTAGGCTTAGCTCTGATTCTGCCAGGTGTTGTTCCTCACTTCTTCTGCGGTGCTTCTGCAGGCGTATTCGGCAATGCTGAAGGCGGTCTCAAGGGTTGCGTTCTCGGCTCATTCGTACATGGCTTAATCATCACATTCTTACCGGCATTATGTATGCCAGTATTCGATGCATTAGACAAAGGTTCAACATTCTCAGATGCTGACTTCTCATGGATGGCATTATTATTCGGTAACTTGGCAAAGGTTGTTAAGGGTGTGCCATTACTGATTATCTGCATTGTTGTATTCTTATGTCCAATGGTCTTAAGCGGATTCAAGAACGGCCAGGAAAATAAGTAATTAAAAATATTTGCTTTACAAGGAGGTGCATTTGTTATGGCAAAGATTCGTAAAATTATGTGCTGCTGCGGTTCAGGTTTAGGAAGCTCTCTGATGGTTCAGATGAACATCGAAAAGGCTTTAAAGAACCTTGGAATCGAAGGAGTTGAAGCTGATCACACTTCTCTCTCAGAGATTAATGTCAGATCAGCAGATTTATTCGTCGTCGGAAAGGACATTGCTCCTCGGATTAAAGATTATCCACGTGTAGTTGTTTTAAACAAGATCATGTCAATGAAAGAACTCACGGAGAAACTTGAACAGGCATTTGCAATCGAAGGCGACGAAATTCATATTCCTCGGTAAGCAGTAATGATATGAAAAAGAAGGTATGGTGAAAGCCATGCCTTTTTTGTGCTAAAATGATTCTATATACAAAGACCATGAAAATACTGGTAATCCCTGATTCCTTCAAAGGAACTCTTTCATCAGCAGAAGTCGGGACCATAATCAGACAGGAAATCAAAAAGAATCATCCTGATTATGAGGTCTTTAATGTGCCTGTGGCCGATGGCGGAGAAGGAACAATTGAAGCAGTACTGGCTGCCCGTCCTGGTGACAGAATAAAGGTTAATGTCAGCGGTCCTTATTATGACAGGATGGATGTTGATTACGCTTATTATTCTGAAGATAACATGGCTGTTATGGAAATGGCCAGTTGCCGGGGTCTGCCGCTTGTCAATAACAGAATGAACCCTGAACTTACAACGACCTATGGGGTAGGAGAAATGGTTCTGGATGCTGTAAGCAGAGGCATAGAGAATATCTATATCGGCTTAGGCGGAAGCTGCACTACGGATGGCGGCTGCGGTTATGCCAGTGCCCTGGGAGTCAGATTCCTGGATGAAAAGGGTAATCCTTTTGTTCCTGTGGGTGGCACTTTAAAAGATGTATATGATTTTGAACCAGCTGAAATAAACTTTAAGATTCGCGCTTTGTGTGATGTAACAAATCCGCTTTACGGTCCTTTAGGAGCTAGTTATGTATTTGCCCGTCAGAAAGGGGCAGATGATGAAGCTGTTGAAAGACTTGATCAGGGATTAAAACATCTTGCTGATGTTGTTGAAAACAAGATGCATCTGAAACTGGCTGACTGTCAGGGAGCCGGGGCAGCCGGTGGTCTGGGTTATGGAATGATGGCTTTCAGCAATGCTGCCTTTGACCGAGGCATCAATAAGATCCTGGATATCATCGATTATGAAAAGCTGATTGAGGATGTTGACATAGTGATCACCGGGGAAGGAAAACTTGATTTCCAAAGCTTCCACGGTAAGGTCATTGACGGTATCATCAGACGCTCTCCGGGAAAGAGAGTCATCATGGTTGTTGGTATGAAAGACGATACGGTTTCGGATGAATACGAAGTCTATTCCACCATGAACAACGGCCGTAAATTCCCTCACAGTAAAGAGGAAGCAGTTGATAATCTGCGAAAGACTGTTGATGAAATAGTATTCTGACACTAAAAAAGCCCTCAGATTTGAGGGCTTTGTTCTTACTTGAGATAACTCTTCAGTTTTTCAATGTAAGCCGGTTTTTCTTCTTCCGGCATGAACGAACATTCAATGGAATTGATGTTGCACTGGATCAGGTCGTTATAGGTGAAGCCCAGATCATTAATAGCATGATCATATTCATCTTCCAGTGTAATGTTGGAGATGCTCTGGTTATCAGTATTGAAGGTAACCTTAACACCGGCATCGTATAGTTTCTTCATCGGGTGTTCTTCATATGAGTTTTCGGTACGGCACTGGATATTGGAAGTAAGGCATACTTCCAGAGTAGCCCCGGTATCGATTACTTTCTGCATGACATCCTTGTCATACCAGCAGTGCTTGCCATGTCCGACTCTGGTTGCACCCCAGTCAATGACGGTTGCAACATTCTGAGGAATGCCGTTGTCACCGGCATGAATGGTCATCGGCAGTCCTTTTTTGTGGTGTTCAACAAACAGGTCTGCATAATGGCTCATAGGTACACTGTCTTCACCGCCGGCCAGGTCAATGCCGACAACGCCTTTGCCCAGGTATTCTTCCGTCAGTCTGACAGTTTCCATGTTTTCCTCATGGTTATCATATAATTCGATCATGCAGCATAAGATGATGCCGACCTTGATCTCAGGGAAGTCAACGGCTGCCTTTCTGACGCCTTCAAGTACGGCTTCGACAGCGTCACGCTGTGTCATCTGTTTCTGACAGTGCAGCTGCGGTGCGAATCTGATCTCTACATAGAACAGTCCTTCATCGCGTGCTCTTTTAATGGTTGTATAGGTAATTCTGGTAAGATGTTCCTTTGTCTGCATCATTTTGACGATCGGTCCGAACTTAGCCAGATATTCAAAGACGTCTGTGCACAGAGGCGGTACAGTTGTCAGGGCGATGTATTCATCATAACTCTTGATGTTGAGGTCAACACCTTCCTCCTGAGCGATCTGCCAGCCTACTTCCGGAACGATGGAACCATCCAGATGAAAATGTAAGTCTACTTTTGGAAATGGATATTTCATAAGATACTCCTTTCTTAGTACATCTGCATTTTATTATAAAAAGCCTTCAAAGTAAATGTGCTATAATTCAGTTATGGATGACGAATATTTAGAGGATTACAAGCGCATCGAAGCAGAAGAGCAGGACGAAGATATTCAGCAGGGATATGTGCCCGCTGATGAGTCCAAGCCGAAGAAAAAACACAGATTTGGCTTTTCAAATGTTCTTCTGATCATTTATCTGATATTGCATATAACATATACGGCATACATGTTCACTATAAACTGGATGCATGCTTTACTGTGGCTTATAATAGTCATTTTTGAACTGGCAGCTTTCTCTGTAGTACTGAAAATTCAGAAAAAAGTATATCTCATAGGAAGAATGCTGTCGCTGATTTTCATTCTGACTTTACTGGCCAACAGCCTGTATTCAGGTTTCATTCTTCTAAGCAGTGAGGACAGCAACGTGGATGGTGCTGACTATGCTCTGGTCATGGGTTTCGGCCTCAAGGATGGCCAGATGGAGGAAATACTGGAATTAAGATGCGATAAGGCTGTTGAATATCTGCAGAAAAACCCGGAGTGCACAGCCGTTTTATGCGGAGGTGTGACCAGAGGGAATACCATATCTGAAGCCAAGGCGATGAAAGATTATATTGTCAGATCAGGAATACCGGAAAGAAGACTGCTGCTGGAAGACTCATCAACAAGCACGGAAGAAAACATTTCCTTTGCCAAGAAGATGATAACGGTTGGCAGCAAGGTCATCGTCATTTCCAGCAACTACCACATGCACCGTATCAAAGAGGTCTGCCGTCATGCCGGACTTAATGTCAGATGCGTGCCTTGCAATACACCGCTGCTGGATCTTCCTGATAAGCTGATGTGGGAAAAGATCAAACTGATCGGTATGTTAATAGATAACTAAAAACTCCCGTCCGGGAGTTTTTAATCTGGATATCTTTCGTTGATTTCAGCCAGGGTAGGGATGGAATCAGCTGCACCTTTACGGGTAACAGTGATGGAGCTTGCTTTGGTTGCCAGCAGCAGACATTCTTCAGGAGTATATCCCTGTGACAGGCCGTAACTGAAGTAACCCATGAAGGTATCACCGGCACCGACTGTATCGATGGCCTTGACCGGGAAAATCGCCTGCGAACAGAAATGATCCCTGAATTTATAGCATGATCCATCAGCTCCCAGTGTCAGTACTACCCGTGATTCAGGATAGAGTTCATTCATTCTGTCCAGGATCTTTTCCGGGGCACTTTCACCGGTAAGGATGGCTCCTTCAACTTCATTGATAAAGAAATAGCTGACTTTTTCCAGTGGAAGATCCTTCAGTGTATCGTCACAAGGAGAAGGATTCATCAGGATGACCATGCCTTTTTCATAGGCTTTATCAATAATGTAGTCCTGCCGGTTGATTTCATTCTGCAGAATGATGAAATCACCTTTCTCAAAACCGTTCAGCACACGGTCGACGTAATCGTGAGTAATGCTGTTGTTGGTACCGGGATACAGGAAGATGCTGTTTTCACCGTTTTTGTCGATCTGGATGATGGCGTGCCCGTTAGGAGCATTGATCTTCTTAAGATATCTGGTATCGACGTCATATTTTTCCATAACATCAAGCAGCATGCCGGCATCGTTGCCTACAACGGCAGCCAGATAGACGTGCTGTCCGGTCTTGGCAAAGGCAATGGCCTGATTAAGGCCTTTACCTCCCGGATGGATCTCATATCCTAAGGACGTTACGGTTTCCTTTGGCCTGGCAATGTGTTCCATCTGATAGTTATAGTCTATGTTTGTAGAACCGAAGACTAGTATTTTCATATTATGTGTGCTCCAATCTGTACACTAATATTATATATTACTTACCGCAATACAAAATATTTTTTTCATGCTATAATCTTAAATGGTACACAGGAGGATTATTATTATGAGACTTTACAATTCACTGACACTGCAGGTTGAAGAATTCAAGCCTGTACACAAAAATCAGGTAAACATGTATGTCTGTGGACCTACCGTATATAATCACGCACATATCGGCAACGCCAGACCGATGGTTGTTTTTGATACATTAAGAAGAGTATTTGAAGCAGATGGCTACAAGGTAAAGTATGTTTCCAACTTTACAGACGTTGATGACAAGATCATCAATAAGGCTCTGGAAGAGGGCGTAAAGGAAAACGACATTGCTGAAAGATACATTGAAGCCTATAACAAGGTCAGAGATTCTCTCAATACTGAAAAACTGGATGCTACTCCTAGAGTAACTGAAACAATGGATGAAATGATCCACTTCATTGAACAGCTGGTTGAAAAGGGTAATGCCTATGTGGTAGACGGTGAAGTATACTTCGCAGTTGACAGTATCGGCAGTTATGGTGAGCTTTCTCATCAGAATACCGATGAACTGAAGGTAGGCGCCAGAGTTGAGGAAAATGACAAGAAACGCAATCCGCTGGACTTCTTACTGTGGAAAAAGACCGATGTAGGCATTCAGTGGGATTCACCATGGGGCAAGGGCAGACCGGGCTGGCATACAGAATGCGTAGTCATGATCGGCGATAACTTCAACCATGAACTGATCGATATTCACGGTGGCGGCAAGGACCTCAAGTTCCCTCATCATGAAAATGAAATGGCTCAGTCCAATGCCGTAAACGGACATCACCTGGCTAACTACTGGGTACATAATGGCATGCTGAACTTAAACGGCGGCAAGATGAGCAAATCCCTGGGCAACATTCAGCTGGCCAAGGATGTCATCGCTCAGTTAGGCGCCAATGTCACAAGGTGGCTGTTACTCTCAGTTAACTACCGTGACATCATCAACTTCTCCGATGAGACAGTTGAGGCTGCCAAGACCGAGCTAGGCAAGGTAGAACAGGCTCTGCATCAGGCTGAAGTAAAGGCTCAGCTGGCTGGTGTGACTTTTGATGAAGCCGTTGACAGTCACTGGGATGAATTCCTGGCAGCCATGAATGACGACCTGAACACACCTAATGCCTACAAGGTAATATTTGATACTGTCAAGGAACTGAATCAGTCCTTAAGACAGAGAGAGATCGACTTTGTCAAGGTAGGCTCTCATTACAGCTCAATCAAGAAGATGCTGTCAGTACTGGGAATCTTCTTTGATGAAATCAAGCTGACTGATGAAGACAGAGAACTTTATCAGAAGTGGAACGAGGCCAAGGCTGTTAAGGATTTCGCTACAGCTGACCAGTACCGCGCCAAATTACAGGAAAGACACATTATCTAAGGGAAAGCAATTTTCCCTTATTTTTGGTAAATAACATGAAAGCAGAAGAATACAGTCCTTTAGCATTGGCTTATATCGGAGATGCCCGGTATGCCTTACAGGTAAAGAAGCTTATCATTGACAGGGAGGTAAAGATGGATCAGATGCAGAAACACGCTAATAAGTACGTAAGTGCCAAGGCACAGGCTGCCATCATTGACTACTTCCTGGAGAATGATCTTTTAAGCGAGCAGGAAACCGACATTTACAAAAGAGGACGTAACAGCAAATCACATAAGGCACCGAAGAATTCCGATGTGGTAACTTATCACAAATCCACCGGTTTTGAAGCCTTATGGGGCTGGCTTTACGTAACGGAACAGACTGAAAGACTGCAACAGCTATGGGACTGCATAAAGACCCTGAAGGAGGAATAGTATGGCACAATATGTATACGGGAAGAACGTTGTAAGTTCACTTCTGAGGGACAAAAGAGAAATACTGACGCTTTATCTGCAGGAAGGACGCCGCGACAGTGAAACGGTCAGACTGGCTGAAGAAGCCGGGGTAAAGGTCAGATATGTTTCCAGAAATGAACTGGATAAGATGGTACAGGGAAATCATCAGGGTTATGTGGCTGCCGTTAAGGAATACAGGACGTATTCCATCGAAGAAATAATGGCTTCAGTACCTAAGGGTAAGCTGCCGCTGATCGTGGCACTCGACTCACTTCAGGATCCGCATAATCTGGGAGCCATATTAAGAACAGTTTCATGCGTTGGCGGTGACGGTGTCATTATCGAAAAGAACCGCAGCGTTTCACTTAACGGTACCGTTGCCAAGGTTTCGGTTGGCGCCATTGATACCGTCAAGGTTGCACAGGTAACCAATCTGGCTCAGACCCTGAGAAAGATGAAGGATAACGGTTACTGGATCATCGGAACCGATGTCAATCAGGCCAGTGACTACAGACGGATCAGATATGACATGCCGATAGTACTGGTCATCGGAGCGGAAGGAACAGGCATGCGCCGACTGATCGGCGAGACCTGTGACCTGAAGGTCAAGCTGCCGATGGAAGGCAATATCGGTTCATTAAATGCCTCCGTAGCCTGCGGCATTCTGCTGTATCAGATTTATTCACGGCGTTTTCCTCTGTAAGAGGGAGTTGTGAAGTGAACAGAGCAGAAAGAGAAAACATACAGATAGAAAAGCTGGTTCAGCTAACCAGAGAAAAATCAGACAGTGCCTTTGAGACGCTGGCTGATTATTATTATCCGGCCATGATAGCCATTCAGCGAGAGCTGCTTAATAACAGAGTATCTCTCAGCTATGACGATGCCATGCAGGCTGGTAAGATCGGTCTCTACAATGCGGTATGTCATTACCGCAATGACCGCAACATGAATTTCAATAACTTTGCCAGACTGTGCATCAAACGCGAGATGCAGAGCTGGATCAGACGCGAAACAAGATTCCTTTACAGTGAACGGAATCCGGTGGTATCTCTTGATTATACGGTCAGGGATCAGGATGACATCTGCTATGTCGATACCATTCCTTCAGATGAATCAACACCCGAGGAAAAGGCCAGATGTCAGGCTCTGAAAAACGCTGTTTTCAGGAAAATAGGCGATGACACCCTGGACGGCAGAATCATGAATTACCGCATGCAGGGCTACAGTTACCGGGATATTTCGCAGCTTGTGAACGTCAAGGAAAAGTTCGTTGATAACTCATTGAGAAAAAGCAGAAGGAAAATCATATCTCTGTTTGACTAATAAAAAGTCTTGTGCTAATCTTAATAATTGACAGAAAGGAGTTTTCGTAGTGAGTGAAAAGGTAATATTAACTTGTTCTGAATGTCTGTCACGCAATTATACCACTACAAAAAACAAGAAAACTCATAACGACCGTCTCGAGTTAAGAAAGTACTGCAAGAAGTGTGGAAAGTATACGATCCACAAGGAGACGAAATAGGAGGCTATTATGGCACAGGATAAAAAGAAAAACAAAACAGAAGTCAAGGAAAAACCGTTAAAGGATGTTCCAATTCAGTTGAAGTGGTTTACACCTGAAGGAATCAAGACTGAAATCAAGCGTATCAGATGGATCAAGTTCCCTGAATTAATGGAAAGCACCGGTAAGGTACTGGCTTTCTGTGTATTATTCGGTCTGTTCTTCATGCTGTGTGACCTTGTAATATCCAAAATATTGCTTATGATTGGAGTAGGTGCATAATGGACGAAAAGAAAAACGAAGAAAAGAGACAGTGGTATGTAGTTAACACATATGCCGGTCACGAAAACAGAGTCAAGGAAAATCTGGAAAGACGTATCAAAACCATGGGTATGGAAGAGAACCTGTTCCAGGTTGTAGTTGCAGAAGAAACTGAAATTGACTACAAGGAAAAAAACGGAAAAACTGTTAAGGTCACCAAGACCAGAAACATGTTCCCTGGTTACATCTTTGTAGATATGATAATGTCAGATGATGCCTGGTATCAGATTAGAAACACCCCTGGTGTAACCGGATTTATCGGTTCCAGCGGCGGCGGTGCCAAGCCATTACCTGTTCATGATGAAGAAATGATCAACATTCTGCATAAGCTTGAATTAACTGATGAAAAACTGGTAGTTAACTTCAAGGTCGGTGACAGAGTCAGAATTCTTTCTGGCCCGTTCGCTAATGTTGAAGGTGTCGTTGAATCCATGAACGATGAAACAGAAGTAGCAACAGTGCTGACGATCATGTTCAGCCAGGAAACACCAACAGACGTTTCATATATCGATCTGGAAAAATTAGACTAATGAAAAAAGCATCGTACGATGCTTTTTTTGTGTTTCTAATAAAGGGTGGCAAGCAGTTTTTCTCTGATCTTTTCCAACTTGACTATTGTTTCCTTAACGCTGGTCTGGGCATTCTTGATCTTTTCCTGAACCATGACGTCGGAAATGAAGTTATCAAATATCATATCGGTAGTAGACAGGAAACCGCCCGGCAGAAATTCAACATTGGTAATGGTGGTAGGGGACTTGAACTGCCTTAACATGCGATTGATGTTGTTTTTGGCCAGCAGCAGGTCCTTATTGGCATTTTCCATTTTCTTTCTCTTGGCCAGCGTAATGAAGATGGCTCCGCCCAGGATATCAGCAACACCCCAGCCAAAAGCCCGGTTAAGTTCATTCAGGGCAGAGTGCAGATAGAACAATGCCTTGTCACAGTTTTCCATTGCGGTTTTAGTATCGAAGGTGTTGAAATCCATGTCTGTTACCTCACATTCTTTCATTATTATACTACAAGATGTGATAGAATTATATCATTGGAGAAAGAAAAAGATGTTGAGATGCCCTAAATGCCAGCAGCCTCTGCTGAAGGAAAATAACCGATATTTATGCCGGAACAATCACAGTTATGACATAGCTAAGGAAGGCTATGTCAATCTTCTGCTGGTCAATCAGAAGCACAGCCGTAATCCCGGCGACAGTGATGATTCCCTGGCCGCCCGCAAGGCTTTCCTGGAAAAGGGCTACTATCAGCCGCTGGCTGAAGATCTGGCTTCCATTGTAAATAAGCTGTTTACTGACGGCAGCAGTTTTCTGGATGCCGGCTGCGGAACAGGCTATTATCTGGGACATCTGATTAACAGTGTTGATAAAAAATTAGATTACTATGCGGTCGATATCGCCAAAAAGGGCGTAGCCATGACCGCTAAGAAAAATAAGAACGCAACATGCTTTGTGGGCAGTGTCTTTCATCTGCCTTTTTCTGATGAAAGCCTGGATGGTCTGATGAGTGTCTTTACGCCATATGGGGCTGAAGAGTTTTACCGCATCATCAAAAAAGGCGGATATGTCATCGCCGTGACCCCGGGACGTGATCATCTTTATCAGCTGAAGGACATCGTATATGATGAGGTTTATCTGAACGAAGAGGAAGGCTATGATCTTCCTGGTTTCCAGTTAGTAGATAAACATAATGTAACATATCAGAAAACATTAGAGTGCTATCAGGACATTGAGACCTTATGGCGCATGACGCCTTATTATCATACGACCTACAGCGGCAATAATGACCGTCTGAAGAACTATGACCGCCTTGATACGGTCATAGATTTCCTGGTCTCTGTTTACCGCAAGGAGAATTAGGATGAAGAAGCTTCTGATTTTTCTGCTGGTGATCATGTTGGCAGGCTGCAGTCCAAAGCCTAAGACTCCGGTTTTTCAGGTGGCCGTACTGACCAGTTCAGCCACTGACAAGGCTGTTTTGGTAGCTTCCGACAGTCAGGGAAAGGAAATCTTTTCCGCTGACATCGAATATCCGGCTGAGGTTTATTTCGGGGATGAAGGGGTTTATTACACCGCTAATCATAAGGATTATAAATCTTATATATATGACACACACAAACCGGGTGATGAGCTGAAAGATATCGGCGGTATCATTATCTATCATAAGGACGGTCTGGATACCTATACCTATTCAGCGGTAAACATTACCGTTTATGATTACAAGGGTAACAGAATTGACACCATGCAGGATGTTCTGATGGTCAATCACTGCGGTGATAAGTTCTATGTGACCAGAGGAAACCGCAGTGTTGATGTCTTTACCGATGTTGGACACATGCACCTGTATTCCATTGATTCTGTAAGCAGTGAATATGTCTCGTTTACCGAAATAGAAGGGAAGATCTATCTGGTAAATGACCATGGCTTTACCGAAGTCGATCCCGATAACGGTTCTTTAGGAACAACGTATGTCTACAGCAAGCCCGTCGAGGAAATCGAAGGGGCCAGAAAGGATATCCTGAGCTGTCTGATCAATGAGGAATATAAATCCTACAGAATAAGCTTCAGTGAGCATGGCATGATCATGGAAGAACTGCCGGGTGACCGTTACTACGATGACAGTGATTTCAGGGAAATGTATCAAGAGTATTATGAAAATGGCTATGAAGTGGAATTCTTCCATATTTATCCGGAGGGTGTATGAGTTATCGTGTATTTGTGTTTGACATAGACAACACCCTGACCAGCAGACTGGACGGTCACTTTGTGGAAAGCGCTGTTGAATCGTTAAGGGAATTAAGGAAAAAGGGCCATAAGGTAGTGATCGCTTCCGGACGCATGCCTAAAACAGCTATCCAGCTGGCAGCCAACGGCATTGAATATGACTACTTCATTGGAGCTACCGGTCAGATAGTGACTGATAAAGAATTCAATGTGCTGTACAGGCGCTGTTTCAGCGAGGATCTTTTTGAAAGGATCAGCGAATACTGCCGTCAGAAGGGATATGGCTTTTTCTGGAAAATGGATGACTGCTCTTACATAGTAGAAAATAACAGTGCAATCGATAAGATCTTCAGTACCTATAAAAGTAAAACGGCTTTAAGCAAACCGGAAAACGAAAGGGCTTATGGCGGTGCGCTGGTAACAGAACCGGAAAACAGGGATCTGTTTGTCAAGGAGTTTGGCGCCGAAACAGATACGGTTGATGGCGGTGCCGGGATATATGACGTCAATCTGAAAAACGTATCAAAACGTGACGGCTTAAGAGAATTGCTGAGGATACTGAATGTCAGCCGTGATGAGTGCATGGCTTTCGGAGACAGCGAAAATGATCTGGAACTTCTGGAATACGCCGGGATGGGTATAGCCATGGGTGACGGACTGGAAATATGCCGTCAGAAAGCTGATTATGTGACGGCAGAAACCTATAATGACGGAATAAAAAAAGCCTTAAAAAGATTTAATATTTTATGATATAATTTTAAAGTGTATTTTCGGGAGGTGAGTGTATGCAGCGAATAGCTTTCGATAGTGAAAAATACCTAATTTTACAATCAGCAAAGATCATGGAAAGAGTAGCCAGATTCAATAACAAGCTTTATCTGGAATTCGGTGGAAAGCTGTTTGATGACAACCATGCTTCCCGTGTACTGCCTGGTTTTGAACCTGACAACAAGGTCAAGATGCTGGCTCAGATGTCAGACAAGGCTGAGATCATCATTGCGATCAACGCCCATGACATTGAAAAGAGCAAGAGAAGAAGCGACCTGGATATCACTTACAACCAGGATGTCATGAGACTTATCGATGCCTTTACCGGTATCGGCTTATATGTCAGCAGCGTGGTAATTACCCAGTATGTATCCAATACCCAGGTTGATAACTTCCGCGCGCAGCTGGAAAACATGGGCATTAAGACCTATCTGCATTACGCAATTGAAGGTTATCCGACCAATGTTGACAAGATCGTTTCCGATGAAGGATACGGCCGCAACGACTACATTGAAACCAGCAGACCGCTGGTCGTCGTAACGGCACCTGGTCCGGGCAGCGGCAAGATGGCTACCTGTCTGTCTCAGCTGTATCATGAATACAAAAGAGGCAACTATGCCGGTTATGCCAAGTATGAGACCTTCCCGATCTTCAACCTGCCTTTAAGCCATCCGGTCAATCTGGCTTATGAAGCAGCTACCGTCGATCTGGATGACATCAACATGATCGACCCGTTCCATCTGCAGGCTTACGGCATCACCGCTGTTAACTATAACCGTGACGTGGAGATCTTCCCGGTACTCTCCAGAATACTGAAGCAGATCACCAACGAGGAAATATATCATTCACCGACTGACATGGGCGTTAACATGAACGGCATGTGCATCGTTGACGATGAAGCCGCCCGTGAAGCCAGCAATCAGGAAATCATCAGAAGATACTATCATACTCTGACGGACGTCAGAAGGGGATACGCTCCGGAAAGCGCCATTCAGAAGATCGAAGTCATCATGAACAAAGCCGGTCTGTCACCGATGGACCGCCGCTGCGTACAGCCGGCCTTAAAGAAGGCTGAGGAAACCAACGGCCCGGCTGTGGCCATTGAACTGCCGGACGGACGTATCGTCACCGGTAAGAATTCCTCACTGTTAGGCGCTGCCAGTGCGGCATTGATCAATGCTATGAAGGCTGTCAGTAATTTCGATGATGAAACGATGCTGCTGTCACCTAACATCATTGCCCCGGTCCAGAAACTGAAAGTTGACTATTTGGGCAATAACAACCCGCGTCTGCATCTGGATGAAGTGCTGGTAGCCATTACCATTTCCGCCCAGATGAATCCGTTCGCTGACAAGGCCATCAAGAATCTGCCGAAGCTGAAAGGCTCACAGGCACATTCCACAGTAATCCTGTCACGGAGTGATGAAAACACCTTACGTAAACTTGGAATCATGCTGACCTGCGAACCGCGTTATCAGACCAAGAAGCTGTTCCATCCGAAATAGTAAAATACAGTTGAAAAAGTGTTGACTCACAACTGTTAAAAGAGTATTATATAAAGGCTAATCAAATAGCGTTTTATTGTGGAAGAGGGAGCAACACCTCAGAACACCACGACATAACACAGAAAAAGGAGGACGTTATGAAGAGAGTTGCTAAAGTTTGTAAGCTCCAGTTCATGGCGGGCGGAGCTCGTCCAGGTCCGGCTCTTGCATCTGCCGGTATCAATATGCCGCAGTTCTGTCAGGCATTCAACGATGCCACTAAGGACAGACAGGGAGACATCGTACCTGTAATCATTACCGCCTATGAAGACAAGTCATTCGACTTCGTCTGCAAGACAACTCCTGCTGCACACCTGTTAAAGAAGGCTGCCGGTGTGGAAAAGGCTTCAGGAAGCCCTAAGGCTCAGAAGGCAGGAAGCATTACGGTTGATCAGTTAAGAGAGATCGCCACTTACAAGATGCCGGATTTAAACGCTAACGACGTTGATGCCGCAATGAAGATCATTGCCGGTACAGCTCGTAACATGGGCATCGTTATAGAAGGATGGGAATAAGATATGCCAAAGCATGGTAAGAAGTACGTCGAAGCAGCCAAATTAATCGACAAGACAAAATTATATCCTATTCTCGAAGCTGCAGAACTTGTTAAGAAAGTAAGTTATGCAAAATTCGATGCATCAGTAGAGACATCATTCAAGCTGAATGTTGACCCTCGTCATGCTGATGAACAGATCCGTGGTGCTATGGTTTTACCTCATGGCACAGGAAGAACCCAGAGAGTTCTCGTTATCACCCAGGGCCCTAAGGAACAGGAAGCCAAGGATGCAGGCGCTGACATCGTCGGCGGTGCAGAAATTCTCGAGAAGATCAAAGGCGGCTGGTTCGACTTTGATGTAATCGTAGCTACTCCTGACATGATGGGACAGTTAGGTAGATTAGGTAAGTTATTAGGTCCAAAAGGTTTAATGCCTAACCCTAAGACTGGAACAGTAACGATGGATCTTAAGAAGGCTGTTGAAGAAATCAAGAAAGGTAAGGTTACTTACCGTACTGATAAGGAAGGCAATATTGCCTGCATGATCGGTAAGACTTCATTCACAGCTGAACAGCTTGCTGAAAACTGGCAGGCATTATATGAAGTCATCTTAAAGGCTAGACCAGCTGCAGTTAAAGGTCAGTACATCAAGAACGTTGTTCTGACAGCAAGCATGGCCCCAAGCATTAAGGTTGACCACGCTGTATAAAAACAGAAAAAAACAAACTAAAAAAGATTGTTACAATATACCATAGACAGTAACGACCGCAAGGTGTAAAAATGTTACCGAGGTAGAAAAAGTAAGGTAATCAGAACTTTTCGCCCGTTTTGTCTATGTTGATGAAACGGGTTTTCATTTCAGGTATATTGACACAATGAAACTAAAGAAAGGAAGGACATTATGAATCAAACGATCCTACAGCAGAAGCAGGCGCTGGTTGAAGAGATTTCAAAGAAGATCGGCAATGCCGGTTCAACCGTCGTAGTTGAGTATCGTGGTTTAACTGTCGCTGAAGTAACCGAATTACGTAGAGCATTACGTGCTGAAGGCTGCGAAATGATAGTTTACAAGAATTCAATGACTCAGCGTGCTGCTGAACAATTAGGATACCATGATCTGCTTCAGTCATTGACTGGACCAAATGCCATCGCTGTCAGTGAAGATGAGATTGCTGCTTCACGCGTCTTAAGCAAATTTGCTAAGAAACATGACAAGCTGGTTATCAAGGCTGGTGTCGTTGATAATAAGGTTATCTCCGT
Source organism: Erysipelotrichaceae bacterium (assembly GCA_017405675.1). Next base: position 23,099 of record JAFRAB010000015.1, read on the forward strand.
TGATGAAATCAAAGAGTTAGCCGGCTTACCTAACAAGGAAGGCATGTTATCAATGCTGTTAAGCTGTCTGCAATCACCAATCAGTTCATTTGCACGTGCTACCAAGGCTATTGCAGATGCTAAAGAAGCCAATTAGTTATAAGGAGGAAATATACCATGGCAAAATTAACAAATGAAGAAATCATCGCTACTTTAAAAGAGATGACAATTTTAGAATTAAATGAATTAGTAAAGGCTATCGAAGAAGAATTCGGCGTTACCGCTGCTGCTCCAGTTGCAATGGCTGCTGCTCCAGTTGAAGAAGAAGCTCCTCAGGGACCTACTGAAGTTACAGTTATGTTAAAAGAAGTTGGCCAGCAGAAGATCGCTGTTATCAAGGCCGTTAAGGAAGCTACAGGCTTAAGCTTAATGGAAGCTAAGGCTATCGTTGACAAGTGCACTCCTGACAATCCTTCTCCAATTAAGGAAAACGTTAAGATTGAAGATGCTGATGCAATCAAGCAGGCAATCTTAGCTGCAGGTGGCGTTGTAGAATACAAGTAAGAAATTACTGTGAACGAAAAGCCGGAGAAAATGTCTTCGGCTTTCGTCACGTGATCAATCACGTATTTTATGAGCTACTATTTTACCAATAACACTGGTAAAGCGCCCAACCGAAAGAAAATCACCTTTCGGTTTTTGGCTAATTTGGAAACCTTTATTTCAGATGATGGTGTTTTCAGCAAGGACACGCTGGATTTCGGCAGCCGTGCCTTACTGGAGACGATAATAGAGGAATCTCTGACAGGCAGCCTTCTGGACCTGGGCTGCGGAATAGGTTATATCGGCATCCTGTTAAAGAAGTATCATCCTGATCTTTCCGTTACCATGGCTGATATCAATGAGACAGCTGTACGGCTGGCTGAAGAAAACGGCAGGTTATACGGACAGAAAAACAGGGTACTTGTTTCAGACGGCTTTGCGGGCATTGATGATAAGTTTGACATCATTGTCACCAATCCGCCGATCAGAACAGGCAAGGCCAATATCTACCGTCTGTTTGCAGAGAGCATGGATCACCTTAAGGAAAAGGGGATCATGTACATCGTCATCAGGAAACGGCAGGGTGCGGAAAGTGCCGTAAAGTACCTGGAAACACTGGGAAAGACTGAAATTGTTGATAAGGTCAAGGGCTATTGGGTCATTTCTGTGCGAAAACGGCAATTGACAGATTGACAAAAGGTTGCTAAAATTAGAAAATGCATATTATAGGTTAAAATGGGTTAGAATCGCGTTTTCTGGCCCTATAAGAGAGAGGAAGGGTGTTGTTAATGAGCAAAGACAATACATATCGCCTCGTCCATAATGGAAAAAAAGCGGTACGTAGAGATTATTCAAAAGTAAGTGGTACCCTCGAACTTCCAAATCTCGTTGAAATTCAGACCAGTTCATTTGACTGGTTCAAAAATGTAGGTTTAAGAGAAGTATTCGAAGAGATTTATCCAGTTGAATCAAGACTGGGTGAGATCAGATTAAACTTTAAAGGATACACATTCGACGAACCTGAATACACAGTAGAAGAGTGCAAAATAAAAGAGCTGACCTATGCAGCTCGTCTTCGCGTGAATACAGAGTTAGTAGTTGAAGACGTTAATACAGGTGTGATCAGCACCAAGGATGAAGAAGTTATCTTCGGTGATATCCCAATGCTGACTCCTACCGGAACATTCATCATAAACGGTGCTGAAAGAGTCATTGTTTCCCAGATCGTCAGATCTCCGGGTGCTTATTTCTCGATCGATGTTGAGGATAAGACAGGCAAGGACATTTTCTACACGGAACTGATTCCTAGCCGTGGCACATGGCTGGAATTCCAGACTGATGGCAAGAAGACCAATGTCGGCCGTCTGATCAATGTCAGTGTAGACCGTAAGCGTAAAATAATATCTTCTATATTATTAAAGGCTGTCGGTATGTCACTTGATACCGAAAAGGGAGAAGATACTTTCGACACTGCAGACTTCAAGAAGTTCATGAAAGCCAAAAACTGGCCGGTTTATGATGTTGAACAGGAAAGCGATCAGAGAGATTTCCTGAATACGTATCTGTTAATGTATACAGGCGTATTCGGTGACTATGAAGACGTAGTAAATACGATCATTGCCGATAAGGAATCATTCCAGAACCGCGCTCTGCTGGCTATCTATGAAAACCAGCGTTCCGATGAAATACCAACCCTTGAAGGTGCATATAACCTGATCAATGCCAAGTTCTTTGATGCCCGCCGTTACGATTTGAACAAGGCCGGACGTTATAAGATCACCAAGAAACTGGGTGCGTACGCACGTACCAAGAATAATTATCTGGCTCAGGATATTAAAGATGAAAAGGGCAAGACCGTATTAAAGGCAGGAACCCTCGTTGACACCAAGGAATTACTGGCAAGCGTCAGAGATACTTTGGCCAAGGGTCTGTACATGCAGGCTTTCCCTCAGAAATATGCCTTTTCACATCCGGATGCGGTAACAGTACCTGTTGCTTATAAGGCAGGTCTGGTAGGCCGTATTCTGGCTGAAAGTGTAGAAGATAAGAAAGTTTATCTGGAAGAAGGAACAGTATTAACAGCTGCTGAAGTCAATGCCTTAGCCAAGGCCGGCATTGATAACATTAAGGTCTGGGGCGGCATTTACGGCGAAGAAGTCAAGCTGACTCCTGAAAACGTAATTGCTGTACTGAACTACGGTTCAAGACTGTATTCCTTAGGCAGATTAACTGATGAAAACGGCAACGATGTTGAATTAAACGATGAACTCATCATCGACCGTTATATACCGGATACTGAGGAACCGATCCTCACCAACGAAAACCGTGCATGGATCGTTGAGCAGGTCAAGAATGGTGCCTCATACTCCTTATACTTAGTTGGCAGTGCCAACCAGGTAATTTATGTAAAGAAACACGCTGATGACGAAGAAAGCGTTAAGGTAATCGGTATTGATCCGTTCACCTTAAAGAAGACCATCATCATCTCTGATATGTATGCTCAGTATTCATACATGCTGAACATGATGGATGATGTCGGAACCGTTGATGATATCGACCAGCTGGGTAACCGCAGGTTAAGAACAGTTGGCGAACTGATTCAGAACCAGTTCAGAATCGGTTTAAGCAGAGTTGAGAAGAATATCAAGGAAAAGATGTCAATTACTGAAATTGACAAGCTGACTCCGAAGAATATCACTCATATCCGTGCCTTATCATCAGCCATCAAGGAATTCTTCTCCAGTTCACAGCTGTCTCAGTTCATGGACCAGCAGAATCCACTGGCTGAGCTGACAAACAAGCGTCGTATTTCTGCTCTGGGTCCTGGCGGATTAACCAGAGAAAGAGCCGGCTTCGAAGTACGTGACGTTCATGCCACTCACTATGGAAGAATCTGTCCTATTGAGACACCTGAAGGACCAAACATTGGTCTTATAAACTATCTGACTTCATATGGTAAGGTCAATGAATACGGCTTTATTCAGACACCATACCGTATCGTCGACAGAGAAACCCTGGAAGTTAAGGATGATGTAATCTATCTGTCAGCCGATGACGAACTGGATTATATCATTGCCCAGGCTAACGAAGTACATGACGGTTATTTAACAAATGACCAGTGTGTATGCCGTTACCAGACTGAAACGATCATGAAGCCGAAGGAAGAAGTCGAGCTGGTCGACGTATCTCCTAAGCAGATCATTTCCGTCGCAGCTGCCTGTATTCCATTCCTGGAAAACGATGACGCCACACGTGCCCTGATGGGTGCCAACATGCAGCGTCAGGCCGTTCCTCTGCTGAAGCCGCATTCACCGAATGTCGGTACCGGTATGGAATACCGTGTAGCCAAGGACTCCGGCGGAGCCCTGATTGCGGAAGCAGACGGTATTGTATCCTATGTTGACGCAATGAAGATCATTGTTAATGAAAATGGCAAGGACCATGAATATCACTTATCCAAGTTCATGCGTTCCAATGCCGGCACCTGTGTCAACCAGAGACCTATCGTTGAAGTAGGCGAAAAGATTGACAAGGGTGATATTCTGGCTGACGGTCCATCCATGGAAAATGGAGAACTGGCTTTAGGTCAGAACGTCAAGATCGCTTTCATGACATGGCATGGCTTCAACTACGAAGACGCTGTCATCATGTCAGAAAGAATGGTCAAGGATGACATTTTCACATCCATTCACATTGAGGAATACTCAATTGAATGCCGTGATACGAAATTAGGCCCTGAGGAAATAACCAGAGACATTCCTAACGTTTCCGAAACAAGCTGCCGTTATCTTGATTCCAGAGGTATCGTAATGATCGGTGCCGAAGTCAAGGAAGGCGACATCCTTGTAGGTAAGGTTACTCCTAAGGGACAGAGTGAAGTTTCCCCTGAAGAGAAGCTGTTACTGGCTATCTTCGGTGAGAAATCACGTGAAGTCAAAGACAGTTCATTAAAGGTGCCTCACGGCGGTGACGGTATTGTAATGGATGTCAAGACTTTCTACCGTGGTAAGAGCAACGCTCAGCTGAACCCTGGTGTCAGCGCCATCGTCAAGGTATACATCGCTCAGAAACGTAAGATTTCTGAAGGTGACAAGATGGCAGGACGTCACGGTAACAAGGGCGTTATCGCCAAGATCTTACCGGAAGAAGATATGCCATACTTACCAGATGGCACCAAGATCGATATCATGCTGAACCCATTCGGCGTTCCGTCACGTATGAATATCGGACAGGTACTGGAGATCCATCTGGGCTTAGCTGCCGAAAAGCTGGGCTGCAAGTTTGCAACACCGGTATTCGACGGTATCAACAACGAGGAACTGAAAGCAATTCTGGAAGCTACAAATGCTTCACCGGATGGCAAGACATTATTATATGACGGCCAGACAGGTGAACCGTTCGACGAAAGAGTTGCCGTAGGTGTCATGTACATGATCAAGCTTGCTCACATGGTTGACGACAAGCTGCATGCCAGAGCAACAGGACCTTATTCACTGGTTACACAGCAGCCTCTGGGCGGTAAAGCTCAGAAGGGCGGCCAGCGTTTCGGTGAAATGGAAGTATGGGCTCTGGAGGCATACGGTGCCGCTTACACATTGTCAGAGATCCTGACCGTCAAATCAGACGATATTGCCGGCCGTGACAGAACATATGAGGCTATCACAAAAGGCAGACCGATCCCTGATCCAAGCGTAGGTGAATCATTCAGAGTATTAACACACGAGCTCCAGGCTCTGGCTCTTGATGTCAGAATCATGGACAGCCAGGGTAATGTTATCGACCTGTCTCAGAACGAGGAAGATAAGAGAACTCCGGCCGCAGCTGGTGAACCAGTTGATGAGGTTGATACTGATGATATCAGCAGTGGCTTCGAAATGGATGACGAAATCCCTGAAGCAGCCGTTGTCGGTGCTGATGACTACTATGATTTTTAAAGGTATAGAGGAGGTACGGAAAAATTATGAATATTAATGATGTTGCTTCTATACAGATCGGTTTAGCTTCTCCTGAAAGGATCCTCGAGTGGTCTCATGGCGAGGTCAAGAAACCTGAAACTCTGAACTATCGCTCTCAGAAGCCTGAAAGAGATGGTTTGTTCTGCGAAAAGATTTTCGGACCTACCAAGGACTGGGAATGTGCCTGCGGAAAATACAAGAAGGTAAGATACAAGGGCGTCGTCTGTGACAGATGCGGTGTCGAAATCACCAGAAGAGCTGTCAGACGTGAAAGAATGGGCCATATTCAGCTGGCTTCCCCTGTAACACACATCTGGTATCTGAAGGGAACTCCTTCCAGACTGGCACTGTTACTGAACATTCCACCAAAGGAACTGGAAGAAATAGTATATTTCGTAAAGTGGATCGTAACTGATCCAAAGGATAGCGGCCTGGAATACAAACAGGTAATGACACCGAAGGAAGTTAACGAAGCGCTTGACCAGCGTAAGTTCTTCACCGCCAAGATCGGTGCTGAAGCTATCAAGACCCTGCTGGAGCAGGTAGACATTGAACAGGAATACCAGAAGATCACTGCCGAGATCGGACAGCTCTCTGATACTGATTCCCAGAATGAAAAGCGTAAAAAGCTGATCAAGCGTCTGGAAACAGTGGCAGCCTTCAGAAATTCAGGTCAGAAGCCTGAATGGATGGTATTAACGGTATTACCGGTTATACCTCCTGATCTGCGTCCAATGCTACAGCTGGATGGCGGCAGATTTGCTTCAAGTGACTTAAACGACTTATACCGCCGTATTATTACCCGTAATAACCGTCTTAACAAGTTACTGGAAATCGGTACTCCTAGCATCATCGTTCAGAACGAAAAACGTATGCTGCAGGAAGCTGTCGATGCCCTGATCGACAACGGCCGCAGAAGCAAGCCTGTAACTGGTTCTAATAACAGAGCCTTAAAATCACTGTCACACAGCTTGAAAGGTAAGCAGGGCAGATTCAGACAGAATCTGTTAGGTAAGCGTGTTGACTTCTCAGGACGTTCCGTTATCGCTGTCGGACCGGATCTGAAGATGTATCAGTGTGGATTACCAAGAGAAATGGCTATCGTTCTGTTCAGACCATTCGTTATCAACGAAATGGTACATCAGGAAATAGCTACCAACTCCAAGACTGCTGAAAAGCTGATTGATAAAGGTGACGACAGAGTATGGGATATTCTTGAAGAAGTAATCAAGGATCATCCGGTACTTCTGAACAGAGCACCGACTCTTCACCGTTTAGGTATTCAGGCCTTTATGCCTAAGCTGGTTGAAGGACGTGCCATCAGACTGCACCCGTTAGTATGTCCGGCATTCAACGCCGACTTCGACGGTGACCAGATGGCCGTTCACGTACCATTAAGTGAAGAAGCCTGTGCTGAAGCCAAGATCCTTATGTTAGGCTCTAACAACATTCTTTCCCCTAAGGATGGACAGCCTATCGTTACACCTTCACAGGACATGGTGCTCGGTAACTTCTACCTGACCATGGAAGAAACCAGAGAAGAATTCTATGAGGAAGCTGAAAGATACGGAAGCTTAGGCGACGAAGCTTCAGCTGAATTATGGACCAGATATGGCGACAGTGAAGGACGTGTATATAAGGATGTTGACGAAGTCTTAATGGCTTATGATGAAAAGCAGACCCATCTGCATACACGTATTGCCTTAAGAGCAAAATCTCTCAAGAAGTCCTTCTTCACCGAAGAACAGAATGAGAAATACTTAATCACGACTGTTGGAAAGATCATCTTCAACAATGTCTTCCCGGCTGATTTCCCATATGTCAACGAAGTAAAAGACGGCTGGAACGTCAAGCTGGCCGACAAGTACTTTGTCGATTACGGAACAGACATCAGGGAATACATCAGAAACTTACCGCTGAACAGTCCGGTTAAGAAAAAAGACCTGGGAGCCATCATCGCTGAAGTCTACAAGAGATACGCCAATACCGAATCTCATCAGGCTCATGATGACGGCAAGCCATACCATGGTGAAGACCAGACCTTCGTATATTTTGATAAGATCAAGGATAACGGCTTCAAGTATTCAACCGTAGCCGGCATGACCATTTCCTTAAACGACATCAGAGTTTCCCCTAACAAGCATAAATATGTAGACGAGGGTAAAGTTCAGGCCGAAAAACTGTTAAAGCTCTATCACAGAGGCTTGTTAACAGAGCCTGAATGGGAAAGAAGCCTGATGGCCTTATGGGACGGCATCAAGACGACTACCGTTAACGAACTGATGGCTGATTTGCCTAAGAAGAATCCTATCAACATGATGATGGTATCAGGTGCCCGTGGTAACAAGGATAACCTGTCCCAGCTGGCTGGTCTGCGTGGCTTGATGAGTAAGCCGACACAGGCTAAGAGTGCCAAGGGTTATCAGAGATCTATTATTGAAGTACCAATCTATTCATGTTTCCGTGAAGGACAGACCGTAAACGAGTTCTTTATCGCTTCACACGGTATCAGAAAAGGTCTGACCGATACAGCCTTAAAGACTGCATCATCAGGTTATCTGACCAGAAGACTGGTAGACGTTGCCCAGGACGTAGTTGTTGTCGAAGATGACTGCTACACTGAAGACGGCTATCTGGTAAGCGATATCGTTGACCGTAAGGCCGGTACCGTAATTGAAACATTATATGAAAGACTGGTAGGAAGATACAGCAAGCAGGATATTATTGATCCTGAAACAGGTGAACTGATCGTTGCGGATGATGAATTCATCGATGAAAACAAAGCTCAGAGAATCGTAGCTGCCGGATACAAGGAAGTCCTGATCAGGAATGCCTTTGTATGTAAGAGCGAAAATGGTATCTGCCGTAAGTGTTACGGCCGTAACATGGCTACCGGTAAGTTAGTTGAAAACGGTGAAGCTGTCGGTATCATGGCTGCCCAGTCAATTGGTGAGCCAGGTACTCAGCTGACCATGAGAAACTTCCATACCGGCGGTGTCGCCAATGCAGAAGGCGATATTACCCAGGGTTTACCGCGTGTTGAAGAGTTATTTGAAGCACGCTGTCCTAAGCATCCAGCAGTCATAGCCAGATTTGATGGTGAAGTAGTGGCAATTGCACCAAACGACAAGGGCGGTACAACCATTACTCTCAAGAGAGCAGGAACCAACGAAGAAGAAGCTGAGACATTCGATCACAAGGTCGATCCAACTCAGGTTATCCGTTCATGGATCAAAGTCGGAACATTTGTTCAGGCCGGAGATAAACTGACTGAAGGTCAGGTCAATCCTAAGGAACTGATCGATGTAGCCGGTGTTGAAGCTGTTCAGAATTATATCCTGAAAGAAGTCAAGAAGGTTTACCACAGCCAGAGTATCGATATTTCCGACAAGCATCTGGAGATCATGATCACTCAGATGTTACGTAAGGTCATTATCGAAGACGGCCGTGATACAGAACTTGCCAAGGGAACACAGATCAGTAAGAGAAAGATTACTGAACTCAACGGTGACGTACTGCTTAACGGCGGTATGCCAGCCAAGTTCAAGCCGATCCTGCTTGGCGTTTCCAAGTCATCAGTAGAGACCGATTCATGGTTATCAGCAGCAAGTTTCCAGGAAACTACAAAGGTATTAACCGATGCCGCAGTTAACGGTAAGATCGATGTCTTAAGAGGTCTGAAGGAAAACGTCATTATCGGTAAGAAGATCCCTGCCGGTACAGGTACTGACGCTGTACGTGAATCAACAATTGAAATCAAGCGCAGAGCTGAAGAAGCACGCCGCCTGAAAGCCGAAAGACTTGCTCAGGAAAGCGAAGAAGAATCACGCCTGCAGTCACTGGTTGCCGCTGAGGGCGATAACCGGGATTTCGATGCTGATATTGCGGAATAGATAAAGGTCGAAATAAAGAGAGGTTGAAATATACCTCTCTTTTTCTGTGGTTAAGATATAATATTTATAAGAACGAGGTTAACAATAATGAAGACACAGTGGTATAAGAATGCAGTAGTATATCAGATCTATCCGTTCAGTTTCCTTGACAGCAATAATGACGGCTGGGGTGACATTGAAGGCATCATTTCCAAACTTGATTACATAAAGGATCTTGGTGTGACCGCGATCTGGTTTTCGCCGTTGTATAAGTCTCCTGACTATGACTATGGCTATGATATCAGTGACTACAGGGATATTGATGAGAAATTCGGAACCATGGCTGATTTTGACAGGCTGCTGGAAGAATGCCATAAAAGAGATCTGAAAGTCATCATGGACATGGTCATAAACCATACTTCAATAGAACATCCGTGGTTTAAACAGGCTCTTGAATCTCCTGATTCACCGTACCGTGATTATTACATAATCAGAAAGGGAAAAAGAAAAGGGGATAAGCTTCTGCCTCCAAGCAACTGGGCATCATCCTTTACCGGCAGTGCCTGGGAGAGAATAGGGGATACAGATGAATTCTACCTGCATCTTTTCTGTGTTGAACAGGCTGACCTGAACTGGGAAAATCCGGCCGTCAGACAGGAAATAATCGACATTCTTAATTTCTGGATGGACAAGGGCGTAGACGGTTTCCGCTTTGACGTCTTCAACATGTTCTCCAAGGTTTATCCGATCCAGGATGACCATCAGAGAAATGCCTTCCAGAAAGGCGCACAGTATTATATAGACGGACCGCGCATGCACGAATTTTTGCAGGAACTCAATGAAAAGGCTCTGTCACTGTATGACAGCTATACTGTAGGAGAGTCATTCCATCCGTCTGAAAAGGATGCTCATGAGTACGTTAAGGAAGAGAATCATGAACTTGATACCATCTTTAACTTTGCCCATCTGGATTCCGATAATATCGGCGGCAAAAAGTTCTTCTGGAAGCCATTTGACCTGCTGCAGTTCAAGAAAGGACTGTTACAGCCGCAGACTGCAAACTATAAGGACGCCTGGAACACCCTGGTACTGGAAAACCACGACAATCCAAGATGTGTTAACCGTTTCTCCATAGATACTGAGCATTACCGTTATGAAGCTGCTACCATGCTGGCGACCATCACATATATGGGTTTTGGCATTCCGTTTATCTACATGGGTCAGGAGATAGGTTTCGTTAACAGTGATTTTCAAAGCATTGATGAAATGAAGGACCCGGTCAGTCACTTTGTCTACGATCTGATGCGCAGCTATGGCATGCCGGAAAAGATGGCCTTTAACTTCATAAAGTATGGGGCCAGAGACCACAGCCGCGTACCGATGCCTTGGAATGATTCGGTTAACGGCGGTTTCAATAAGGGACATGAAACCTGGCAGAGTGTTAATAAGCATTATCAGGATATAAACGTTAAAAAGGATCTCAACAATAACAGATCGATTTACCGTTACTATCAGAAACTGCTTAAAATCAAGAAAAACAATGACGCAGCCATTTACGGCAAGACCAGAGAATTTGATCACAGCAATAAGAAGATAATTGCCTACAGCCGTGAATATAATAACACCACATTATTTGTGGTCGGCAACTTCAGTAAGAAGACCGTAAAGTATGTTCTCCCTGAATGGATCAAATATGGAGAAATAATACTGAATAACTATGACGAACTGAAAAAGGACGGCATTAATGTTGAACTGAAACCATATCAGGCCGTCGTCATGGAAATCAATAAAGTTGACTGAATCAGTTGAATGTGTAAAATCAAGTTATAAGAGGATGATGTTATGGGCGAAAAACCGCAATACCAATATGATGAAAAGGGAAATGTAATATATACTGCCGACCAGAAAAAGGAGATTCGCATGCACTGGGCGATCCTGTTTCTGATGTTTTATCTGACAATGTCATTGTCAGCCATGAAGGCTCTGATCGACTATAATGCCTTATACGGACATATAGCATGTTTTGTGCTGTCAGCAGTAATGAGCTATTTCATGTCCTTTGTAGTATACCGCTGGAAAACGGAAAAAGGCTGGGGCATTTACGCAATCGTAATGTTTGTAATACTGTTAATGCTGGCCAGATATCAGCTATAGGAGAAATCATATGAAAGACATGATGTTATATCAGAAGGGTAAGGATCCTGAGATAGACAGCGACTTCAGGAAGAAGGATAAATACGGATACATCTATTACGGTGAAAACAGCTTTTTCACCAGAAAGGGTCTGAAATGGTATTACTGTCCTGTAAATGACCTTAACAAAATTGAACTGATAAAAGGATCCCGACAGTTAAGACAGTGCTGCGGGGCTCCGATCTATCGGGAAAAGATACTGTTACTGACAACGGATGATGATGAACATATCTATCTGACAGTTGAGGAAACCGAGAACGGGGACCTGAAACATGCTGAAAAACTGTTAAGAAAAATAAGAGCAATACATCCTCGGCTTGAAATCGTAATGTAGAAAAGAATATGCTGGCATATTCTTTTTTTGTTTGTTAAAAAAAGGACAAATTGTGTTAGCAATCCCATAATTCGTGTTATGTTCTGATAAAGGTTAACATATGAAAGCGCTATAGAGACGTATTTGTAGCAAAATTTAACAAAAGTTTAACATTGTGTGAGAAAATTACGTGAAATTTATGAAAAATCGTTCAACTTTGCTTGACTATAAAATGCGGTTATGGGATTATAATGACATAAAATAACAAAACATAACAGATGATAGCGGTTAACTTTTCAAAATGTAACAAACTTTATCATTTAGTGGTTTTGTTAGAAATCTGCAATCATACCGGATCTTCCGGATGACACTCTGAAATCGGGTTGCATGTTTCTGCCATTGAATTCTAGACACATATGCCAGAAATAACTTGAATCAGAGAACACAATAACTTTCTAAGAAAAATAGGAGGAAAAAGTTTTTATGGGAAAGTATAGAGAATTATGCGAAAAGGCTCTAGAAGCATTTGGCGGTTTAGAAAACATTACATATGTTACTAACTGTGCAACCAGATTAAGAATCAACTACGCTAACAAGAGCAAGGTTGATGAAGAAGCATTAAAGAACTTACCAGGTTCAGCCGGTTTAGTTCCAAAGCCTGCTAACAAGCAGTATCAGATCATCATCGGACCAAACGTTCGTGATGCATACTATGAATTCCTGGATGTATCTGGCTGGAAAGAAGGCGGCGTGGCTCCTGCAGGCGCTGATGATCCAATCGATGATGAACCAGTTAAGAAGGACATCCTCTGGGTTCTGAACCAGTTCGGTACATTCATGACTCCAATCATGATGCCAGTTGTACCAGCTATGATAGTTGGCGGTATGATCTTAGCATTCCGTAACCTGTTAATGAACTACTTCGGAATGAAGTTCGAAGGCGGCACATACTGGATGGTTATGGCAATCTTCAACGGCGGCTTCAACTTCCTGCCAATCTACATTGGCTGGCAGACTGCTGACCAGTTAAGAATCAAGCCTATCCTTGGCGGTATGCTCGGCGGTATCTTACTGTCAAGCTACTTACCACAGGTAACTGATATCTTCGGTATCCCTGTAACTCAGACAAGCTATGGCTCAACAGTATTACCAGTATTACTTGGCTGCTTATTCATGGCTCCAATCTACAAGTTCTGGAACAGAGTTATTCCTGAAGCAGTATCATTCTTCGTAGTACCAATCTTAACTATGATCATCGTAGTTCCAGTTACATTACTGCTGATTGGCCCATTCGGAGCAATGTTATCAGGCTACATCGCAACATTCGCTCAGTGGATCACTGCAAAGGCTAACTGGTTAGCTCAGCCAATCCTGTCTATGTTATATCCATACATGGTTATGATCGGCTTAGACAAGGGCTTATCTCCAATCGGTATCGAATTACTGGCTAATTTAGGTTACAACTCAGTAACTGCACCAATGGGCTTCGTATCCAACATCGCAGTAGGCGGCTCTTGCTTAGCTGTTGCTTCTGAAATCAAGAACGACGTTGAGAAGAGAGGTATGATTTCTTCATTCGGTGTTACTGCTCTGTGTGGTGTTACTGAACCTGCATTCTACGGCGGCTTATTAACAAAGCCTATCGCCTTAGCTGGTACAGCAATCGGTGCTGCAGTTGGTGGTTTAATTGCCGGTATCGTTGGCTTAAGAACATTCGTTCAGGGCGGCTGCCCAGGCTGGTTAACATTAGTATTCTTCATTGACACTAATGGTAATGCCAAGTACATGTTCCTTGCCATCTTAGTAGCAGCTGTTACTACAGTAGTATCATTCGTAGCTGCAAAGATATTATTAACTATCACTAAGAAGAAAGAAGCTTAATAATTTAATAAGTATTTAAATAAAAGGTCTCTTTTCTAGAAGGAGACCTTTTATAGATAATGAACATATCTGAGGCAGACAGTGTTTTGCCGGAAAGGACAGGATTATGAATTTATTCGGAGATTTCGTGACATTCAATAAGCATGAATCATCTTATTTTGATCTTCCAGCCAATTTAGTAGTTGTAGTAGCTTATCTGCTGCCGGGACTTCTGAGCATGGTTTATTCAGGATTTGCCTATTTTGCAACGCTGATCCTGATTGCCGTTGCAGCTTTTGAAAAGAAAAGCAATATGGTCAAATTATACTGTCTGCAGTTCTGCTTCATGTCCATGTTCTTCAATATCATCATTACGGCACTGTCTCTGCTGGCGAGAGTAGTTACTCCATTACTGGGTCTTGTCACGCTGCTGTCTTCAGTAGTTGCCGTAGTCGTTATCGTTGTATTTATTTACAGCCTTTATTCAGCATTGCAGTACAGATTCTGGAAGTTACCGTATCTGGCTGATTTCATTTTAAACAGATTTTTCAGGTAGGACAGTTTTATGGCAGAAAAGAAATATGAAAGTTATAAGGAACTCCCGGTTTACCGCGAAGCTGACAAGCGGATGAAGAGAGAAGTAGAGGAGTTCATTAAGAAATATCATCCCAGCAATGATGAGATGTATCTTCAGCTGAAAAGATACGAACTCAAGCATCTGAGCAAAAAGGAAAAAAGAGTCCCGAACGCCATCTTCACTGTAATCCTGACTTTATTTGTAGTATGGTTCTATTTCATGACCAGACAGTCACTTAATAACGAAAATGCAGGCAATCCGATCGTGATGATGATAGTGGGAATCGTTCTGCTCGTTCTATACGTTCTTTACGTCAAAGGTGTTTTCTCGCAGTCAAAATCAGAGATTGCGAAAATAGACAAAGAGCTTGCCGGCAGCAACATGCCTGAGTTTACCTTTACAGATAAGAAAAACAGTATCAGTAAATAATTCAAAACAACATATCTATTCGACGAACTTTAACAAAAACTATAACAACAATTAACAAATGGTGGTATAAAATACGGCGAATATCTTGCCGTAATGTATAACATATGTGAAAATATAATTGTAAAATAACAAAATATAACATAACAACTCGGGGAATACAGTCCCTTGAACCGCCGAAGGAAAGGAGACGTCTATGAGCGAATACAAAGACTTCGCCGTAAAGGCTATAGAAGCACTTGGCAGCAGAGATAACTTCATCCATGTCAGCAAGTGCACCAGAAGCATTCGTGTCAACTACAAGCATAAAGCAGATGTTAACGAGGAACTGCTCAGAGAGGTACCGGGGTGTGCCGGTTTTGTCAATAAGGGACATCAGGTCCAGCTTATTATCGGCCCGACCGTAAATGAAGCCTTTGAAGCCTTCCTGCAGGAAGCTGAATGGGATGTAAACAATGAACCTATTTATAACGAACCTCTGGAAAAGGACGATGAACCTCATAACGTTAAGTATTACCTGAGTCAGTTCGGCAATTTTGTTGCTCCAATATTCTTTCCGATAATTCCCGCATTAGTCATCGGAGGACTGATCCTGGCGGTCAGAAACCTTCTGGTCAACTATTTTGGTGTATCCATGGACAGCGGAACCGCTTATTTCATGACTGCACTGTTTGAAGCGGGATTTTCATTTCTGCCGGTATATATCGGCTATACGACGTGTCAGCAGTTAAAACTGCAGCCGATCATGGGTATGGTACTTGGTGCCTTAATGATCGGTAATACCTACAAGAGCGGTGCCATCACCAATATCTTCGGCATTTCGATCCCGCAGGTAAACTATGCCAGCTCCATCATGCCGGTAATACTGGGTGTCATATTCATGTACTACGTTGACAAACTGATGGAAAAGGTCATTCCTCAGGTCATCAAGTTCTTTGTCAAACCGCTGGCGGTAATGATTGTTACAGCCCCGGTTACTCTTGCGTTTTTAGGACCTATAGGCAATACGCTGAGTGCTTATGTGGCTCAGGGTGTGCTGTGGTTTAACGATAAATTAGGATTCATTGCTCAGCCGTTACTGTGTGCTGCCTATCCGTACATGGTAATGCTGGGTGTCGATAAAGCTCTGGCTCCGATCGGTATTCAGCTGATCACTGAAGTCGGATACAACCCGGTTACCGGACCAATGGGATTTATTTCCAATCTGTGCGTAGGAGCCAGCGCCTTAGCTGTCGCTTCAACCATAGAGGATAAGGCTCAGAAAGCTCTGATCTCATCATTTGGAGTTACCGGGCTATGCGGTGTTACGGAACCGGCAATGTACGGTGCCCTGATCACCAGACCAAGGGCCTTTATCGGGACTGCTATCGGTGCTGTCTGTTCAGGACTGTTCGCCGGTATCTTCGGGTTGCGTACCTTTGTACAGGGCGGCTGTCCGGGACTGCTGACATTTGTCTTCTTCATCGACAATAATGGCGGTTTCCACTATGTATTCATAGCTGCCATCGCCGCTGCCATAGCAATTTCTGTCAGCTATATAGCTACCAGAATAATCTTAATAAGAGAAAAATAGAAAGGAACATATAAACATGAAAGTATTAATCGGAACATTTATCAATGAAGCTAATGCCAATATTCCTCATCTGAGCAATATCAAGGATTTTGAAGTTCACTATGGGGAAGACCTCATCAATAAGATGGAAGTCAGAGAAGTATTTGAAAGCAATGGAATCGAGATCATTCCTGCTATCTATGCCAGTGCCGGTGCTGCCGGTGTCATTGAAAGAAACACCTTTGATTTCATTCTGAAGGAATTTGAAAATGCCGCTAAGAAACATCTTAACGAAATAGATGGTATTTACCTGATGCTGCACGGTGCTTCTGAAGTAGAAGGACTTGGTTCAGGTGACCATGCTATCTTATGGGCATTAAGAAAGATCGTGGGACCATATGTTCCTATCGCTGTTGCCTGTGACCCTCACGGCAACCTCTGCAAGGAATACACAGACCGGATCAATATCATCCGTTCATACCGTCAGTCACCGCATACTGACGCTTCCGAAACCAGATTCATCGTTTCCAGAATGCTGGTTGACTTAATGAAAAACAGACAGAACATCTACAGCTGCTACAGAAAGCTGCCTCTGATCTTAGGCGGTGAACAGTCTGTATCAACTGATGAACCTGTTGCCTCAATCAATAAATACATGGATGAAATGGAAAAGGATCCGAGAGTCAGAAGTGCTTCATGGCATGTCGGATACATCCGTCATGACACGGATGTTGCCGGCTGCGGCGTCGTAGTCGTTCCTCAGAACACTGAAGACCAGCAGTACTGCGAAAAGAAAGTTGATGAACTGGCTGAATATGTCTGGAACAAGAGACATGAATTCCACTATACAGGCTTAACCGCTGAACCTGAGGATGCCTTAAGAATGGTTCTGGAAAGTGAACAGGACTGGGTATCATTAACGGATTCAGGTGACAATACCACTTCAGGTGCTTCTGGCTGGAATACCTATGTCTTAAGACAGGTACTAGCTGTTAAGGATTTAAAGAAAAAAGTATTATTCGCAACGATCAATCATCCTGCTTCATATGAGAAGTTAAAAGATCTGGCTGAAGGAACTGTTACGCACATTGCCTTAGGCCAGGATCATGATGAAATGTCAAAGGCCGTTGAGCTTGATGTCTGCGTCAAGTCAAAAGGCGACATCGTCCGTTCAATCTCTCTCAGCAATCCTGATAACGTTGCCGTCTTCGGTAACTTCGTACTGGTAAATGTTGTCGGTACACCAATCGACATCATGGTTGCCAACAACCGTCAGGCAATGAGGGAAGAAGTTCAGTACAAGTATGCCGGTATTGACCATACTCAGTACAATGTCATCATCATCAAGGTCGGCTACAACTATCCGATGTTCACCAATAACAACCGTTTCTGGGTCATGAGTTTAACAGACGGACCGACAATTCAGAACACCAAGAAGCTGCCGTTCAAGAGGATCATGAGACCAATGTTCCCAATCGATGAGATCTAGGAGGTATTACCAGTATGAAAGTAATGATAGGTTATTTCGCTACTGAATCAAACGCCAATACTGATGTTAAAAACGATGTTACCAACTATGATATCGGCTTCGGT
Source organism: Erysipelotrichaceae bacterium (assembly GCA_017405675.1). The sequence goes on from JAFRAB010000015.1 coordinate 40,962, forward strand.
GCTGACTGTGTGCGTAAATCCAGAGTAGGAGATATTTTTGAGAAAAACGGTGTTGAAGTAATTCCTTCAATTTATGCTTCTGCCGGTGCTTCCGGTGTGATCAAAAGAGAAACATTTGATTATCTGGAGACCTACTTTGTGAATACCGCTAAAGATCACATCAATGAGATTGACGGTATCTGGCTGCATCTGCATGGTGCTTCCGAGGTTGACGGCTTAGGCTCAGGCGACCATCATATCATAAAGTCCTTAAGAGCAGTTGTTGGACCATATCTGCCGATCGTGGTCATCTGCGACCCTCATGGTAACCTGTGTAAGGAATATGTTGAAGCCTGCACTGTCATCAGAAGCTACCGTGAATCTCCTCATACCGACGCTGATGAAACCAAGAAATGGGGAGCTCAGATCTTATGCGATCTGATTAAAGACAGAAAGAACATTCATTCCGTTTACCGTAAACTGCCGCTGATCTTAGGCGGTGAGCAGTCAGTATCCGCTGACGAACCGGTAAAGACCATAAATAAATATCTGGATCAGATGGAAAAGGATCCAAAGATCTTAAGTGCTTCCTGGCATGTCGGATATATCCGTCATGATACGCCGGTAGCCGGCTGCGGTATCGTAGTCGTTCCTAGCTCCGGTGAATATCAGCAGTATGCCGAAGAGAAAGCTGACGAACTGGCCGAATATGTCTGGAGCAAGAGACATGAATTCCACTATACAGGAATTACTGCCAGACCTGCTGAAGCTTTACAGATGGCGCTGGATGCCGAAGGCAAGCCATTCTTCATTACCGACTCAGGTGACAATACCACTTCCGGTGCTCCTGGTACCAATACCTACATTCTGCGTCAGGTACTGGCCTTAAAGGAATTAAAGAAGAGTTTCCTGTTTGCCAATATCAATGACCCGAAGACATATGATTATCTCAATACCTTCAAGGTAGGGGATAAGGTTCATATCAACCTCGGTATAAATAAAGATGAAAACAGCCTGCCGGTGGCTCTTGACGTAACAGTTAAGGCCAAGGGCGAATTAAGAGGCTACATGATGCATGACCACAGTTCCGTTCCGGGCTATACCGTACTGGTATCCGTTGACGGACTGCCGATCGACATCAACGTTGCCAACTACCGTACCGTCATGTGCGAAGAACACCAGTTCATCGCCGGCGGCATTAACTGGGATGACTATGATGTGATCGTCGTCAAGATGGGATACATCTTCCCTGAATTAAAGGCCAAGGGTGTCGGCAATGTCATGTCCCTGACCGATGGCGCTACTCCTCAGGATACAGCTAACCTGAAGTTCAAGAGGATCATGCGTCCGATGTTTCCAATCGACAATATTTAAAAGAGAGAAAGAAAATGAAAGTTATCGTCGGAATGTTTTCCACGGAATCCAATGAACACGTGCCCAACAGAAATACGATTGCTGATTATGATGTAGCCTTTGGGGCTGAATGCATTAGAAAATGTCAAGTTGGTGACGTTTTTGCCCGGGAAGGAATTGAGGTCATACCGGCTGCGTATGTCCGCAGCGGACCTTCAGGAGTCATAACTGCTGAAACCTTCCGCTATATTCTGTCGCTGTTCACGGGAAAAGTCAGAGAACACATTTCCGATGCTGATGGCATATGTCTGTTTCTGCATGGAGGCAGCGAGGTCGAAGGAACTGGTTCCGGCGACCATGCCATTCTGAGGGAAATCAGAAAGATAGTCGGACCGTATCTGCCCATTGCGGTATCCTGTGATCCTCACGGCAACCTGACCAGAGAATACGTGGAAAGCTGTACGATTCTGAGAAGCTTCAGAGAATCACCTCATACTGATTCCGTTGTGACAAAGAAGCATGTTGCCAGACTGCTGTGCAGACTGCTGAAGAACAGGCAAAACATTCATGCCGTCTATTCGAAAGTCCCGATCATCATCGGCGGAGAACAGAGCGTTTCTACTGATGAACCGATCCGTACTTTCAACAGAATACTGAATAAATATGAAAAAGATGATAGACTGCTTTCCGTTTCCTGGCATGTAGGCTATCTGCGTCATGACTGTGACTGTGCCGGCAGCGGTATTGTCGCTGTTCCTTCCCGTGAGGAATATCTGTCATATGCGCAGAAATGTGCAGATGAATTAAGAGATATTATTTTCGGAATGAGACATCAGTTCAATTATACCGGTCTTACGATGGAAACTGATGAGGCAGTAACTGCGGCCCTTGAATTTGAGGGCAAACCGGTATTCATTACCGATTCAGGTGATAACATCGGTTCTGGGGCCAATGGTTACAATACGGTGATGCTCAGAAAATTCCTGTCTCTGGAACAGCTGGACAAAACGGTACTTATAACTGATCTCAATGATCCTACAGCTTTCACCAAAGCCTGTGAGCTTGAACGCGGGCAGGAAATGAATCTGAGCATCGGTATCGGCATTGATGATTATTCCGCAAAAGTACATGTTGAGGTGGCATTACAGAGCAGAGGTATCATCATGGGCATGTCTCTGGGTGATCCTGATAAGGTCGAAGGAGAAAACCTGCTGCTGAAGGTAAAGGACAGGCCGATTTACATTTCACTGGTTAACAGGCGTTCCAGCATGTGTGAGAAACATCAGTTCAGGGCTGCCGGTCTTGACTGGGATTTCTACGATATCATCGTAGTAAAACAGGGTTATATCTTCCCTGATCTTAAGGAAAAGGGGAAGTTATCCATCATGGCACTGACAGATGGTCCAACACTGCAAGATACCAGAAGAATAGGTTTTAAACGTATCATGCGTCCAATGTTTCCAATAGACGATATTTAGGAAGGAATGAATAGCTATGAAAATAATGGTTGGTTTCTTTACCACAGAATCAAATGCGAATATTCCCGTTAAGACTGACATAACAGGCTATACCATCGCTTTCGGTGACGAGTGCGTTAGAAAGTGTCTGGTTGATGATGTTCTGGCAGAAGAAGGAGTAGAAGCCATTCCGGCTATCTATGCCAATGCCGGAGCTGCCTGTGTAGTTAAGAGAAACGCATTTGATTACATTGAATCATGTTTTGCGGAAACAGCCCGCGAACATAAAAATGAGATCGCCGGTGTCTGGCTGCATCTGCACGGGGCTTCTGAAGTGGAAGGCCTTGGGTCAGGTGACCATCATATTCTGAAGACTGTAAGAGAGATCTTGGGACCATATGTTCCGATCGTAGTGGTCTGTGACCCGCATGGCAACTTATGTCAGGAATATGTAGAGAATGTTCAGATCTGCCGCAGCTACCGTGAATCTCCGCACACCGATTCCATGGAATCAAAGAAACTGACCATGAGAATGTTAATAGATCTGTGCCGTAACCGCCAGAACATCCATGCGGTTTACCGTAAACTGCCGTTGATATTAGGCGGCGAACAGTCAGTATCGGCTGACGAACCGGTAAAGTCCATCAATAAATTCATGGATGAAATGGAAAAGGATCCAAGAATATTAAGTGCATCATGGCATGTCGGCTATATCAGACACGATTGCGATGTCGCAGGCTGCGGTATCGTTGTTTCACCGGCTACAGCTGATGATCAGCAGTACGCTGAGGAAAAGGCTGACGAGCTGGCTGAATATGTCTGGAATAAGAGACATGAGTTCCATTATACCGGAACTACGGCTCAGCCTGATGAAGCGCTGAAAATGACGCTGGAATTTGACGGCGGACCGTGTGTTATCACTGACTCCGGTGACAATGCCACCAGCGGTGCCAAGAGCTGGAATACCTACGTCTTAAGACAGGTACTGGCTGTTAAGGATCTGAAGAAGAGTTTTCTGTTTGCCGCCATTAACGATCCTAAGACCGTTGATCAGCTGCTGCCGCTAGAAGACGGTGAGAAGGCTCATATTTCACTGGGGGTTGACCGTGATGAGATGAGCAAGGCTGTTGAGCTTGACGTTACAGTTAAGAATCATGGTCAGCTGGTAATCGCCAACGGTTTCGGTGCTACCGATGATGTTACCATAACCGGTGATACGGTACTGGTTAACGTTGACGGTACGGATATTGATGTAATAGTTCAGAACAATCATAATTCATACATTTATGAATCATGCTTCAGATATGCCGGTGTTAACTGGGAAGACTATGACGTAACAGTTGTCAAACAGGGATATATCTTCCCGCTTTTAAAGGAAAGGGCAGCTTTCTATGTCATGTCCCTGACTGACGGACCGACATTACAGGATACGGCTCATCTGCCGTTCAGAAGAATAATGAGACCGATGTTTCCAATCGATAACATTTAAGAGGGTAATATGAAAATACTTGTTGGCTTTTTTACTACTGAATCAAATGAACATGTTCCACTCAGAAATGACATAACGGTGTATGATATCGCTTTTGGCGAGGAGTGCATCAGAAAGTCAAAAGTTGATGACGTGCTGGCACGGGAAGGTGTGGAAGGCATCGGTGCCATCTATGCCAATGCCGGCAGTTCCGGTGTGATCAAGAGAAATACCTTTGATTACATTGAATCCTGCATGCTTGAAACAGTAAGAGAGCATTTAAATGAAATAGACGGCATCTGGCTGCATCTGCATGGGGCATCTGAGGTTGAAGGACTTGGTTCCGGTGACCACCATATCTTATGGGAAGTCAGAAAGATCGTGGGACCTTATGTTCCGATCGTGGTCTGCTGTGACCCGCATGGCAACCTCTGTAAGGAATATGTTGAAGCTACACAGATCTGCCGCAGCTACCGCGAATCACCGCATACCGACATGGAGCCTAGCAAGAAGCAGACCATGAAGATGTTAATAGAGCTGTGCCGCAACCGCCAGAACATTCATGCAGTCTATCGAAAACTGCCATTGATATTAGGCGGAGAACAGTCCGTTTCCACTGATGAACCGGTAAAGACAATCAATAAGTATATGGATGAAATGGAAAAGGATCCAAGGATCCTGTCTGCTTCATGGCATGTAGGCTATATCAGACATGATTCTGAAGTTGCCGGCTGCGGTATCGTCGTAACTCCGGCTACCGCTGCTGATCAGCAGTACGCTGAAGAAAAGGCTGACGAACTGGCTGAATATGTCTGGAATAAGAGACACGAATTCCACTATACCGGTCTGACAGCTCAGCCTGATGAAGCTCTGAAAATGACGCTGGAATTTGAGGGCGGTCCGTGTGTGATCACTGACAGCGGCGATAATGCTACAAGTGGGGCCATGAGCTGGAATACCTATGTCTTAAGACAGGTACTGGCTGAAAAGGATCTGAAGAAGAGTTTCCTGTTTGCGGCCATTAATGATCCTGTTACATACGAACAGCTGCTGCCTCTGAAAGAAGGCGATAAGGCTGAAATAAACCTGGGTGTCGGTCATGATGAAATGAGCGAACCGGTTCCCCTTAAGGTCACAGTAAAGAAAAAAGCCCAGATGGCTGTGGACTATACCTTCGGTGAAGTTCCGGATATCACCATTGTCGGTGAAACCATTCTGATCAACGTCGACGGTACGCCGGTTGATGTGATAGTTCAGAACCAGGCTCACTCATACATGAGCCGGTTCCAGTTCGAATATGCCGGTGTTGATCCGGCCGACTACGATGTAACAGTCGTCAAACAGGGTTACATTTTCCCGTATCTCAAGAGCATTGCAGCTTTCTATGTAATGTCTCTGACGAACGGACCAACCTTACAGGATACGGCTCATCTGCCTTTCAAGAAGGTAATGAGACCGATGTTCCCAATAGATAACATTTAGGAGAAACAGTATGAAGGAAAAAATGCTGATGGGAAGTGCTTCCGCCGCCTACCAGGCTGAAGGTGCCTGGAACCAAGATGGCAAGGGAGCAAGCATCTGGGATAATTTCTGTCACAGTGAAGCCAATGAGACCGGTATTACCGGTGATGTCTCCTGTGATTTCTATCATCACTATGCTGAAGACATAAGAATGATGGCAGAAGGCAATCAGAATACCTTCCGCTTTTCCATCTCCTGGAGCCGCATCGTTCCAAAAGAAGACCGCATAGTTAACGAAAAAGGCTTACAGTTCTACGATAAGGTTCTGGATGAATGTGAAAAGTACGGCATCGTTCCGAATGTGACACTGGTACACTATGATCTTCCGGATTACATCGGCAGAAAGGGCGGCTGGTGCTATGACGGTGTCAGCGATGAGTTTGCCTACTATGCTTCAGTAGTGTTTAAACATTATGGCGACCGCATACCTCTGTATGTGACGGTCAATGAACCTAATCACAATGCCTATTGTGATTATCTGGTAGGTAACTATCCGCCTAATGAAAAAAATAACCTGCAGGATTATGCCCATTGCGGCTATAACATGATGGTATGCAATGCCAAGGCCATCAGAGAATTCAGAAAGCTGAAACTCAAAGCCAAAATAGGCATCGTACAGGGAGCCGGACCGTCGCAGTCGCTCTATGATACGCCGGAATACATTCAGGCTGTAAAATACTGCGATTACTTCTGCAATGATTGGGTCCTGGATCCCGCCATTCTCGGCTATTACAAAGAGGACTTTGTGGAAGCCATTAAATCAAAAGGCATTGATCTCTCATTTGTAAAGAAGGAGGATCTGGAAATCATGAAAGACAATACCATTGATTTCCTGGGCCAGAACATCTACAGCCGTAACCTAGTCAAACCGAATACTTCGGGCGTTACTGCCTTTACCGTCAATAACAAAGGCAACAATGACGGAACCGGCAAGACAGCCAGGGAAACACGTGCCATTGAAGGCTGGTTTGAAACAGACCGTGATCTAAATACCAAGCTCAATCCGTGGGGCAGGGAGATCTATCCAAGATGTGCCTATGTCACATTGACGAAGAGAAAAGAAAGATACGGTGACATACCAATCTATGTCACGGAAAACGGTCATGGAATGTATGAAGCCGTTGATGAAAACGGTGAAGTAAATGATGATGCCAGAATCGATTTCCTGGAGAACTATCTCTACTGGATCATGAAGGCTAAAGAAGAAGGGGTCAATGTTAAAGGCTATTACGTCTGGAGCAATACCGACCTCTACAGCTGGATCAACGGTTATAAAAAAAGATACGGACTGGTCTTTGTTGATTATGAAGACAAAAACCTGAAACGTATTCCCAAAAAGAGCTATTACTGGTATAAAGAGTATATCAGGAAATATATGGAAAATATGGACAATTAGGAGGGACATATGAAATACAATTATAGCGACATTCTTTTGAAAGAAATAAAAATGCCTGTTAAGGACTGTACCGGTGTACATGTTGATCTTTCCGATGAAACCATGGAAAAAAGGAAACAGACTGTCCTGGACAAAATGGCTGCCAAAGGCCTGGATACCCTGATTGTCTATGGCGACCTGGAACATGGCGGCAACTTTGAATATCTGGTTGGTTTTGTGACCAGATTTGAAGAAGCGCTTTTAGTACTGCACAAGGAAGGCAATGCCTACCTGGTACTGGGAAATGAAAATGAGAACAAGGCTTCCAAGAGCCGTATTAAGGCTGAGGGGATCCTGGCTTCCTATTTCTCACTGCCTAATCAGCCGATGCAGAATCCTGAAGGACTGGTCGACATTTTAAGAAAGACCGGTATCGAAGGCCGCAAGGTCGGCGTAGCCGGCTGGAAGCTGTTTACCAGCAGATTTGAAGACAATAAGAAGATGTTTGATGTTCCTTATTACATGCTGAAGCCAATCTTTGACATCTGCGGTGAGGAAAACGTTGAAAACGCAACTGATATTTTCTTCGGACGTGACGGTGCCCGCAACATCAACAATGCCAATGAGATAGCCCATTATGAATTCGGAGCTTCACTGGCGTGCGATGCCATGCTGGATGCCATGAACGCTCTGAAACCGGGCTTAAGCGAATTTGAAGCCGGACATCTGCTGCAGCCTTACGGACAAAGAGGCAATGTCGTTACGATCGCTGCTTTCGGTGAAAGATTTATCAAGGCTAACATATATCCTACTGAAAGAAAGCTTGTCACAGGCTGCCCGGTATCTCTGACCATTGGTCTTAAGGGTGGCAGTGCATCCCGTTCCGGCGTCGCTGTAAGCGATGTTTCCGAACTGCCTGAGAAACAGCAGGATTATGTTGAACAGGTCGTAGCTCCATACTTTACCGCCATCAGACGGTGGCTGGAAAACATCAGAGTCGGCATGACCGGTGGTGAGCTGTACGCTCTTGTTGATGAAGTCCTGCCTAGACGGCAGTATAAGTGGTATCTGTGCCCGGGACATCTGACAAGTGATGAAGAGTGGTCATGTTCACCAATATATGAAGGCAGTGAAGATGTTATCAGAAGCGGCATGCTGCTGCAGACAGACATTCTGCCATCCATATCCGGCTATCCAAGTGCCAACGTTGAAAGTCCGTTATGCGTGGCTGATGAAAAACTGCGTAATGAAATAAAGGAACAGTATCCTGAAATGTATGCCCGTATGATGGCCAGAAGAGAATACATCATCAATGAGATTGGTATCAACCTGAGTGAAGATGTATTGCCTACCGGCAGCATCCTGGGTTACATGAGACCGCTGATGTTAAGCAGCAAAGCCGCAGTTGTTAAAAAGTAAGAAAACTACAGCAGGCTTCGGCCTGCTTTTTCGGGGGTATTTATGAAGTACAGAAGATATGTATATCTGGCGCTGGCTACCGTAGCAATGCTGATGGCCGGCATCATGTATAATTTCACCGTTTTTACGGAAGCCATAGCTTCTGATTTTGGTGTTGAAGCTTCTACTGTCTCACTGGTCTTTTCGCTGAGTCAGGTCTGCTTCTTTCTGGGGGGACTTGTTCTTGGTTTCATCTATAAGAAGTTCAAACCGCAGGTACTGGGAGCGATCGCTGCTGTCTTGATGTCACTGGGACTGTATCTCAGCAGTCATACGACCGCAATATGGCAGCTGTTGCTGACATATTCCATCTTGATGAACTTTGCGGCTGGCTGTACCTATAAGGGTGTACTTGCGGCCGTTGTCCCATGGTTCTCTGATAATCTGGGAGTAGCAACAGGTGTAATGATGATGGGGGCCGGGCTGACAGCCTTTGTGTTCAATGTGCCTGTCAGCAATCTGATCATGGCTACCAACTGGCGTTTTGCGATGAAGATATTATCACTGGTATCTCTTGTTCTGACACTGATACCGGCAGTGGCAATACAGACTAAGCCAGAGGTTCCGGCAAGTCAGAAAAAGGAAACAAAAACAGCAGAAAATCATGAGGGTGAATATACTACTGCCCAGATGTTAAAGACAAGTCAGTTCTACCTGTTTTTCATCTGGACGGTCATGCTTCTGGCAGGATGTACATCTGTTACCGGTAATTCTGTAGGACTGTCCCGCAGCATTGGTCTGGAGACAGCTAAGGCTGCAGTTGTTTCAACAGTCATTTCGGTTTCAAATGCCATCAGCCGTATTGCCTATGGACGTATATATGATAAAAAAGGCCGTAAGATGGCTATGGGTATTACGACTTTATTCTTTGTGATCGGTGTCTGTGGCCTGCATCTGGCCTTAGCGCTTAAGGCCGTGGCAATACTTATCATTGCCTTCGTTGCAATAGGTTTCTCTTTCGGGGGAGTTCCAACGATTGCCTCTACATTTGTATTGCGTACTTTCGGGCGGAAAAACTATGCCAGCAACTTCGGTGTTCAGGGATCCTATTCACTGTTTTCACCACTGTTTGGAACTACTACATTCTCACTTTTATATAAGATGACCGGTAATTATCAGAAGTCATATCTTCAGATACTGCGGTATGCAGCCATAAGTGTGGCCATGTATCTGTTACTGAATAGAACCATGGCTGGAAAGGAAAAGACAAGATGAACGGAAAAGTAAAGAAGGGCTTCCTGTGGGGTGGAGCCAATGCTGCCTATCAGTGTGAAGGCGGCTGGAATGAAGACGGCAAGGGTGAAAGCAACTGGGATCAGTTCTGTCACTCTGAAAAAAACGTAAAGGGAATTACCGGTGATGTATCAGCTGATTTCTATCATCACTACAAGGAAGACATCAGACTGTTCGCCGAAGGCGGACAGAATACCTACAGATTCTCCATCTCCTGGCCGCGTATTCTGCCTGATAAGAAAAAACAGGTCAATGAAAAAGGCGTGCAGTTCTATAAGAATGTACTGGCTGAATGTAAGAAGCACAGGATAGTTCCTAACGTTACCTTGCTTCATTACGACATTCCAAGCTGGCTGGAGGATGAAGGGGGCTACCGCAATCCTAAGTTTGCCGAAGAATTTGCCTTCTATGCCAGAACGGTATTTGAGCAGTTCGGAGAAGAGATCCCTTTATATGTAACGATAAATGAGATCACGCATAATACTTTCTGTTCCTATATGCAGGGCAACTATCCGCCTAATGTTCACAGTACACAGACAGTATGTGAGGTCGGCTATAATCTGGTCATGGCTCATGCCAGAGCAGTTATAGAGTTCAGAAAGTTTAATTTCCGGAACAGTCAGATCGGCATGGTTCATACCACCAACTGCGTACAGATTTTGAAGGATACACCGGAATATCAGATCGCTAAGAGAAGATGTGATCTGTTCAAGAACAAGTGGGTAACCGATCCGGCGGTACTGGGCAAATTCCCTGATGACTTAAGACCTCTGCTGGAAGAAAGCGGCATTGATACTTCCTTTGTCAAGCAGGAAGATCTGGATCTGCTGGCGCAGACGCATGTCGATTTCCTGGGACAGAACTGCTATACCAGAACCTTAGCCAGACCGTACAGGGAAGAGGATGGGGAAACCAATTACTACCCTAACAATGTGGGTACCGGTCAGAAGCGACTGGAAGGCTATGTGGTAAGAAACTGGTTCACTTCCGACTTTGATCCTGATACCCCGAAGAATGCCTGGGGCAGGGAGGAATATCCAAAGACTGTCTATGACATGTTAATGGGAATAAAGCAGGATTACGGTGATATCCCTGTTTACATTACCGAAAACGGCTGTGCCCGCTATGAAGCACCGGATGAAAACGGTCAGCTTGATGACCAGGAAAGAATCGACTTCATGAAGAAGTATCTGGACTGGCTGGTCAAGGCTGAAAATGACGGCTGCAACGTTAAGGGTTATTATGCCTGGAGTTCAACCGACTGTTACTCCTGGATCAACGGTTATGAGAAGAGATACGGACTTATATATGTGGATTTCAACGATCCGGCAAGAAAGAGAACCCCTAAGAAGAGTTATTACTGGTTTAAAGAATATATAAATGAGCATACGGAAAAATAGGAAAATCGTCTTTGTGGACGTGGACGGCACTCTGCTCAATGATGAAAAGAAAATACCTGAGAGTGCCTGTCAGGCTATAAGTGAAATAAAGAAAGCAGGAAACCTCTGCCTTCTTTGCACAGGGAGAAACCTGAAACAGGTCGAAATGTTTGACTTTCTGGGACTCGATGGGGCTGTACTGCTGAACGGTTCAGTGGTTATCCTCAATGATAAAGTCATTTTTGAAAGATCATTAAGCGATAAGATAGTTACAGATTTGCTGCAGTATGCTGAGAATGTCGGAGCCGGTCTGCATGTGCTGACTCTTAACAACATCTACAGTAATGACAGCTGGAATAAGCAGAAGATAAACTTTCTGAAGGCCGGGTTTGACTTAAGCGAAGAAGCCTTCCGGAAAAGAGCGAAGGCAGATACGCCTTTAAAGCTTTTTGAAGGTGAAACAGTTTATAAGATCGATGTCAGATTCCCATCACCTGAACATCGTCAGAAATACTACGAGAACCTGGATCCGTCACTGAACATGTTCATTGACTCAGGTTACTATTCCCGTGGAGGAACCTGGTATGCCGAACTTAATCATTGCGAGGCTTCCAAGGGAATAGCAGTAAAAAACATATTAAAGATCCTTAACATGGATAAAAACCAGGCTTACGGTTTCGGTGATTCCAATAACGATGTACCGATGCTGGAAGCCTGCGGGACTAAAATAGTAATGACTACCGGTACGCCGGCAGTAAAGGAAATGGCTGATCTGGTAGCAGATGCAGCCGATGATGACGGCATTTACAAAGCCGTAAAACAGCTGCAGTTAGACAGATAGAAAGGGCGACAACATGAAAGTATTAACAGCGAAATTCACATTGGAAGCGAACGCCAACATTCCGGTCAAGTGCGACCTGCCGAATGTGGCTCTGAAGTATGGACGGGATGCCTTAGGTACCATGATGCTTAACGGTATCTTTGAGAAAAACGGTATTGAAGTGATTCAGAGCTTAAGTGCCGATGCCGGAAGTTCCGGTGTCATGAAGTATGAGGCTTTCAGATACATAGCTGATACCATTTTAAGAGATATCCGTGAACATCTTAATGAGATCAACGGCATTTATCTGCATTTCCATGGAGCCAGCGAAATTGAGAATATCGGTTCCGGCGACCATTACATGTTAAGAGAAATCAGAAAGGTTGTCGGTCCTTATCTGCCGATCGGTATTGCCTGTGATCCTCACGGCAACTTATGTAAGGAGTATGTTGAAAATACCACGATCATCAGATCCTACAGGGAATCACCTCATACTGACATTGAAGAAACAGTTAAGAAGGTATGTACTGTTTTAATTGAACAGATGAAGAATCCTACCGGTATTCACAGCGTTTACAGAAAACTGCCTATGATATTGGGCGGTGAACAGTCTGTATCAGCTGATGAACCGGTCAGAACGATAAATAAGCATTTAAATGAATTGGAAGAAGATCCGAAGATCATCAGCGCCTCATGGCATGTCGGTTATATCAGACATGACTGCGATGTGGCTGGCTGCGGTATCGTTGTTGTGCCTAGCAAAAAGGAATTTCTGGAATATGCTGAACAGAAAGCTGATGAACTGGCGGAATATGTCTTTAGCAAGCGTCATGAGTTCCATTATACCGGTGTAACAGCCATGCCAGAAGAAGCCCTGAAGATGGCGCTGGAAGCTGAAGGCAAGCCTTTCTTCATTACCGATTCCGGTGATAACGTTACTTCCGGATCAACCGGTGCCAATACCTTTGTTTTAAGACAGGTATTAGGCGTAAAGGATTTAACTAAGAAGGTATTGTTTGCCGCCATCAGAGATGAAAAGACCTGGTCCAAACTTAACAGTTTGGGAATTGGCGAAGTATGTGATATTTCACTGGGCGAATGCTTTGATGAATTAAGCGCCAAGGTTGATCTGACCGTTAAGGTCATGGCTAAAGGCCGTCAGATAGGAACAAAACTGTTTGCCGAAGAAGGAGATTTCGGCGGAGCAGTCAGAGTCAGCGTTGAGGGTAAGCCAATCGAAATAATTGTTACCGATACAAACCATCCGTTTGTTGAAAAGAAGCAGACTCAGGTAGTAGGCGCTGACTGGAATGATTATGACATCATCATCGTCAAGACCGGCTACGCTTTCCCGGAAGTCAAGGAATACGGCAATGTCATGAGCTTAACTGAAGGGGCAACCCTGCAGGATACCTCCCGTCTGCCGTTTAAGAGAATTATGAGACCGATGTTCCCAATCGATAAGATCTAGGAGTATTTATGAAGGTATTAGTTGCCAAATACATGCTGGAAGCCAACTGCTTCGTGCCGAATGTTCTGGAAATACCTGACTTTGATGTCAGGATGGGGCAGGACTGTATTGACAGAATGCAGATGGGCGATGTGTTTGAAAGAAACGGAATAGAAGTCATTCCTTCCGTTTATGCCCGTTCCGACGGTTCCGGCATCATGAGCATCAGAAGTTTTGAATACATTGAAGGAACGATCTGTGATATTGTCAGAAAACATATCAATGAAATAGATGGCATCTTCCTGTTTCTGCATGGAGCTTCGGAAGTACAGCAGATAGGATCAGGTGACCATCATATTCTTAAAGAAGTCAGAAAGATCGTGGGACCGTATCTGCCGATTGCGGTAGTATGCGATCCTCATGGCAATCTGTGCCGGGAATATGTAGAGAATACAACAATTATCAGAAGCTACCGTCACTCACCTCATACTGACATAGAGGAAACGGTAGATAAGGTATGTCTGATGCTGATAGAACAGATGAAACACAGAACAGGTATCCATTCAGTCTACCGTAAACTGCCGTTGATACTGGGAGGAGAACAGTCAGTTTCCACTGATGAACCGGTAAAATCAATAAATGCCTACTTGGATGAAATGGAAAAGGATCCTAAGATATTAAGTGCTTCATGGCATGTAGGTTATATCCGTCATGATACCGATGTGGCAGGCTGCGGTATCGTAGTGGTACCAAGCAGCGGAGAGTATCAGCAGTATGCTGAAAAGAAAGCTGATGAACTGGCAGAATATGTCTGGAATAAAAGACATGAGTTCCATTATACCGGTACTACGGCTAAACCTGATGAAGCACTGAAGATGGCGCTGGAATATCCGGAAGCACCTGTCTTCATTACGGATTCTGGAGATAACGTTACTTCAAGAGCCAGAGGGGCCAATACCGTCATTCTCAGACAGGTAATGGCTTTAAAGGCAATTAGTAAGAAGATCATTTTCGCTTCCATAATGGATGATGACTGTTACAGGAAACTTGTCGGTCATAAGGAAGGAGATATCGTTGATATCTCCTTAGGCAAGTGTTTCGATGAGCTTTCAGCCAAAGTTGATCTTAAGGTTCAAATTAAAAAGATTGGAACCATAAAGGGTTCCAGACTGACCGGTGAACAGGGTGATTTCGGCGGTGCGGTTGTTGTCAATGTAATGAATACACCTGTAGACATCATCGTGGCTGAGAATAATCATGTCTTCTCGGAAAGACATCAGATGATCGCTCTGGACTGCGACTGGTTTGATTACGATATCATCGTCGGCAAGATGGGCTATGCCTTTCCGGAACTGGTCAGGGACGGCAAGCTGTGCATCATGTCGCTGACTGACGGGGTTACGGTCCAGGATATTACCAGGATACCGTTTAAGAGAATAATGAGACCTATGTATCCGATAGATAACATATAAGGAGTATTTATATTATGAGAAGAAAAGACTTTTTATGGGGTTCAGCTACGGCTGCCTATCAGTGTGAAGGTGCCTGGAACCTTGACGGTAAGGGCGAAGGCGAATGGGATTATTTCAACCATACCAGCCCGCTTAACATCAATAATGTTTCAGGTGATGTAGCCTGCGATTTCTATCATCATTACAAAGAAGATATCGACATGCTGGCAGCCGGAGGACAGAATACTTTCCGTTTCTCCATTTCCTGGGCCAGAATTATGCCTGAGGGAAGAGGAAGAGTCAACCAGCAGGGTATAGACTTCTATAATAATGTCATTGATTACTGCCTGGAAAAAGGTGTAGTCCCAAACGTTACTCTGTTTCATTATGACCTGCCTTTAACGTTAGCTGAAGAAGGAGGCTGGGAAAGAAGAGAGATCGTTGATGACTTTACTGAATATGCCAAAGTCTGCTTTAAGGCTTTCGGTGACAGAGTAAAGATCTGGGTACCGATCAATGAATTAAGATATTACTCATATTGCAGCAACATGGTCGGAAACTATCCGCCTAACCATTCACTGGATTTTGACCGTTTCTTTAAGACGGTTTACCACGAAGTACTGGCTTGTGCCAAAGCTGCCATAGCCTACAGAGAAATGGGCTGTGACGGTATGATAGGTATCGTTCACGATAATTCCAATGTTGATTTGGCACCGGAAACAAAGGAAAAGGAAAAGATCAGGATCATTGCCAATCTTTTCTATAATGATCTGGTTCTGGATACAGCTTTAAAGGGAACCTTGCCGGGTAATCTGATTCCTTTCCTGCAGGAAAACGGCATTGACTGGTCATACATCAGATTTGAAGATGCTGTTACCTTTGAAAAGGGTAAATCAGACTTCCTGGGTCTTAACGTCTATAACCGCATGTATCTGACTGATTACAGCGAAGGTGAAACCGAAGTGTTCCACAATAACAGAGGTGCAGGTTCCAAGAAAAAGGAAGGCATCCGCATTAAGAACTGGTTTGAAACAACGGTTGATCCAACTACTAAACGTAATCTGTGGGGACGTGAGATCTATCCACAGTGCATGTATGATGCCTTGATGGAGATCAAGAACAAATACGGCGATATACCAATCTATATTACCGAGAACGGACACGGCATGTATGAAAAGGCTGATGAAAACGGCTACGTTGAAGATGACGAACGCATTGAGATGATGCAGGGTTACATCGACAAGATGCTGGAAGCCATGGATGACGGTGTTGATGTCAGAGGCTATTATGCCTGGAGTACCATGGACTTATACAGCTGGATTAATGGCTTTGAGAAGAGATACGGTTTTGTCAGAGTTGATTTTGACGATGACAATAAGCGTTATCCGAAGAAGAGCTATTACTGGTTTAAGAAGCTGATAGATGACTATCAAAAGGGAGCTGAATAATATGAGACAGTACAGAGCTGGTTTCCCGGAAGGATTTCTGTGGGGCGGGGCAGTGGCAGCTAATCAGTGTGAAGGAGCCTATAACGTTGACGGCAAGGGTTTATCCACTGCCGACATGGTTCCTTTCCGCCCTGATAAAGTAGCAGCCAACATTGCGGACATGGATGCCTCATATGATGAGATCATCAGATACATGGATCCGAACTGTAAAGAAAATCTGCCGAAAAGAAGAGGCTGTGATTTCTATCATCGCTATAAGGAAGACATTAAGATGTTTGCGGAAATGGGATTCGGTATTTTCCGTACTTCCATTGCCTGGAGCAGAATATATCCTACCGGGTTTGAAAATGAACCTAATGAAAAAGGGTTACAGTTCTATGATGATCTGTTCGATGAATGTCTCAAATACAACATTCAGCCATTGGTATCACTGTCCCATTATGAAATGCCGATAGAGATAACCTTAAGAAACAACGGCTGGGAATCAAGAGAAACGATCGATTTATTTGTCAAGTTTGCCAGAACGTGTTTTGAAAGATATAAGGATAAGGTTAAATACTGGATCCCTTTCAATGAGATCAACATGGTCAGAACTTCTGTCTATGTCGGCGGGGGCTGTCTTTTGGAAAAGAGCAAGCTTGATCTGCAGACCTTGAGATATAAGCTTACTCATCATCAGATGGTTGCCAGTGCCTTATGTGTAAAACTATGTCATGAAATAATACCTGATGCCATGATTGGATGTATGATTGCCAGACTGGAAACCTATCCGGCTACCTGCAATCCTATTGATGTGGCTAAGGCCATGGAGGAAAATCAGATGAACCTGTTCTATCTGGACATCGCTGCCAGAGGAGAATATCCGGGATATCTGATCAGATTCCTGCATGACAATGATATTCATCTTGATATCAGGGAAGAAGATGACGAAATACTGAGAAACGGCAAGGTTGACTTTGTGTCATTCAGCTATTACATGAGCTATCTGGCTTCCTATGAATCAGGCAAGAATAAAAACAGCGGCAATCTGGTTGAGTCAGAAGTAAATCCCTATCTTGAAGTATCAGCCTGGAAATGGCCGGTCGATCCGGTGGGATTAAGAATAACTCTTAATACCTTATATGACAGATATCAGTTACCTGTATTTGTGTTGGAAAACGGCTTAGGAGCCGTTGATGAAATCAGTGAAGACGGTAAGATTCATGATGACTACCGCATTGATTATCTGAGACGACACATTATCGAAATGAAAAAAGCCGTACAGGACGGTGTTGACCTGTTGGGATATACTACCTGGGGACCGATTGACATTGTATCTCAGGGTACCTGTCAGATGAAAAAACGTTATGGATTCATTTATGTAGACATGGATGACTATGGAAAAGGTACTTACAGAAGAATGAAAAAGGATTCGTTTGAGTGGTATAAAAAGGTTATTGAATCTAACGGAGAAATAATACTGTAAAACGTTGGTTAGGAGGATGTAGGATGAAGTTTGAAAAAAACTTTTTATGGGGTGGAGCAACTGCAGCTAATCAGTATGAAGGTGCTTATGATGAAGATGGTAAGGGATTGGCTATAGCTGATGTTATTACCAATGGTTCACATACTGTTGGACGAAGAATAACATGGAAGAATCCGGTTACTGGAGATACAGGCACTATAGGAATAAATGGTGAGCCATTACCTCAGGGAGCTCAGCCTGCTGTTCTTGATGGATACTACTATCCTTCACACCAGGCAACGGATTTCTACCATCACTATAAGGAAGATATAGCCTTGATGGCAGAGATGGGGTTTAAGTGTTTCAGAATGTCTGTAAACTGGACACGTATTTATCCAAATGGTGATGATGAAGTCCCTAATGAAGCAGGTTTGCAGTTTTATGATGATGTATTTGATGAACTCCATAAGTATGGCATAGAACCGCTGGTAACAATACTGCATTTTGACTGTCCGGTAGCTTTGATAAATAAATACGGCGGATGGACAAACCGAAAAATGATAGACATTTTCCACAGATACGCTTTTACATTGCTGAACAGATATAAAAGAAAGGTAAAATACTGGCTTACCATTAATGAAATAAACCATATCGACAGGATACCGGTCATGGCTTTTGGTACGCTGGAAACCAGTTTGCAGGGCAGAGCCCAGATGGCTCATAACATGTTTGTAGCCAGCTCCAGGATCGTTAGATCTGCTCATGAAATTGATCCGGCTAATAAAGTCGGTATGATGCTTGCTTATAAGCCGACTTATCCTCTGACGGCTGATCCGAAAAATCAGATACTGATACTGGAAAATGAACAGAAGATACTTTTCTACAGTGATGTTATGATGAGAGGAAAATATCCTGAATATCGTCTTAAGATGTATGAAAGAGAAGGCATAGTCATAGACAGTAAGTCTGAAGACTATGAACTCATAGAAAATCATACCTGTGATTTCCTCAGTTTCTCCTGTTATGGCGGTAATACCGTAACAGTTGATGAAACCAAAGCCGAGAATGTAGGCGGTAACTTTACTCAGGGTGTTAAGAATCCTTACCTGGAAACAAATGCCTGGGGCTGGTCAATTGATCCTTACTGCTTAAGACTGGCTTGTAATACTCTATATCAGAGATACCAAAAACCTTTGTGGATCGTCGAAAATGGTATTGGCTGGGCAGATGAACTGGTAGATGGTAAAGTTCATGACAGTTATCGCATTGATTATCTGCAGAAGAACATTGCCAGCATGAGGGACGCTGTTGTATTAGACGGTGTTGAACTAATGGGATATACTATGTGGGGCTGCATTGACATTGTTTCAGCCGGTACAGGCGAAATGAGAAAGAGATATGGTTTTGTCTATGTAGATAAGAATGATGATGGAACTGGCACTTTGAAACGCATCAGAAAGGACTCATTCTACTGGTATAAGAAAGTAATTGCTTCTCAGGGAGAAGATTTAACATAAAAAGCATCGAAAGATGCTTTTATTTGTTAAAAAACGTAAGAGTATATTGATATATAGGGCATATTGATTTAAAATTATAACATAAAGTAACATTATATAACAAAATGTGACAGAAGGGAGAAACTATGAAAGTATTGATCGGAGCTTTTATCGCTGAGTGCAACATGCATACCGGTAAAAATGCCACTATTGAAGATTTTACCATTGAATCCGGTGAAATAGTGTTTGACAGAATGTATATCCGCAAGGAAGCTGAAGAGCTTGGTGTTGAACTGGTTCCGGCTATCTATGCCTGTGCCAATGCCTGCGGTGTCATTGAATATGATACATTCGACTATATCCGTAAGCAGTTTGTTAAATATGCCAAAAAATATAAACATGAAGTAGACGGTATGTTCTTCTTCTTCCATGGTGCCAGCAACGTTGAAGATCTGTCGGGCGGATCAGGTGACCATGCCTTAGTTCAGGCTATCAGAGATGTTGTCGGGCCATACATGCCAATTGCAATGGTATTGGACCCTCATGGTAACCTGTCTCAGCAGCAGGCTGACAACTGCAATATCGTGCGTACTTTCCGTCATTCACCTCACACTGACAGACAGGAAGCACATAAGATCGTTTTCAAGAGTCTGGTAAATCTGCTTAACAGAAGACGTCTCATTCATCCTGCTTACCGTAAGGTTCCTATCATGCTGGGTGGCGAACGCTGTGTTTCTACCGATGAGCCATTAGTTTCAATAAATAAGTTCCTTGATGAAATTGAAGCTGATCCAAGAATCCTGGTTGCATCATATACAATAGGTTATCTCAGACATGACTCTGACAAGTGTGGAGCCGGTATTATGGTCGTTCCTATGGATCCGTGCGACAGGGAATACGCAGAACAGAAGGCTGATGAGATCTATAAGTTTGTAATGGAAAGAAGACATGAATTCCATTTCCATGGATATGCTGATGTACCGGAGGTAGCTCTGCAGGTAATGCTGGAAGAACCTGAAGGACCATTATATCTGACTGACAGCGGTGACAACGTCACTGCAGGCGGTCCTGGCTGCAATACAACAGTTTTAAGACAGGTTCTGGCCCTGGATGACTTCCACAACAAGAACATCTTATTTGCTTCCATAGTTGATAAGGATCTCTTTGACAATGTCCTGTCATATAAGAAAATCGGTGATCATGTCGAAGTTGACTTAGGTGCTGAACTCAATGAACTCTCTGGAAAGGTACACATCTGCGGTACGGTTATTTCCAAGGGAGATCTGCACCGTCATTATCATGACGAAACCGTTGTAGGTAACTGCTGCAATGTCAAACTGGACAATGTTCCTGTCACGATCTGTATCGCCAATAAGGAAGTATCGTTCTCTGAAAAGGCTCAGTATGATGCTGCCGGTCTGGATTGGGATGGCTACGATCTGTATATCGTCAAGCAGGGATACCTGTATCCTGATCTGAAGGCCAGAGCTAAGAACTATGTCATGAGTCTGACAGATGGTGTATGTTATCAGAGAACCGAGACTTATCAGTATAAGTGCATCATGCGCCCTATGTATCCATACGATGATGATTTTGAATAGTATTCTATGAATGTTTTAAAGATTTTAATTACTTTGGCCGTAGGTATCGCAGGATACCTGCGGGCCAGGAAAATGAAGATAACCGCTCCGGGAATGCTGGGCAGCATGATTCTGGTAGCTCTGGTAAATGCCTTTACAGGCTTTGCCCAGATGCCGGGATTCATTAAAACCATTGCCCAGGCTTTATCTGGTGCTTATATCGGCATGCAGATAGCCAAGAAGGATATCCGCAATTTTCATTATCTGATCGTGCCGTTTCTGATCCTGATAGCTCTGTTTACGGTAAATACATTCCGGATGGCTTTCATCATCAGTAAGCTTTTCAAGATGGATATTCTGACAGCTTTGTTAGGATGTGTGCCTGGCGGGGTATCAGATATGAGTATGCTGGCTCTGGACATGGGCGGTGATGCCGGTGTTGTTGCCTTAATGCAAACAATGCGTTTCTTCGGCTGTCTGGCTATTTTTCCGGCTCTGATCAGAAGCACTACCAGAGATGAAGGGGATTCCGTTAAGGATAACAGATTCATTAATGATAATGGTAATCTGAATACCTTTCTGGATAAGTTCATCAGAAATGATACGGAAAAGCTGATATTTACCATTATCGTTACACTTATTACCGGCTGGATCGGTAAACTGTCGGGTTTCCCGGCCGGAGCCATGGTGTTCCCGATGTTTGTGGTTATGTTCATTAATGTCAATTCCAAGGTTGCCCGCATACCTAAGGAAGTCAAACTGGTTGCCCAGATCCTTTCGGGGTGTGTCGTTGGTGCTTCCATTACACCGCAGACAGTAAAGACCTTACCGGTAGCTTTCCTGCCGATAATACTGCTGCTGGCCAGCTATTTTGCGATAAATCTGTTATTTACGGAGATATGTGTAAAGCATGACTACCTGGACAGAAAGAGTGCTATGTTTGCTTCGGCACCGGGCGGGGCTACGGATATGACGCTTATTGCGGCTGATCTTGGTGCTGATCTTACCAAAATCGCATTGATACAGGTAATGAGAGCTGCCTATGTTCTGGCGGTCATTCCACCGCTGATCACGCTTTTTATTAAAATGATAAGCCATTAAGGAGAAAGGAAATTCTTATGAAAGCTGCATTTGACCGTGAAATCATAAATCCCATACTGCCGGTAGGCATGGAAGGCTATACTGAAGCCCGCTTTCAGTTAAATCAGAGTGCTGCCCAAATGGCCAAGGCACCTGAAGAGGGTTTAAGGCAGGCTGTAGGAATCCGTGATGATCTGTTAATGGATACCATTATGTTTTCTGATGGTGAGAAAGAGATGTTCCTTTTCATTCTGGATGTCGGAATGGTTGAAAAGAGAACAGCTGACCAGGCCAGAAAATATCTGAAAGAAAACTGCAATGTTGATCCGGAAAGTGTTTCCATTTCCGTAGGTCATACCCATAATGGACCGCTAGTAACGACCGGCATTGATTTTGAATTGCCTTATAATGAAGAATACTGGCAGATGATTTTTGAAAAGATGAGTTTTGCTGTCAGACAGTGCCGCCGTAACATGACAGAAGTACATGCAGAATATGACTGTCATCCAATCAACGGCTATTATAATAACCGTAATCATCCTGAAGAAGCCTATTTTGATAAGGCCATGGAACTGACAGTATATACTGAAAAGAACATTCCGCTTTTCCGTCTTCTTAACATTGCCTGTCATCCAACTATTCTGGGTATTCAGAACGTCATGATCTCCAATGACTTCTTTGCGGTTTTAAGAAGATATATACAGGGCTATACCGGTATTCCGGTAAGTATAATTAACGGTGAAGCCGGAGATGTCAGTCCGCGTTTAATGAAAAAGGGAACTGACTGGAATGAAGCGATCCGTTATGGTGAAGGTATTGGCGCTCAGCTGCTTGACAGCCATAAGCCGGTAAAGGTCAGCCTTGAGCGGATTAAAAGGAAATGGGTCAGATTCCATGTTGATTATATTCCGGCAGAAAATGAATTCCTGTTAGCGACAAAGGATAAACTGCAGAAAGAAATCAGTACCCTGCAGCCGGGAAGCAGACGATATAAGATGGCGACTCAGGTAGAACTTTATGATGTCAATGACAAACTGTCCAAAGACCATATAGCATTCGACACTGAGGCCTTGACAGTTGATTTCGGCGGCTTCAGAATTGTTGCCGTACCTTGTGAGATCGATACCGTATTGGGAACCATGATCCGTAATATTGACGATAAACCGACTTTCCTTGCCGCTTATTCCAACGGTTTTGATTATTACGCTGTTAATAAAGGTGAATTCGGTCAGGTGTTTGAGTCTTTTGTAACCCATTATCCTTATGGAGATGCAGACAGCTTTGTTGAAAAAATCATTGCTGAAACAAAAAAACTGTAATATTTTTGTTAAAAGTTTATTTATTCTGTTAAAGTTTGTATAATATGGTTGTCAAACCATGAGGAAATCAATATATGAACACGATAGCTAGAAGACAAAGAATTCTGCAGGAACTGCAGGAAAAAGGGAATGTCAGTATTGTCGACATGGCGGAAACCATCGGTGTTTCTTCCATGACCATCAGAAGAGATCTGAAGAAGCTTTCAGCTGAAGGCCTTGTTACTCTGGAATATGGTGGGGCAGCACTAAACAGCGGCTCACTGTTTGAGTACAACATGGCTATGAAGGAAAGAGAACATTCTTCAGAAAAGGTCAGAATTGCCAGGAAGTGTCTGGAATACATCAATGAAGGTGACTCCATTTACATTGACTCCGGAACAACACCGGCTGAACTGGCCAAGCTTATCGGTAACAAGAGAAACATCGTGGTGCTTTCTCATTCACTGCTGGTGGCTAATATTTTATCTAAGTATCCGAATGTCAAGTTCATCATGTGTCCTGGTGTATTCCGTGAAAGATCAATGGCTTACATGGGACAGATGACTGATGAATTTGTCAGTCGTTTCAAGATCGATAAGTTCTTCATGTCCATTGAAGGCATCGATGCTGAAAGCGGCATATCCGTGCCTGATTATACGGACGGTGAGACAAAGAGAAACATCTTGCTTAATTCCGATGTCATCATCGTCATGGTTGACTCCAGTAAGTTCGGCAAGAAGTTCTTCTACAATATTGCCAATGTCCAGGCCCTGGATGCCGTTGTTACTGATGAGAATGTTGATCCTGAATATGTCAGGATACTTAAGAGTCACAACGTCAGAGTTGATTTAGTTTAATTGCGGAAAGCCATAATTAATATGGCTTTTTATTATGAAAGAAAACAAATCTGTTATATTATTGTAATAGATGCGCAAGTTTATATTCTGGTTTATTCAGTGTACCTGGGGACTGGCACAGAGTCTGATAGGCTTTGTGGTTTTTCTGCTGCATATAAAGGATAAGCATTTCATGTATAAAGGTGCCGTTGTTACGGTATGGGAGCGCAGGGTAGGACTGTCCTTAGGCATGTTCATCTTTGTCTGGCCGGAAGATACCAAGGTACTGGTACATGAATACGGACACAGTATTCAGTCAATGATATTGGGACCATTGTATCTGTTATTTGTAGGCATACCTTCAGCCTTATGGGCTAATACCAGAGTATTCAAAGCCAGAAGAAGAGCCAAGAAAATATCATATTATGCTTTTTATCCTGAAAGATGGGCCAGTAATCTGGGCGAGAGAGTCACAGGGGAAAAGACATACAGATAGTGGTATAATATTAGAAATAAGGAGTTACATATATGAATCCATACGTTATTATCGTCATCGTTATAGTGCTGTTGTCACTGGGTTACAGTTTCTTTACAACGTTTAAGAGAAATCAGCTGTTTAATGAGCTTACTGAATATCTGATGAAAGGACAGTTTGATGAATTTGACAGAATGCTTGAGAACCCTTGGGTCAAGAGAACCATTCCGCCGTTCAATATTGAATACATGCAGCTGAACCGTTATCTGATGGAAGGCCGTAAGGGCAAAGCCATTGAAATGTATGATCAGTTCAGAACCAGAAGACTTAATGAAGAACAGAGAAAACAGGTCGCTGTCGGCGGTTTTGATTTCTTCATCGCTGAAGGTGACAAGGAAAGAGCTGCTTATTATAAGGATGAGATTAATAAGCTTCCTGCCAGCAAGGAAAACAATACCATCAAGGAAGAAGTCAATGTTCTTTATGATGTCGTCATGGAAAAAAACACTGACAGATTACAGGAACTGCTTGATAAGAATGAAAGCATGGATGAGCATCTGCGCGGTGTAAATGAATATCTGATTTCAACCATTTATACCAATCTGGGAAATAAGGAAAAGGCTAAGGAATATGAGAACCTTTCCCGCAAGCACATGGTAATGTTGAATGACCATATGTCCAAAAAGATGCAGGAAGGACAGAAATGATAGTTTTTAAATTTCTGGAAAATGAATCCAAAACAGCCGCTTTTGACGGAAACAGGGAAATAGGCCGCTGCAGCTACGATAAGCTGGGCAGTAATCTGTGGGACATTATCTGTACCTTTGTAGAAGAGCCTTACCGCGGTAACGGCATAGGTAAGAAGATGCTGGAAATGGTACTGGATAATGCCGGAAGAAGAAACGTCAAGATCATACCAACGTGTGATTTTGCGCATATGATAATGTACCGAGATACAAAGCATGAAAACCTGCTTTACAGGAAATAAACTTTAAAAAGGGAGATGTAATATCATGATCATTCAGAGTAAGAATGTCTATTTTGAAGAAAAGCTTCAGCCTCTGCAGGTTGAAATCAAAGATGGAAAGATAACCGGTATCTATAACTATGGATTTCTGAAAGCTGATGAAGACTTCGGTGATAACTGGATCCTGCCTGGTCTGTGTGACATTCACAGCCATGGTTATCAAATGGCCGATGCCAACAGTGCCACCGAAGAAGGAATCAGGGAATGGATGGCTTATTTGCCTAAGGAAGGCGTTACAGCCACATTGCCAACTACTTCAGCCGGTGTACCTTGGGAAGAATTACTGAAGAATGTTGAAAACATCGCTAAGGTCATCGAATCAGGAAACAAGGGTGCTCATATCCTTGGTGTTCACAGTGAAGGACCGTTCATTTCAAAGGAATACAGAGGTGCTCAGACTCTGGAAGCCATGGTAATTCCGAATGAAAAGATTATTGATGATTTCCAGAAAGCATGTCACGGACATTTACTGCTGGTCATGATTGCTCCGGAAGTGCTGGAAGACTGCAGTGTCATAAAATACTGCAAGGAACATGGCATCAGAGTAACCCTGGGACATACCGGTGCTGATTTTGAAAAGTGTGCCGAAGCCAGAGAAGCCGGCGCAGTTTCCTTTACACATACTTACAACGCCATGAAGGGACTGAATCACCGTTCACCTGGTACTGTTGGAGCAGCCATGTATTTCCAGGATATGTATGCTGAATTAATCGGAGATACCTGTCATGTTTCACCGGTAGCTGCCAATATATTAGCCAGAATCAAGGGTAAGGACAGACTTATTACCGTTACAGACTCTGTAGCTGCCAAGGGTTTTCCGGTAGGAACCTATGATACTCCTGAGGGAATCATCAGTGTTACTGAGGAAGAAGTATGCCGTCTGCAGAATGGTGCCTTAACCGGCAGTGCGGCCATGTTATGTCATGTTTTGGGCAAGGAAATAACCAGATCAGGTATTGATGTTGTTACCGCTATCAATTCATGTACATGTAATCCAATGAACATGCTGGGATTCGGTAATGTCAAAGGCTATATCAAGGTTGGCTATGACGCTGATATTACGGTTCTGGATAAGAACTATGATGCTGTTCAGACATATGTAATGGGTGAAGCTCAGCTTTAATGGATAAAAGAGAATTAAGACAGTTAATCAAAAGCAAACTGTTATCTGACGAATATATTGTTGAAGCCAGTGAAGTGATACAGCAGAAGGTAATTGATTCTGAAGACTTTGAAGACAGTAAAAAGATCTTCTGCTACATATCAGTTAATGGTGAAGTGTCAATTGACAAGATCATTTCTAAAGCATTGAAAACTAAGGAAGTATATGTTCCTAAGTGTATTGATAAGGGTATTATGAAAGCAGTCAGGATAGATAATGTTGATTGCTTGGTTAAAAACAGGTATGGTATTCCTGAACCTGATAACACTAGTATAACCGCTGATGAATTTGATCTGATTATTGTTCCGTGTCTGTGCGCCGGTAAAAACGGTGAGAGACTGGGACATGGGGCTGGATATTATGACCGCTTTCTGAAGGACAGTAAAGGCAGGACAATCTGTCTGTGTTTTGAGGAAAGAATCAGAAATGATATCATCATGGATGATAACGACATCTACATGGATCAGGTAATAACTGAAAAGAACGCATATTAAAAAAGGCAGTCTGTAAAGACTGCTTTGTTATGTCAATTGAGGCTTGCTTGAATAATGCAGTGAGTTTTCTATAATTTAAGTAGATGGAGGAAAGAGCTTATGCTTGATACCCGTAAGGTAGCTAAAAAGCTGCGCGAGCTAAGAGAAAGCAATAACATGACTCAGACCCAGGTAGCTGAAGCATTGTTTGTGTCCCGTCAGGCAGTATCCAGTTGGGAGATAGGCAATACTATGCCGTCAATAGAGTCATGCATTATGTTACTTGATATTTACAACTGCAGTCTGGAAGAACTGCTGTGTCTGCAGAAGAAGGAGGGATCACTGTGAATTTGAAGAATATGTTACGTTATCTGGATGAAGATGATATCCGGGATGTTGCCAGAGAAATACTGGATGGCAATGAAGAATATGAGGGTGTTTCCCTGATATCACTGCTTCCTTTTATGGATCAGGATGATGTAGATGATATAGCTCTGGAAGTATACCGCAGGGAAGGTAACTACACAGCCATACTTCCTTTCATAAGTGAAAAGGTAGTCGGTGAACTTGCCAGAGCAGCAATTGAGAATAATGAAGATGTCGATGTTTTAGGCATATTACCGTTTATGGATGAAGATGACGTAGATGAGTTATTCCTAGAACTGGCACATAAAGGTAAGACGGATCCGGCAATGTATCCGTTTGTGTCAGAAGATGGCTGGCATGAAGTCCTGGAAGGTTATCTCAATGATGAGTTTGAATTTGATTTTGATGAAGCGTATCCTTTCATGGATGAGGATGACATCAGAGTTCTGTTCAGACATGAAATAAAGAAGCACAGAAGCAGTTTGTAAAACTGCTTTTTTATTTACAAAGTGTTAGTTTGTTGAAGTCTTAAAAAAACATTTTTATAATTATAATGAAGTATTACGATAATTTATTGTCAATTATACACACTTAATGAAATACCCTGCAGGGTTGTTTTTTTAGTCAACGTTTATTATAATTGATTTGATTTATATATAATAAAGAAGTTTATTTTACAAAGAGGAAAAGAGAAATGTCTATTAATCAATTAACCAGAAAAGCATCAAAATTAAGTGTTATTTTTCTTGTTATTTCATTGTTGGCTTTTTTAGGTTATAAAATATACAATCGTATGATTATAGACAAAACACCGCCAATTGTAACTGCACCGGAAAGTGTTCTGGAAGCCAGTGTTTCTGTAACTGATAACGATTTATTAAGAGGTGTTAAAGCTGAAGATAACAAAGCTGGAGATGTTTCCGATACTTTAATCGTTGAAAAACTGTCTTCAATAGATTCTGAGAATAACAGAATCATTTATTATATAGCATTGGATCAGAATAATAATGTTGGAAGAGCTCAGCGTACTCTGCATTATACGGATTATCAGCTGCCTGAATTTGCCATGGAAAATGGATGTTTTATTGTTAAGATCGATGGAACTATTAATATAATGAATTATATTAAGGCAAGTAGTGTTTTGGATGGTGATCTCTCCAGTTTTATCAAATATTCTTTTGATAGTCGTTTGGATACGAGTACTCTGGGAGAATATCCTCTGCAGTTATATATAACAGATTCTGCTGGTGGAGTTTCCAAATTAGATACCACGTTAGTAGTAGTGAGTGAAAATGAATTGCATGAGAAAATACGTTTGGAACAATATCTGGTATATATTAATGTTGGGGATTCTTTCAATCCTTATGATTATATAACTCCTGAAGGATATAAAGGCACTTTGGAAATTGATTCTAATGTAAATACTGCTCAGAAAGGCACATATAATGTGGATTATTTTGTGACTAATTCTACAGCATTTAATACATACAGAGGCCGCGCACGACTGATTGTAGTGGTTAGGTAGGAAACAAAATGAATAAGGAAAGCAAGAACTTAAAGGATACTCTCACATGTATAATCAAGGATGTTTTGGATAATTGGGTAACAATTGTCTGTTTTGCTGTGGCAGTTGCATTGTGGGCAGAGATTATATCATCTATCCTTTTTGTCCCTCAATATACCTCTTCAACAACATTTGTTCTGTTTAATCAGGGAAACTATAACGGCGCTTATGGGAACACTAATAAAACCTCCCAAGTTGTTAAGAGTTTCAGATCAGTGCTGAACAGCCAGGTTTTTAAGAAAAAAATAGCTGAAACTCTTGATATGGAGGCTTTTCAAGGAAACATCAACATGAGTGTAGTTAATGGCACTAACCTTATAACGCTCTCGGTTACCAGTAATTCATCTGATACATCTTTCAGGGAACTGAGAAGTATAATAGAAAACCATAGTATAGTGTCTTCACAGGTACTGGGTGATGTTGTGTTAAATGTATTTGAACAGCCATCCTTTCCAATATCACCTTCTAATTCGTCAGGAATTGCAAGAAACAGACTGGTTGGTTTGGTGGCAGGCTTCATTTTGGCAGTATTGTTTATCGTAATTCAGTCTTCATACAGGGATACTGTCAGAAGCCGTGAAGATTTCCCTGGAAAGCTGGAAACGGAACTGCTGGAAACGATACATCATGAGAAGAAATACAAGAACATAAAATCTTTCCTAAAAGGGAAAAAGAAGGTAATGCTTATAACTGAACCTTCCATGAGTTTTGATTTTGTTGAAACAATAAAGAAGATAAATACCAAAATACTCAGGAATAACGATAAGCTGAATAATAAAGTATTTTTGATTACATCATCTGCACCAGGTGAAGGTAAAACGGTAATTGCCAGCAATATGGCTTTGGCTCTTTCTCAACGTGGTAAGAGAGTGCTGCTTATAGAAGGAGATTCCAGAAAAGCCGAACTAATTAGGCTGTTTAATGGTAATCCTGTTTTAGGCATGGTCAAGGATAACTATTATCATAATTATATGAATGACATTCAGAAGGTTTCCGGAACCAGACTTTATATTCTGGGCAATCTGGAAGATACCGGTACTGAGGAACAATATGCATCTAATAGCTTCAGGGAATTAATGGATAATGCCAGAAAGGAATTTGATTATATAATCATTGACGGATCCTGTGTGGAAGGAAGAGCTGATGTTATAGAAACTGCAAAATACGCAGATGCTATAATAATGGTTGTCAAACAGAATTACCGGACTGTTGAAAGAATAAATGAAGCAGTTGATGTATTGAGTTTCTATGGAAATGGTGTTATTGGATGTGTATTCAATGACAAGACACAGTTGGGTATGATAAATTCACCATTTGGTTATGGATACGGATACGGTTATGGATATGGATATGGACATTACGGATACGGCCACTATGGATATGGCCGCTATAGTGGACATTATGGTCGTTATGAAAAGATTGAAGAGGAAGAATAAATCATGAGTAACAGAGTCGATATAATGGAGAATCAGGCACAGAATAGAAAAGATCTTGTTGATCTTGTTGATATTTTTGCGTCTTTCTTCAAAATGCTCATGCATAATATTTTGCTGGTTATTATTCTGGCAGCACTTTGTGCTGGATTGATGGTAGGTTATACCAAATATAAATATGTACCAGTATATACTGCAAGTGCAACGTATACTGTTAACATTCAGTCTTCATCAGTAGGTTCAACATCGAGTTATTATGACAGGACAACAGCAACCGGAATGGCTACATCTTTTCGTTATTTGCTTCCAAGCAGCATAATGCAAAGAAGAATCAAAGCAGCCATGGGAGATAGAGGTACGGCTGCTAAGATATCTGCATCAGTAGTTGAAGGGACAAATCTGTTGACTATTTCAGCCAGCAGTTCAGATCCTCAGCTGTCATATGACACCTTGATAACGGTAATGGATGTATATCCTGAATTATCTGAGTCTATAGTAGGAAAAACATATATGGTCATTGTTGATGAAGCAGTTGTACCATCTGCACCAGATAATCCTTATTCATATACTGAAAAAGCAGTTGAAGGATGTATCATTGGTCTGGTGATAGCTGTATTAATTGTTATAGTTAAGTCACTTACTCAGAAGACCATCAGCAAGGAAGAGGATTTCAGAAGATATCTGCATATCAGATGTCTGGGATCTTTCCCATACGTTGTTCATAGTACAAGAAAGCAGAGAGCTGCTGATAATCTTCTGCTGACAAATCCAAAGTATGAAGGTGTTTTGGATGAGCCTCTGAGATTATTAAGAAATCGTTTGGAATCACGTGCCAAAGAAGGTGATTTCAAAACGATCTTAGTAACTAGTTCTGTTGCTGGTGAAGGAAAAAGTACTATATCTGTTAATCTGGCTCTGTCCTTAATTCAAAATGGTAAGAGAGTAGTTCTGATTGACTGTGATATGAGAAAGCCAAGTGACCATGAGGTTTTTGGCATGGAACAGACTAAAGGTTTAAAGGAAGTGCTTGAAAAAGAAATATCTCTGTCTGAAGCAATGATTTCAGGTGTTAACCTTGATATCCCAAATGGAAAGAATTTGATATTTGTCCCTGGTGGAGCTCCTGTCGGGGACTCTGCAAGATATTTTAACTCTCCTGAACTAGAAGCTCTGATTAAAAGTTCAAAGAAAGTTGCAGATTATGTCATACTTGATGGTGCACCAATAGGTATCATGACAGACAGTGCCTTATTGGCCAATCATGCTGATGCTACAGTCTTCATCGTTTCAAAAGACAGAGTAAGAGTTGACTTTATAATTGATTCATTGGAAGCTTTGGCTCAGATTCATACTCCAATTATTGGAGGAATATTAAATGGGGTATGATGCATGATCGATTTGCATTGCCACATCATGCCTGGAATAGATGACGGATCCCGCGATATGAGAACTACTGCCGAAATGGCCAGAATAGCCAGAAAAGGTGGTACGGAAATCATCGTGGCAACGCCGCATTGTAATATTCCTGGCTTATACCGCAACTATTACGGTCCATGGTATGATAACCTCTTTGATCAGACAAAAGAGGTTTTATCTGATTATGGGATCAAACTGCTTCCGGGCATGGAAGTTTTTTGTACATATGATCGGCCAGTGCTGTTAGATAAAGGCCGGTTCCTGACAATAAACCAGAGCCGTTATCTTCTGGTTGAATTTGATTTTGGCATTTCATATGAAACTGCCCGGGATATACTGTCACAGATACAGGAAAGGGGCCTTACTCCTCTTATTGCTCACGCTGAAAGATTTGATTTCATCAGAAACTCATTGCACAACGCATTTATCCTGTCTGAAAAGGGATGTATATTGCAGGCTAACAAAGGGAGTTTTACAGGTATGTTTGGCTCGAATGTTCAGAAAACAGCTTTTCTGTTGCTGAAACACGGCCTTTACAGTGTGATAGCTTCTGATGCACATGATTACAGAAGCCGCAGTCCTTATATGAGGAATGCTTACGAAGAAATCAGACATGAAGTATCTGAAGAGGTTCTGGATTCTCTGTTTGTTGAGAATCCCAGAAGGATCATCAATAATTCCAAAGTGCTGATGTTTGACAGATATGATTTTATATGATTGGAGAGTATAAAGTGGACAATAGAAATGATGCACTAAATGATTCCGCTTTCCGTTCCATTGCTACTCTGATAAGCAGTTGGAAGGACGGAACATTTAAGGAAATTATCGATGACTGGAAGTGGATCTTTTCCTATAGCAGAAAATATAAGGGAGCCATTGTTTTTTATACTGTTCTGGGCATCATAAGTTCTTCATTAAGTCTGGTCAGTTCTCTCGTAAGCATGTATCTGATTGATATCATTACAGGACATAAAACTGATAAGTTAGTATCACTGATAGTTGTAATGATCAGCAGTTCTCTTTTGAGTTTACTCTTCAGCAGTCTTATCAGCCGTATTTCTACACGTTTGACGATTGATATATATAATGACATACGTTCTGATATTTTTGATCACATAATGGATGCTGACTGGCTTTCCATCAGCAATTATTCTCAGGGCGATATTCTAAACCGTTTCAATAATGATGCCAATACCGTCTGCAGCAATGCCATAAGCTGGCTGCCAACTGTTATAGTATCCTTCTACAATTTCATAATCGTGTTCTTTGCAGTGTGGCGCTACAGTAAAGTTATGGCGCTTATTTCGTTTGCTGCCGCACCATTTATGTTTTTGTTGTCTAAATTCTTAGTGAGAAAACAAAGAGAATATGGAATGAAAGCAAAACAGATGGCAAGTAAAGTTATGAGCTTTGAGGTAGAGACTTTCGCTAACTTTGATACTATCAAGTCTTTTGGTATTTCTGAGAGGTACGGGGAGAAAATGAAAGACTGGCAGAATAAAAAGAAAGATTTATCATTGGAATACAATCTTTTCTCGATAAAGACAAGAGCATTTCTGTCCATAATGGGAATGTGTGTGCAAATGATAGGATTCTTATATTGTCTGTGGCTATTATGGAACAATAGTATAACCTATGGAACAATGGTGTTCTTCCTTCAGCAGAGAAACAGACTATCAACAGCCTTCAATAAAATTATTGGAATCATACCTGCTTTCCTAGGTGTTTCGATTTCTGCCAACAGAATCAGAGAATTAGTTGACCTGCCTAAGGAAGTACATGTCAAGGACAGTTCTGAAATTGAGAAATATAAGGATACAGGATTTACGGTTGAAATGGACGGTATTGATTTCTCTTATGTAGAAGACCAGAAGGTCATTATCAGTTCCAGCTTCTTTGCTAATCCTGGAGAAATTGTTGCTATTGTCGGACCTTCCGGTGAAGGCAAGACAACCATGATAAGACTGATTCTCGGACTTATCAGACCGCAGGAAGGCCAGGTAAGGATCAAGGCACGGAACGGGGAATTTGTAGAAGCTAATGTCGATTCAAGATATCTGTTTGCGTATGTACCTCAGGGCAATACTATTCTGTCCGGAACAATTGCTGAAAACATGCGTCTTATTAAGGAAGACGCTACTGATGAAGAGATCATTGAAGCTCTTAAGATCGCCTGTGCCTGGCAGTTTGTGGAAAAGATGCCTCAGGGCATTAATTCACCAGTCAGAGAACGCGGTGGCGGACTTTCCGAAGGTCAGGCTCAGAGACTGTCCATTGCCAGAGCCATTCTTAAGGATGCACCGGTACTGCTGCTGGATGAAGCTACAAGTGCTCTGGATATACAGACAGAAAGAGATGTTCTGAGAAATATCGTTCAGCAGAGACCTAACAAGACATGTATAGTAACCACACACAGACCAAGTGTGCTTGATATATCTGACCGTGTTTATCGTGTCATGAAACGAGAGATCCGCGAACTGGATGAAGAAGAATCCAGCAGGATATCCATGGATTTCTAAGGAGAATGCATGAAGAAAGTACTTCTTACTGCTACAGTGCAAAGCCATATCTGCCAGTTTCATAAACCGCTGGCAGCTTTATTACATGAAAACGGCTATGAAATCCATGTCGCGGCCCAAAACAACCTGGCAGAAAAGAATGGCCTGAAACTGGATTTCGTTGACAAAGTATATGACATACGGTTTGCCAGAAGCCCTAAAAGTCCTGATAACCTTAAAGCATATAAACAGCTGAAGAAAATCATTGATTCGGAAAACTATGATGTAATTCACTGCAATACGCCAATGGGGGGTTTTGTGACGCGTTTAGCAGCCCGCAGAGCCAGAAAAAAGGGTACGACAGTAATTTATACTGCGCACGGTTTTCATTTCTATAAGGGCTCTTCAAAAGCTAGCTGGACTGTCATCTATCCAATAGAGAAAACATTCGCCCGACTGACTGACAAACTTGTAACTATTAACAGGGAAGACTATGCTCTGGCCAGGGAAAGATTTAAAACTGATGTTTATTATATACATGGAGTCGGGGTTAATGAAAAAAGATATGTACCGGCAGCTGAAGGTGAAAAGAGTGCATTAAGAAAAAAGCATGGATTCAATGAAGAACAGAAGATAATGCTGATCATCGGTGAACTGCTGCCAAATAAGAATCAGCAGATGGCTATCAGAATGATGCAGAAGGTCATTGAAGTATATCCTGATGCGGTATTACTGATTGCTGGTAATGGACCTGAAAGGGAAAATCTGGAGAATCTTATCAATGAACTGGATATTTCTGATAATGTGAAAATGATTGGCTACTGTACCAATCTTGAAGAATACCAGAAAATGATAGATCTCAGTGTGGCATGCAGTAAAAGGGAAGGACTGCCACTTAATATTGTTGAATCAATGCTGGCAGATAATCCAATAGTAGCGACAAAAAACAGAGGTCACTGTGAACTTGTTGAACATGGTGTAACCGGATATCTGGTAGATGTTGATGATACAGACAGTATGGCAGACTATGTTCTCAAGCTTCTGGCGGATACGGAACAGATGAATAAAATGAAGAAAAACTGCAGGGAATTTGCTTTGCAGTATGGATTTGAAGCAGTTACACAGGAACTGAAGAAAGTATACGGAATAGAATAAATGAAGATAGGAATACTTACTCATTATGATGTGAATAATCAGGGTGCTCAGCTGCAGCTGTATGCCATGAGAGCTTGGTTA
This sequence comes from Erysipelotrichaceae bacterium, assembly GCA_017405675.1. Next base: position 76,738 of record JAFRAB010000015.1, read on the forward strand.
ATGGAACATGGACATGATGTCTGTATTCTTTCCTATACCAAAAACTTTGATTTTGATAAAAATGAAGAAAAAAAGAACAGCGGTTCTTTTCTTAATTTTAAATATTACATAGAGGAATATCTTATAAAAAGAGGTCTTGGACTAACACTGTTCAATACCAGAAAGATGATTACTCACAGAAAATTGAGAAGCAGTATTGAAATGCAGCCATATGACAATAATGACTGTGATGCCATTATTATTGGTTCTGATGAAGTTTACAGCATTGATGTTGGATGCAATAAAATGATGTATGGAAATGGCTTGCAGGGTAAACCAGCCATTGCCTATGCGCCTGCTTTTGGACGTACAACAATTGACCTGTTAAAACAGTACGACTGTTATGAAATTGTCAAAACAGGATTAGACAGCATGTATGCATTATCAGCCAGAGATACCCATACACAGGAAATGATCAAGGAAATTACCGGTAAAGATGTACTGTTGGTATGTGATCCGGTATTGTTATACAGCGGCAAAGGATTTGTATCAAATGCTTCAACTATACGGAAAGATTACATGATCATGTATTCCTATGATGCCAATATGAATGATGAACATGAAATAAAGGCTATTCAGGAATATGCAAGAAAGCATAAGCTCATTACAGTGTCTTTAGGCACATATCATAAATGGTGTGACAGGAATATCGTATGTAATGCGATCGACTGGTATGGATATTTCCGTAATGCAAAGTGTGTTGTGACTGATACTTTCCATGGAACTGTTGTGGCTATGAAGAATCACTGTAATGTGGCAGTTTATATACGCAAAAGCATAAATTCCTTTAAGATGCAGTCTCTCCTTGACTCAACAGGAACTCTGGACAGATTACTTGATAAGATAAATATCGAAAGCTTAGAGCAGGTCTTAGGTAAGCAAATAAATTACGAAACAGTAGACAGGAATATCAGGAATATGGCTGAAGACAGCGAACAGTATCTTCTTAAGGCACTGGGAGGCATTCATGAATAACATTATTGATAAAGCAGAATATACATGCTCCGGATGTGGTGCCTGTCATGCTGTATGCCCGGTTAAGGCCATAAAACTTAAGAAAGATGACTATGGCTTTTTTGTCGCTGATGTAGATGAGAATACATGTATCTCCTGTGGCTTATGCAAAACAGTCTGTACCAGATATGATCAGAGCCTAAATGGGATCAGTTTGCTTAACAGCAGTTTGTATGCTTTAAGAAGTTCTGATCAGTCCACCGTTAAAAACTGTTCATCTGGCGGTATTGCCAGTGAACTGGCAGAGTACGCTATATCAAAAGGATATAAGGTTACAGCTGTCTATTATGACCTGGAAAACAATATAGCATGTCATAAAACTGTTTCTACAGCGAATGAAATAAAGGAATTTGCCGGTTCAAAGTACCTTCAGAGTAACTCTCAGATATTAAGAGAAGCCGTAAAAGAAAAAGGTTTTATTTTCGGAACACCTTGTCAGATAGCCGGTTTACACAAAGTGCTGTCTGAGCAGGGTAAGAGAAATGATTTTATTCTCATTGAAATATTCTGTCATGGAGTGCCTAGTTATAAGCTATGGGATGAGGAACTGAAACTGATCAGTAAAAAACTTGGTAGTAATCAATTTGATAACTTACAGTTCCGCTATAAGAAATATGACTGGCATATGTACTGCATAAAAGCTGAGAAAAACGGCAAGATTTATTATGGCGAAAGAGAAAAAGATCCATTCTGGCAAGTGTATTTTGAAGATATGCTGTTATCTGATGCCTGCTATAACTGCAGGTTCAGAAAAGAAAACAGCTATGCTGATATCAGATTAGGTGATTACTGGGGAAACAAATACAGTAATGATTCTCAAGGTGTATCTGCTGTGTTCTGCATGACAGAAAATGGCAGAGGAATCATAGACGATCTTATACATAACGGTAAGGTAATTGAATTAGAAAAAACAAGTAATGAAGAAATGATGCAGTATCAGAATATGAAAGGATATCGGCATGGCGAATTACATAAAGAAGTACTTGAAAGATTAAAAAACAGTGACGATATCAATAAAGTGATAGAATACTATCATAGTAGATTACCGGTGAAAAGGAAAATAAAAAGAACACTTTTAAGATTAAGTGGCATAATACCAGGAAATCTGAGATACAGAATGAAAAAGGCATTAAGATTTTAGCAGGGAGGTGTAGGAATGCTGGATAAGGAACTTAATAACAGACCGGATCTGCAGAAACACCTTTTTGAAAAAGGTTATCTTATTACTGATGCTGAATTAGATAATACAGATGATTATCCATTTTACGGTAACTGGAATAAAACGACCATCAGAGGTTATGATTTCTGGATTTATAATGGTGTGAAGCTATTTATCAAGACAAATGAAGAGTATTCATTGTTTCTGATAGGTCATTGTTATGATCCATACAGGATGATTCATGATGAAGATGAGGTATTATCCTTGTTGGAAAAAGCATATGGTACAGCATCATATCAGAAAATAATTGATGAATTAACCGGCATATTCATTACTGGAGTTATTTCAGAGGGTAAATTAGAATTCCAGCTAGATGCTTCCGGAATGCAGTGTGGTTATTATGGATCTGTTAATGGAAAGATATACATTTCCTCTCATACTCAGCTGATAGGTGACTTATGTCATTTGAAAACAGAAGATTATGTATCCAGGCTCGTAAACTACAGATGGTATCATTATATGCTGGGAAACTATCTTCCTGGAAATATTACCAGTTTCAAGGAAATCAAAAGAGCAGTATGCAATACAGTTATTACATATAGTGACAAAGAATTTGCCGTTAAAAGAATATATCCTGTAAGGACAATTAATATGTGTCAGAATGATGCTGATTACCAGGCAGTGATTTCTGAAGGCAGCAGGATAATGAAAAACACAATGGCACTTATTCCTTTAAAATGGTCAGATCCTGCAATTTCATTAACCGGCGGAATAGACAGTAACACTACCTTTGCAGCGGCAAATGGTAATTATGACAAATACAAAACCTTCAGTTATGTTTCAATGTACAGAGAATCAGTAGATGCTGAAAAAGCTGAAACCATCAGTAAGCATTTTGGTGTACCTTATAAAAAATATGAGGTTCCAGAAAACAATGATGAAATAAATGATTTTGAGATATATAAGAAGATCTTTGCCTATAACGGTGGAAACATTGGCAGCAACAGTGATTCAGATGTCAGAAAGAAAATAACACTCATAAATAATGATGTGTGTGATGTGGAAGTTAAGTCATGGATATCAGAAACCATCAGGGCTTATGCATATAAATATTTCGGCAGAAAGAAATTTCCAAAGAGTCTTAGTCCGAGAAATTACACATCGCTGTACAAAATATTCTTTCTTAACAGAAAACTCGCAGTAGAAACAGACCATTATTTTGACGAGTATATAGAAGAAACTGAACTTAAGGAACACCTGTTTAATTATGATGAAAGTGACTTATTCGTCTGGGAAATGATGCATGGTGGTAAGTGCGGATCAGATATAGGGGTCATGAAATCATGCTGGGATATAACGATACCGTATAACAACAGGAAACTGTTGGATACCTTACTCAGAGTACCTCTTGAAAAACGTATTAATGATGATCTTCATATGGATATGAAAAAGGAACTAAACAGAGAGTTATATGATATGAATATAAGAGTCGTTAATCTAAATGAAACAGAATTCAGAAAGAAGCTGATTAACATTTATTATATTGTTAACTCACACTTACCTTACTAGAATGACTATAACAAAGGGATTTATGAATAACACAGAACCACTTATAACTATTATTACACCTACCTATAACAGAGCTGATTGTCTGAAAAGATGCTGGGAATCACTGTGCAGACAGTCTTTTTCAGATTTTCAGTGGCTGATTATTGATGATGGCAGTGCTGATAATACTGAAGAAGTAGTTAAGGGTTTCATTGCTGGTTCACAATTTAAAATAGACTATTACAAAAAGAAAAATGGTGGTAAACATACCGCACTGAATTATTCACACCCATATATTAAAGGCCAGTATATGGCTGTTCTGGACAGTGATGATATATTGACACCTACTGCATTGGAAAGATTGAAAGACACCTGGGAAAAATATGGTAATAATCAGGAAGTAGGACAGGTGATTTTTTTAAAGGGTTATACAGAAGACAAACCAATCTGCTATGTTGCTCATCCTGATACATTAGTTGATTCCATAAAGGAACCTCGAATATCAGTTAGTGGCAGAGACTGTTTTGATTCATACAGAACCGAACTGTTTGTTAAGTACAGTTTTCCTGAGTTTGAAGGGGAAAAGTTCATTGGTGAGGGATCAGCGTTTTTCTTTATTGAACTGGAATCAAAAGCTGTTTATGTTAACGAAGTTATTTATTTATGTGATTACAGAGATGACGGTCTGACAAAAGCTGGAAGATCCATGAGAATGGATAATCCTTTAGGAGGAATGTATAATTCCAGAGTTTACATGAATTCAAGACTTTCTCTGTCAACGCGCTTGAAAAAGGGAGTATTATATGCATGTTATTCTAAAATTGCAGGAAAATCATTTGGTGAAACTATGAGTGGGAATGAATACAAACTGCTTACGGCAATCACATATCTTCCAGGAGTTCTTTTGTCTGGTTACTGGAAGAAAAAGTATTCAGGGGGTAATTGATAATGGCAGAATTCAGTGTAATTGTTCCTGTTTACAAAGTTGAAAAATATCTTAGAAGATGTGTAGACAGCATATTGAGTCAGAAAGATGCTGATTTTGAAGTCATTCTGGTTGATGACGGAAGTCCTGACAATTGTGGTGTTATCTGTGATGAGTATGCTGCTAAGGATGATCGAGTAAATGTGATTCATCAGGAAAACAAAGGGCTATCTGGTGCCAGAAACAGCGGTATAAACAGTTCAAAAGGGGAATATCTTGTTTTCGTTGATAGCGATGATTACTGGAATAGTGAGATGGGTTTATATGAGCTGTCAAAAGTGATAAAAGAGAATGATGATTTGGATATCGTATGTTTCGGAGTTAATATCATCACGGAAGATGGTAAGTTGATAAAGACCAGAAAACCAACAATCAAAACCAACGATTTCAATAACAAATACGAAACCCTTGAAACGATGATATATGGAAATGAGTACATTAGTACTTCATATGTTAAGGCAATAAAAAGAAAACTAATTATTGACAATAGTATTTATTTCATAGACAGAATATACAGTGAAGACATTGAATGGTCAGCCCGTTTGATGGTTCTATGTCAAAGCATAGGAATATCTGAAATAGCATTTTACGATAGAATGATCAGAAATGAAGGTGCTATAACATCATCAATAGGAAGAAAAAATGTCCTGGATATTCTTAAACAGATAGAAAACGGTGTCGAGTTTGCAAAAGAACATGCTGAAGACGAGGCTTTCTTAGATCTGTATTATGAATACTGGGCATATCAGTATGCAATGTTGCTAGGATTCTGCAGAAGAATAAGAAAAGATGATGATTTTCCTGGCATCAAAAACAGAATGAAAAAACTCTCATGGTTATTGAACTATGATCATGTCAGTAAAGTAAAACTGGTAAAAACAATTTATAAACTATCTGGAATAGATATTACAATGTTTATATTGGAAAAATATTACACCACAAAAAAGTAACATGAAAAAAGTATTAATTATAGCACGGAAATTAAGCATTGGCGGTGCTGAAAAAGTTGCAAGAGATATTGGGTATTATGCTGATAAATCGAAATATGATATTCATTATCTTGTTTTTGGTGATGACATAAACACATATGAAACAGAATTGGAGAATAAAGGTTGTAAAATCATTCATATGGATCCTCCGAATAAGAACTATTTTAGTTATTTCAAAAACCTTTATAATTTAATAAAAAAGGAAAAATATGATATTATTCATTCCCATACGATGTTTTCCTCAGGATGGGCAATGTATATTGGATATAAATGTGGTGTACCTGTTAGAATTTCACATTCCCATACTATAAGAGGTCCTGAAAAAAGAGGTTTTGTGAAGAACTCATATGAAGGATTTATGAGAAGGGTTATTAATAAGTATTCTACACATTTCATTGGTTGTGGGGTTAGTGCTGGATATTGGTTATTTGGAAAAGAAAAGTTTGATAAAGAAGGTATTATAATATTTAATGGGATTGACTTGAATAAATATAGATATGATGAAAGCAAAAGATATTCCATCAGAAAGCAATATGGAATTGATGATTGTAAGGTCATTGGACACGTAGGTCATTTTGCTGATGTTAAGAATCAGCAGTATTTAGTTAGTTTATTACCTCAATTGATAGAAAACAAAGAAAAAATCGTTCTGATGTTACTTGGCGATGGTGAAACAACAGGAAAGATTATGGATTTGATTCATTCCATGAACCTGGAAAACCATGTTATTATTACTGGAAATGTTAACAATGTCGGAGATTACTTAAGTGCAATGGATGTCTTTGCTTTTCCTTCAAAATACGAAGGAATGCCGTTGTCATTAATTGAAGCTCAGGCAAATGGATTGCCATGTGTTATATCTAAAACAATACCTAAAGACATATATTTAACAAATCTTGTTACACCATTACCAGTAGACGATGACAGTATAATAAAATGGATAAACTGCATTTTGAGTTTGGGAAGAAATAAACCTGAACAGTATTTCAGTATTATTGAACAAACGGGATATAGTACAGATACTATGCTGGCAGAGATTTATAAGATTTATGAAGGAGGTAATAACTTTGAATGGAAGAGTAATAATCGGTAGAATTATATATAATCTTATTGGAAAACACATGCCTCTTTCTGATGGACATTTCAGTTTTGGAAGTAAAAAAATAAGAGCTTTTTGCGGTAAATTGATTTTGAAAAAATGTGGAATAAATATAAACATTGAAAAAGGTGCTCATTTCAGTAGTGAAGTATCTTTAGGTAATAATTCTGGTATAGGAATAAATTGTGAAATAGCACCATATGTCACTATTGGAGATGATGTCATGATGGGCCCTGAATGTATGATTTATACCTCAAACCATGGTATGGATAGAACAGACATTCCAATGTGGAAACAACAGTCTACAGAGGTAGAACCAGTAGTAATAGGAAATGATGTTTGGATTGGAGCAAGAGTTATCATTCTTCCTGGTGTTCATATTGGAGATGGATGTGTTATAGGTGCTGGATCAGTAGTTACCAAAGATGTAGAGGAATACACTGTTGTTGCTGGAAATCCGGCCAAGTTTATAAGAAAGAGAAAGTAAATGAAAACACTTCTTATCGTAATACCTACACTTAGGATGGGTGGAGCTGAAAAAGCGTTGATATCCTTGCTAAAGAGTCTTGATCAAAATGTGGTTAATGTTGATCTTTTTCTTTTTGAGAGTGGAGGCATTTTACAAAAAGAAGTTCCTGAATGGGTAAACGTAATTGAAGCAGATGAAGTCACCAGAGCGATGACTTTGGAAGCAAGGTATTATTTAAGAGAAATCTTAAAAAAGGGACATTTATTTGCTGCTGTTTCTAGATTATGGACGGCAGTACTAAATAAATTTGGTTATAAAATTTTCTCTTGGGATATTGTAAAAAAATATATACCGGAGATTCAGAAGCACTATGATGTTGCCATTGGTTTTTTAGAAGGAACGACTGATTTCTTTGTTATTGATAAGGTTCAAGCAGACAGAAAGATTGGATGGATCCATACTGATTTGACCAGACACATAGTTCAAAATAAGGATATTGAGTACTATAATAGATTTGACAAAATTGTTACTATATCTGAAAAGTGTAGGAAAACGGCTATTAGTTCAATTCCTGGAATTGAGGATAAGATATGTGTAATAGAGAATGTTGTCTTACCAGAAGAAATCATCAGAAAATCTGAAGAATCTATTGAAATAGATAGTGATAATTGTTTCAGGATCGTTACTGTAGGACGTATAGAATATGATAAGGGAATTGATCTTGGTGCTCAGGCGGCTAAATTGCTTAAAAAACATGGTGTTGATTTTAAATGGTATGTTTTGGGTTATGGCAGTCAGGAAGAAAATGTTAGGGAATATGTAAAAGAAAATATGCTTCTAGACAACTATATACTTCATGGAATGGTATCAAATCCATATCCATATATAAAAATGGCTGATCTTATCGTACAGCCATCACGAAATGAAGGAAAATCAATAGTACTAGATGAAGCCAAGATTTTGGGGAAAGCAATTGTTGCCACAAACTATGCATCAGTTAAGGATCAAATAAAAGATCATGAAACAGGTATTATTGTAGATATCACTCCAAACAGTATAGCATCGGGAATTGAATTGCTGATGCGCGATAAAGATTTAAAAAAACAAATAGAAAATAATTGCATGAATGAGGATTATGCTGTTGAAGAAGTGATGAAGCAATTTTATAGAATCATTGGTGTTTAGTGAAGTAAAGAAATATTGAGAAGGAGAAAAAGCCATGGTAAAACAAATAGGAGTACTGCTTGTAATATTGGCAATTAGCGGTATGTATTCCTTAGGATACATGAAATCAAGAGTAAAATGCATAAGCATTATAACGGTTATCATGACTCTTTTTGCTGGCTTTAGAACCTGGTGGTTTGGAGATTTAATAAAATACTACACTCTCTATTTATCTTGTACAGGTACTGGATGGAAGAATGCTGTATTTGGTAACTGGGCTAATATCGGACTTAGAATATCATTTAGAATCGCGGGATGGTTAGGAATATCATATGATATTTGTATTTTTGTTATAGCTGCTTTTGTAGCTTTTACTCTTGGCTTATTAGTATATCGTTATTCTGTTTCTATATACTGGAGTTATTTAATGTATATTGGGATGGGGTTTTATATGTTCACGTATTCAGGTTTGAAACAATCTATAGCTATGGGCTTTTTGTGCTTATCTATGATAGCGCTAATTGAGGAAAAACCAGTGATGTTTTATTTTTGGACCATGTGTGCTATTACTTTTCATGCTCCATCAGCTGTTTTTTTGCCGGCATATTTAATAACAAAAAAAGAATTTGATGCAGTCTATATTTGGATTATCGTAGTCTCCTTAATTGTTTTCTTCCTGTTTAGAAATCGAATTGTATCAGTCCTTTCTGATGCATATTATGAGGAGGAGGCCACATTAGGTTCTAGTAAGATAATTGGAGGAAGAGCTTTAATGATACTGTTAATAATGGGCTTGGGATGTTGGATAAGGCCTGTTACAGCAATTGATACAGTATACAAAAAACTGTTTTCTATTATGTTAATTTCTTTCATGCTTCAGTGTTTTTCTGTATATGGGAACGTTTTTACAAGATTAACTGATTACTATTTCCAGTTTGTTGTATTGTATATACCGTTTATTCTTGAAAGAGCAGAGCATCAGTTATTGATGAATTCGGAAAGAAAAGGCAGGATACATATAATTCCTCAAAGCTTTTACATGTATTTATCATTTGGAATCAGTGTTTTTGCGTTAGTGTATTATACAAGATACTGTCATGGCTCACTGTGGTTTCTAAATAGCTTTAAGTTTTTCTGGCAGATAAATCCTTATTCTTTGTATGGAAGGTGATTTATGTATAGAGGGAAAAAAATAAGTGTTGCTATGACTACATTTAATGGCGAGCGATACATAAAGGAACAATTAGATAGTATCTTGAATCAAACTGTTGTAGTTGATGAAATAATTATTAGCGATGATGGATCAGTTGATCAGACTGTTTCAATTGTACAAGAATATGTTAAAAAATCAATTAAGATTCCAATCACAGTTTTAACAAATAATCAGAATCATGGAATAAGTGGAAATTTTAGTTGGGCAATAAGACATGCAAATGGCGATATTATTTTCGTGTGTGGACAGGATGATGTATGGAAACCTGAAAAAGTACAAAAAATTGCTGATGTTTTTGTACATCATACAGATGCTGAACTGGTCTGCCACAGTTTGTCTTTTATTGATCAAAATGGTTTACCTTTGTATGATCAAAGAATTAATTCAGTAATAAATAATACAAAATATTCTTTAGGTGAAGAGTTTCATGCAAATAGAGAACAGTATTTTGATGCGGCTGCCTCACATGTTCTTTTCCCAGGTCCTGCAATATGTATATCTCAAGAGTTGGCAGAAAAAGCTCTTCCAATTCCTTCAGGCGTTTCTGAAGATTGGTGGTTTCCTTTTTGTGCTGTAGCAGATGATAAAGCATTTTATATAAATTTACCATTAACTAAATATCGTATTCATGATAGTACTTCACGATCTGTTGGTATGAGTGCTACTAATCACATAAAGAAGGTGTTGAAAAATGTTAAAACTGCAAACAATAGATCAACAACATACCTTTCGTTTGCTGATCGAGCAACAGCATATTTGGAAACAATACCAGGTGAAAATAATGTGTCTCAAAAAACAAACTGGACATTATTTCGTGTTCGGGATGTTGGTCGTAAAGTAATAACTGCGCAGACAAGCGGTAGAATTAAAGGGGCTGTTTTGTTGACTAAACTATACCTAACAGACATTAGATATAGAAGGATAGGGTATAAAAACTATCTAATTCAGCTTGCTTACACAATTATATACGGCAAAAAACAAAAAATGAGTTAACCAAGATTGACATTTCATTTTAACAAAGGATGGAAATATATTAGTACAGTTTGAAAGGAGGTGTTTTAACAATGAATCAGCTAAAAAAATTATCAAAGAATTGGATAACAAAAAGTAAAGAATGGTTATATAATAATGTGATTTTAGAGTCCGATCGTATCATGGCAGAAATTACAATAAATCAATTTAAAAAGAGAAAAAGAGCTAATGATAGAATTAAAGTGGGTTTTATTGTTCAAATGCCTCAGGTATGGGATAAGGAATCACCGGTGTATGAGCGGATGACAGCTGATTCACAATTTGATCCTTGGCTGATAGTTGTTCCATCGTATGATAGAGCTCTGGGAGCAAAAAAACATATGGAAACGAACTGCAATACTTCCAGCAGAAATATCCAACTGGACACATACTTACTTCGCAGCAACTTGGGAATGATTTTCATAAAATAAAAAAACAAGGTTTTGATTATATTTTCTTTCAGCGTAAATGGGAAGGTTACCTTCCAAAAACCTGTTATATTCCTTATGATTTTAATTGCTATTTAGGTACTTCTGCTTCATTTGAAACAAGATTTTTCTACAGTTTATATGTAATGTACTGTAGTACGACAGATCAACAAGAACAGTATCATCCAAATAAGGGACAAAGATCAGTTTATCTTGGCTGTCCTGCACTTGGTAGAATTGTTTCAAATGAAGTGTCACATTACCCAGGGCTTCGTATTCTGTGGACACCCCGTTGGGAAACAAGCTCAATATATGGTGGGTCAACATTTTATGCATATAAAGACCTGTTTATTCCACTAAAAAAGGATTATCCATCGGATTTAATAATAATGCGTCCGCATCCATTAACTTTTGAAAATGCACTAAAAAGTGATGCAATGACTAATTCGGAAATTAAAGAATACAAAACACAAAATTTAAATGCTGGTATTGTTTTTGATGATAATGCATCTATTGATGATACTCTTAAGCATGTTGATGTAATGATTACCGATTTTTCTTCTGTTATCATAAATGCCTTTTTGTGTGGAATAATAATTATTTATACTGGTAAAGAAACAACATTAACTCCAATCGATACTTTCAGAAAGATTATGGATTGCTCTTATCATGCAGAAAATTGGGATCAAGTCTTAAGTATTCTTAATATGTTAAGAAATAATAATGATCCTTTGTTTGAACAACGAACAGTATTAGCAGATTTAATGAGAAAAGAACACATCGATAGCGATAAAGCAATTCTTAGGGATATTATTCAGGATTATTATTCATAAACTTATTTGATGTATATAACTGGGAGAGGTATTAGGATTAACGAGAAATAATATGCATAGTTTTATAGTTCCAGTATTTAACAGTGAAAAACACTTAATTGAATGTGTTAATAGCATACTTAGGATTCCAATTGAGAAAGAAGTCATTTTGATCGATGATGGTTCAATGGATTCCAGTTTTTCTCTATGCAAAAGCTTGGCTGACAGTAACTCTCAGATTAGTTTTTATCAAAAGAATAATGGAGGTGCTTCCAGTGCCAGAAATGTTGGAATAGATAAATCCAAAGGTGAGTATATAGTTTTTGTTGATAGTGATGATACACTGGATTCTGAAAAGTATGAGAATTTATTAAATACTACAAATACTTTTGGTTTGATAATTTATGGCATGGCATTTGATTATTATCAAGACAAAAAGTTTGTTAGAACTGATTTGTTAAGCAATAGATATTATGGAGAAAAAACTATAACAGATATCAGGTCTATGTTCAGAGATTATTTTGATAATAACTGTCTTTCCAGTGCATGCAACAAGATATTTAGAAGTGATGTTATTAAGAATAATAGTATTCGATTTAATGAGAAGATGACATTATATGAAGATCTTGATTTTGTTATTCAATACTTATCTAAAATTCAAAATGTCCTTTTTTACCCTGAAGCTGTATACCATTACAGACATGATGAAAATCATTCGAAAAACAGAACCAGTGATTTGGATAAAGTAGCGAAAAATCTGGATCAACTATCAGTTTCGATAAACCAGTTTTCTACTGAAAAAACAGTACATTCAGTATTGTCGAATCTGTACATTAGTATTCTTATATCGAGCATTATGAGCAATAATGGAACACTAATTAGATTAGATAGTGTTGACAAGTACATTAATAACTTAAATATAGATGAGGAAGAATTGTCTTACAACAATAAGACAGTTTATGTTATGTTAAAGAAGAAGCAGTATAGTAGACTTCATGCTGTGTTGAAATGGAGAATAATTAAAAACCACTTAAAAAAGTCTTTAAAACAACTCATAAGAAGGTAGTTAAAATGAAACCAATAAGCCTTAAGGAGATGCAGCAGATTGAACTGGATTTGCTGAAAGAGTTTGACAAGTTATGCAAAAGAGAAAACCTTCGTTATTATATTGACGGAGGTACTTTGCTTGGTGCTATGTGTTATGAAGGTTTCATTCCTTGGGATGATGATATAGACTTGAAAATGCCTAGACCTGACTATAATAAGCTAGCTTCTTTTGGAGAGTTTTTACCGTCACATATTTCTTTGGTTGTTCCTTCTAAAGAAAAATGTGAATATACGATGACTAAGTTGTTTGATAACAGAACAGTATTAATAGAAAAACATCATGGGGTAGAAAAGAAAACAGGCGTTTATATAGATATACTTCCAATGGATGGACATCCCGAAAATGATGAAAAACATTATAGAGTTCTACAGAAGTATAATTCTTTATTCCATAATTCACTTTATAAATATAAATCACTAAAAGAATCCTCATCTTTTATAACAAGACTCAGTGCAATTATATATAGTGTAGTTTATACTCCGTGGAAACTCCTTTGCAAACTTACTTCAACAGCTGAAAAGTATAAGTACGATCAGTCTCAATATGTTGGATTGCTGATTGAAGGTGAATATAAAAAAGAACGATTTGAAAGACAGCAACTTGATAACTGTGTTTATCTACCATTCGAAAATATGCTGGTACCAGCACCTGCGGAATACGAAAAACATCTACAACAGTTTTATGGCAATCATATTAACAGAAAAGAGCATTATCATAATCTTCCGTATATTGAATCCAGGCATGACTATGAAGTGTATTGGAAGGAATAACGTATATGGATAATATAGAAGTAAGCGTAGCTGTAATCACATACAATATGGAAGGATATCTGCGTCAGCTGCTTGACAGTATTCTTAAACAGAAAACTTCATTTAAATATGAAATAGTTGTAGATGATGATTATTCGCCGGATAACTCCAGGCAAGTATTACTAGAATATCAGGATAGATATCCTGGCATTTTTACTTTATCATTAAGAGATAAAAATGTTGGCGGCAGTAAAAACATGTATGGAGTTTTGAAACAGTGCAGGGGAAAATATATAGCCATTCTTGAAGGAGATGACTGGTGGGAAGCGGAGGATAAGCTTCAATACCAATATGATTTCATGGAGACTCATCCAGAATATATTGGAATGTATTGTAATTCATGGTGTGAATTAAGCAGAACTGAGAGTATACAGAGAGTCAGAAGAAACATAACAGAACCAATGGTATTTACTCTAAAAGACTTTATGAACTTTCATTTCTTTGACAGACTGCCTAACAGTACAGATACAGCTTTCTTCAAAAATATTTTTAAAAATGCTGATAAGAAAGAAATTGATGTATTTTATAAAGCACATAAAATGGTCTGGGATCAGTCGCTTGCGCTTATTCTTTATGGAAAAGGAAAAATATATGTTGATCCAAGAATTGTCAGTCATCATAGGACCATAGTGGAGAAAGGCGGAACTAATTACCAATCCAAGTACGCTGTTGAAGATCATAAAGTAAGTGATGCTTATATGTATGCTCAGCATGAAGAATATATGGAAAACGTCCTAAAGATTAACTGTAAAGAATTCTACAAGGTAAGAGGAATGATTTTTGCGGAAGCATATTGGATAGCTAAGAAAAGCGGTAAAACAGAAGATAAACAGAAATACATCGAGATTTGGAACCAAAGAAAAAAGAAATGGCCTCTGATTTATTGGACTGTTTTTAGAGGCATGGGAACATTGAAAAGGAAAGTGACAAGATGGAAGGGCCAAAAACACTAAAAGAATTAAAAGCATACATAAAAAAGGATCTTAAATATTATGGTAATAAACCAGTAAAAACATTTCTAAGCAGATACTTCTTTGAACCTGGCTTTAAATATATAGTTTGGCTAAGACGGACTAGATATTGTTTCCTTAGTAAAAAGAAGGTTCTATATGCTTTTTGTTGGATATTTTTAAAGCACTATGCTAATAAATACCACTTTGATATTTCTTACCAAGCACAAATTGGACCTGGATTGGTGATTGCACATATGGGTTACATAATTGTCATGAAGAATGATATAATCGGATCAAACTGCTATTTGCGACCTGGAGTTGTTTTTGGAAAAAAACTGACAGAAACTACAGGTGGAGCAGTAGTTGGAAACAATGTTAGTTTTGGTGTTGGGAGTGTTATAGTTGGTAATGTTACCATAGGCAATAATGTTATAGTTGGAGCTAATTCAGTTATCACAAAAGATGTTCCTTCAAACTGTGTTGTTGCTGGTGTGCCTGCACAAGTTATCAGAAAACTAGAAGAATAAAAAAGTATATGACAAAAAAGAAGTGTAAAATATGGTGTTTACTAATTTTGACAATGTTTATAACACTTTTTTTTGTGTATTCTATTTTATTCAATAAAAGCTTTATATTATCTTATTATGAAATAAAAAGTGGGTTTTCTGAAAATGTCAGGATTGTTCATCTGACAGATCTTCATAATTATCTATTTGGTAAAAATAACACAAAACTAATCAAGCAAGTTTTGTATGAAAGCCCTGATATAGTAGTTATGACTGGTGATATGATCAACGAAAATGAAGAAGATCTTAGTGTAATTCTGTCACTGATCAGAGAGTTAAATAAAAGCGTTCCCGTATATTATAGCTTTGGTAACGATGAAACAATATATGAAAGAGAGTTTCAAAATGATTTGACTTATCAATTAGAAGAAGCCGGTGCTGTAGTGCTGAATTATAACTATCTTGATATTGTTGTCAGGAATCAATTGATTAGAATCGGAGGTTATTACGGTTATTACAGAACACCTCATATGGATACAAGTGATCAAGATAAACGTAACGCTATGAATGAATTCTGTGATTCTTTTGAGAATACAGATACTTTCAAATTGTTATTATCGCATATTCCAACAACGTGGTTGGATTGGAATAGGATTGATGATTTTCCTGTTGATCTTGTTTTATGTGGTCACTATCATGGTGGTCAAATAAGAATACCGTTTATAGGTGGACTATATGCCCCAAATGTAGGATGGCTTCCAAAATATACAAAGGGATTGTTTAAAGGAAAAAGTGCAACCTGTATTCTTTCTGCGGGATTAGGAACAGAAGGTTTTCCTCCAAGAATAAACAATCCACCAGAGATAGTAATTATTGATTTGAAATAATGCACATATTTGTATAATATTAAAAGGTATCAGGAGGATAAGCATGTCTGAACCTATTACAAGTAATGAACAGTACCATATTCATATTTCGTCTGAACATAAGCTTTTGGATTTGAATTTGAAAGAAGTATGGAAATACAGAGATTTAATCTTTCTTTTTACAAAGAGGAATTTTGCTGTACGTTACAAACAGACAATTTTAGGACCAGCATGGCTTTTTCTGAATCCATTTATAACCAGTGTGATGCACACTATTGTTTTTGGAAGAATTGCGAAAATAGGTACTGATGGTATACCTCAGATTTTGTTTCATCTTACCGGAAGCGCTTTTTGGAGTTTCTTTTCATCATGTTTAGTTGGAAATGCATCAACTTTTACAGCTAATGCCAGAGTTTTTGGTAAAGTATACTTTCCAAGGCTTACAACCCCAATTTCAAATGTTTTATCCAATGCCATTCAGTTTGGTATACAGATGACAATGGTTTTGGGTTTTTTAATATATTTTAGTATTAATAAAATGGTAGTACCTAATTGGCTTTATTTTCTTCTCATTCCTTTTTTACTCATTCAGTTGGGGCTTATGGGAATGGGAGTTGGCATTATTATATCCAGCTTGACGACTAAATATCGAGATTTAAGTGTTCTTGTAGGATTTGGTATGTCTTTGTGGATGTATGGAACACCTGTTGTGTATCCCCTGTCAACAATCAGCGATGGGTTATTGAAACAGTTAGTTATGTTAAATCCTGTGACTGCACCAATAGAATTATTCAGATACATAGTTTTAGGGCGGGGAGCAGTTATGCCAGAGTATTTGATATACTCACGGATTTTTACTATAATTGTTGCTTTGTTGGGAATCATTATTTTCAATAAAGTCGAGAGAACCTTTATGGATACTGTTTAATGGAGGCTATTTATGGATAATAGAGAAGTAGCTATTAAAATTAGTAACGTAAAGAAACAGTACAGATTGGGAAGAATTGGCGGAGGGACTCTGCAAAAAGACCTTCAAAGCTGGTGGGCAAAAAAAAGAGGTAAAGAGGATCCTAATGTACGAATAGGCCAGAAAGAGCGTATAAAGGGAACAACCTTTATGGCACTTAATGGTATTGATCTTACTGTATATAAAGGTGAAGCCTTAGGTATTATTGGTAGAAATGGTGCCGGGAAAAGCACTCTTTTAAAGTTACTTTCAAGAGTGACAGCTCCATCTGAAGGTGAAATAGATATTTATGGAAGAATAACTTCAATGCTTGAAGTTGGCACTGGTTTTAATGGAGAAATGACAGGCAGAGAGAATATATATCTTAATGGTGCAATTTTGGGAATGACAAAGGCTGAAATTGACAGAAAGATGGAAGATATCATTGATTTTTCTGAAGTAAGAGAGTTTATCGATACACCTGTTAAAAGATATTCTAGTGGTATGTATGTTAAACTGGCATTCTCTGTTGCAGCTCACCTTGATTCTGAAATTATGATAATGGATGAAGTATTGGCTGTTGGTGATATGGCATTTCAGAAAAAATGTCTTGATAAGATGAGGGATGTTGCTAATAAAGAGGGAAGAACAGTACTTTATGTCAGTCATAATATGAACACCATCAGACAATTATGTTCCAGATGTATAGTATTATCTGAAGGCAAGATGATTTATGATGGTGATGTTGAAGAGGCTATTAGACAATATATGGATATTTCCATTATTGACGATTATAAAATTGATTATACAGTCATTCCTCGTTTGAATTGGCTGACCAACACAAAAATACGTACATTATCTGCCGAGTATATTAGTAAAACCAGTACTTCCTTTTTATCAAAAGAAAAGGTTGTCTTAAGAATCAAATGGATCAATGAACATGATGTAGAAGATGTTTCTTTTAGAATAGAGTTTTTAGATATAACAAGAAAACCAATAGGTACCAGTGTTATCAGTGATTTTTATTCTGGTAAAGCAGGGGGAAATGATACTATGGATATTGAAATTGATATAAGTATGTTTGTGACTGGGAAGTACACTACTAATTATGTTTTCTTTAAAACAAATCATGCAGGTAGTAGCGAGAACTATGATTGTGTACATGGATTGAATTTCGACATTGTTGATGATAGCAGCATTGTTTGGGACGAAAAATCATGGGGAAAATTGAAAATGTCAACAATTCAATTATTGCGTTTAGATAGTGAGGAAAAATAATGCCAAAAAAAATGCTGATGCCTCTTAGAAGAATTCATGGCAAAATAGACAATTATGTTACGGATAAGAACATGATGCTAAAGGGGTATAATAACTCCAAAAAAATATCAAAGAATCAAGAAATCCTGAATGAAGATTATCCGGTGGATTTTGTCGTACTCTGGGTTGATGGTAGCGATCCTGAATGGTTAGCTGAAAAGTCTAAATATCAAAATAATGATGATATGATAAAAAAATACAACACAGCAGCCAGATTTAGAGAGTGGGATAATTTTAATTATTGGTTTAGGTCTGTAGAACAGTATGCGCCATGGGTAAGATACGTATATTTAGTTACATGGGGTCATACACCAGCTTGGCTAAACAAGGAACATCGAAAATTAAAAATAATCAAACATCAGGATTTTATTCCTCAAAAATACTTGCCAACATTTAGCTGTAATCCTATTCAATTAAATTTGTGGAGAATCGAAGGGTTGAGTGAACATTATGTTTGTTTTGATGATGATATATTCATAACAAAGCCTTTAAACAAAAGTGATTTTTTTTACAATGGACTTCCAAAAGAATGTGCTATAGCTAAACCAGAGTATCCTCGTGTTAATATGGACACTTGGGAACATCAATTATTTAATGTGGCTGGAGTTATTAATTCTTCATTTGATATAAAAAAGTCTATTGCTAAAAATCCTGAAAAATGGTTCTCATATAAATATGGCAACTATTTGAAATATAATGTCCGAGCATATGAAGATAATAAGATCGTTGGCATGTACTATACTCATCTAGCAGGTCCGAGTCGTAAATCAGTTTGTAAAGAAGTATGGGATGAGATTGGAGAGCAGTTAGATAAAACGTGTATGAACAGATTTAGAACAATGAGTGATTTAATATTACAAGTATTTAGATTGTGGAATATTTTTAAAGGAGATTTTGAACCTGTTGAAAGAGATTATTATGGATATGCAGCTAATATTACTCCTGACAATTTTGATTATTTTAAAAAATGTATTTTAAGTGATAATTATAAAATGATTTGTGTGAATGATTCAGATTATTTAAAGGAAGAAAATTTTGATCAATTAAAAAACCAACTTCTCAAAGTGTTTGAAACTAAATATCCAGAGAAAAGCTCATTTGAATTGTAATAGATTGATATAAAATTAGTTTATAACTTTATTAAGATTTAGTAGACAACTTATTATTTAACTAATTAATATGCCAAAAATATCAGTAATTGTACCCATATATAAAATTGAAGATTATTTAAGTGATTGCATTATAAGTATACTGTCACAGAGTTTTACTGACTTTGAACTAATACTTGTTGATGACGGAAGCCCTGATAATTGCGGCAATATCTGTGATGAATATGCACAAATAGATAGAAGAGTTGTTGTTGTTCATCAAAGAAATGCTGGAGTATCTGCTTCTAGAAATACGGGTTTAGATATAGCAACTGGACAATATATTTCCTTTATTGATGGTGATGATATTGTAGCTAATGATTATTTATCAGTTCTCTACAATATGATAACTATTAATGATTCCGGCATTTCATGTTGTGGTTTTCAAAAGTTCAGCGGTGAAAATACAATCAGTTTTGTAGATAGAGATACTGATAGCAAGGTATTAGAAGGAAAAAAACTTTTAAAAGATATATATGCAGATATATCCTATATTCCTATTACTCTATGGGGCAAACTATATAAAAAATATTTATTTAATAACATAAGATTTCCTGAAGGCAGAATACATGAGGATCAAGCAATATTACCCATAGTCATTTATTCTGCCGAAACGGTATGTATTACTGATTTGGTTTTATATGGCTATAGGCAAAGATCAAATAGTATAATGGGGGAAGAGTTTTCTGTAAAGAGATACGATGATTTGTATTCAATTGATAAATGTATAAGTTTTTTTGCGAATCAGGAAGAATATGAACTTGTGAATTTAGCCCAGGAAAAAAAGAAGATTCTTATTGCTGAATACTCTATTGAGGCAATAAATGCAGGGATTTTCGAATTTGTTCCTGATCAATATAAATTATCTGAGTATAAAGCTTTGAACTATCTTAGAAAGAAACTTCCTGATCAAAAATATACATACTATTTATCTAAAGTACATCCTAATTGGGTAGTGCCTCACGAGTATTTAATGAGAATTCTGAGAACTCTGGGAATTAATAATAATGGCTGATTATAGGAGAAAGAGATGGCAAAACTTTCAATTATAGTTCCTGTTTATAATGTGGAACCATATCTTCATAAATGTCTAGAGAGTATTATGAATCAGACTTTCAGAGATTTTGAAGTGATTGTGATTGATGATGGATCTACTGACAGAAGCGGTATAATATGCGATGAATTTGCTGAAGTTGACAATCGCTTTACAGTTATACATCAGCAGAATAAAGGTGTCAGTGCATCAAGAAATCGTGGCCTTGAACTTGCTCATGGAGAATATGTCAGTTTTATTGACAGTGATGACTGGATTGAACCAGAGATGTATGGCGAAATGATAGACACTTCAATTCGCTATAGTGTTGATATTGTCGCATGTGATTATAGGCAAGGAAACGGAAACGATCACCGTCCTGAAGACATTTATGAAAAAACGTTTACTCAGGAAGAATTACTTATGGATGCATTCGGAATACCTTCTTTATTGCTTGGTGTCTGCTGGAATAAGCTTTTTTCTAGACAATGTATAAATGATATCAGATTTGAAAGCAAACTCGCTAATTACGAAGATACTGTATTCTTATGCAACAGTTATCTTAATTGCAATGGTGCAGTTTATCTGGGTAAAAAGTTTTATGTTGTCACTGTCAGGAATGACAGCGCCAGTAGAAAGAGAGATGTAAAGACAATTGTTTCAAAGTATCATGGATGTATGTTTTTACATGACATGATTATTGAAATGAAGGTTTCAAAAGCAGTGAAAAAACAGGTTTCTGAAAAAACACTTGATACACTGTTAAAACATATCAAGGAAGCAAAATTAACAGGAAATAACGATTCATGTGAAAAACTGGTAAAAGTATTAAAACAAGAAGTAGTAAATAAGAGCATTTTATCATTGATTAAAGGGTATATTTCACCTGGTAAGGCATATGGTTTTATTAGAAGCATAATTTAAATACAGTTATTGATTGGCATAGAATATGAAAATAAAAAACATTAAAAAATATGTACGTTGGCTAAAAGGTACAAGAGCAAAATACAAAAAAAACTGCAACGTTTCCAAAGAGTATGCAGATATTTGTGATCGTCTTTCTTGGGCAATGCTTTTGAAAAGGCCTAAGGAAGTACAGAACAGGATTGCCAGAGAAAAGAATGAATGGATCCTGAAATACGTAGCTGCCAGAATTCCTGAAACTCTTAAGAAGTACAAAGATTATCATGCCCCAGAAAATCTTTATTATCCACAGAAAGAAGTAAAAGTTTGGAGCATGTTCTGGCAGGGAGAAGAAAAAGCTCCTGAACTCTTTAAAGTATGTATTGACAGTGCTAGAAGACATACAGGTCATGACGTAATTGTTTTATCAGAGGATAATTACAGTCAGTACTTTGAAGTACCGGAATATATGATCAGAAAACATAAGGAAGGTAAACTGATCGTTCAGCATATATGTGATTTCATGGTTGTCGCCGTTCTTGCTGCTCAGGGAGGTTACTTTACAGGAGCAACAGTCTGGAACTCACAGGATATTCCAGAAGATATCCTGAAGGCAAATTTCTATTCTCCAGCAGCCAAAACAGATGATCCGTTCTTCATGTCGGGATGCAGATGGACTGGGTATTTGCTGGCTGGAAATAAAGAGTTTCCTCTGTTCCAGTTTGCTGTAGATGCTTTGAAGGAATACTGGAAAAATAATGATATAGCTGTAGATTATCTGATGCTTGATTATGTGTTTGAACTTGCCTGCAGAACAATTCCATGTTTGAATGATGTGATTAATAATCTTCCAGATAATAATCTTATGAGAAATGACTTAATTGGAATTTTAAGCGAACCATTTAATGAAGAACAGTTCAGAAAGTATACTGAAGGAGACACTTTCCTGTATAAGCTGTCCTGGAAATTCGGAAGGAAAGACAAAGTAACTGCAGAAGGCAGGGAAACCATATATGGACATATGGTAAATGAATGTGGTGACAGAATATAATCACTGTTTTGGAGGGCATGCAATGTCAAATAAAAATGAATTAACAAATATACTTATTATGGCTGATTATCAGGCTCCAAAGAGCGGAAATTTTCTGGCGTCACAGTTAGAATTGGGAATCAAAGTCAGATCTTTAGGATATACTGTTGTATATGCTTTTCCTGATAATTATCAGGGTGGTTATTCGTGGGAAAAATGGCTGAAGGACAATGGGTTTGATGTGTATCTCATTGATTGTAGTGTGAATGACGATCAAAAACTTAGTGTACTTCGAAAGATCGTTGAGGATTACAAAGTTGGAATCATACATTCACAATTTGGTTTTTTAACTCAGTTACTTAGACAAAGACATAAGGAGATTGGAAAAGTAAAAGTAGTATTTCATGACAGGATGGATTTTAATGAAACCCAATCTCAGTTGAAACAGCACCTGAAAACCATGGGTAAAGCGTTAATGTATCGTTTTAACGGTATATATAATATTTCTGTCATGGAAAAGAAAGACAGCTATTACTGGCCAATGGGGAATAATAGACATTGGTATGTTCCAAACGGATTGTCACTCATGAGGGCAGAGAAAGATGAACTCAGCGGAGAAGACAGAAGAAAAGAAATCGGAATAAACGAAGAAGAAAAACTGATACTGTTCCTCGGATGGGATCTGAACAGAAAAGGTCTGGATATAGCTTTACGAGGAGTTGAAATTTGCAGACAAAAGGGTATGTCTGTTAAACTTGGTGTTATCGGTGCCGGTGCAGGAGAACCAAGTGAAAGAGCTGTATCATTCCTGACAGAGAAAGGCCTTGATCCTTATTCTGAAGCGATAATTTATATGCACAATTATGAAGATATCTTTGCTCTGAACAGAGCTGTTGACGGTTATCTTTCAAGCAGCAGATCCGAAGCCTTTTCAAATGGAATATTGGAAGCCATATCTCAAAAGTCACCTGTTGTTGTAAGTGACATTGTTGGTACAAGTTGGGCATGGGAATATGATAACTGTTATGTTTACGAGGTTGAGAACGCTGAACAATGTGCCCAGGCAATAGAAAAAGCTTTGAATAACGGCAGAAATACTGCCAATTATAAAAGCATTGTTGAAAAATATAGTGCAGATGTATGGTGCAAACGCATTATTGAAATATATAAAACAATTTATAATGACTAGTGTTAGTTATTTAATGGGAGTCCGTATATGGAAATAAAAAAATACATATTTGAACCTCATGGAGATGATAGAGGACAATTGGTGGCTTTGGAACAATTCAAAGACATACCTTTTTCAGTGAAACGAGTTTATTACATGTATGATACAACTCCTGGTGTAACCCGTGGGAAACATGCTCATAAATGTCTTCAGCAGATAATGATCTGTATACATGGCAGCTGCAAGGTTCTGCTTGATAATGGTGAAGAAAGAGAAATAGTTGTGTTAGACAAACCAAATGAAGGAATACTTATTTCTAATGATATATGGAGAGAAATGTATGATTTTTCTCCAGATGCTGTTCTTATGGTGTTGGCATCGGAGTTATATGATGAAAGTGACTATATCAGGGATTATGAGCAATTCCTCAAATATAGAAACAATGTTTCCAGAAAATGAGGAATTATAATGTTTGACAGAGAAAAATTCAAAGCAGATTTTCCTTTTGTTACTCAAATAGTGAGATATGCTAAAAGGAGAAGAAATGAATTATCTGCTTTAAAACGACATATTTCCAGAAAACAGTACCAAAAGAATAATTATCGGATTAATCATGGGATAATTAAAGTGGTTTTCATCTGCCAGTATATTCCTGCTTGGAGCAAAAACAAACAGTTGTTTGAGACTTTGAAAAATGATTCCCATTTTGAAGTCGTTTTATTATGTGTGCCAAACAGAATTCATGCAAACAAACTGGATAATGTTGAAGACATGTCAAATGATACGTATGATTATTTCAGTGGGCACGGGTATAAGGAAGCTGTAAATGCTCTTATCGGTAAAAATGAATGGTTTGATCTGAAACGGATTCATCCTGATTTTGTTATATTCAACAGGACCGACAGACCTATGCCTGTACCATATACTTCTTCTGTGATAGCTACTTATGCAAAGATATGCTTTATTTCTTATGGAGGAGGAGCGTTGCTTAAGTCGGAAGAGTATATGTTTGATAAAACACTTATTGCGAATGTAAGTGTTCAGTTTGCCGAAACAGTGGAAAGAAAAAAGATTTTTGAAAGTTGGAACAGTATTCTTTGTAGACTAGGGTTGACATGTTCATACATGTGTGGAAGACCTTCTGTTGAAAATGCATTGAAAGCTCAAAATGATAAAACCAAAGCCTGGAACTTTTCCAAAAGCAACTATAGATTAATCTATGCACCGAGATGGACAACTGAACAGTATTGGGGAGGAAGCAGTTTTCTAAAGTATAAAGATACGTTTATTCAGATTGTCGATGATAATCCAGATATTGATATTCTGATAAGACCTCATCCGCTTATGTTTGACAACTTCATTAATTCAGGAGTAATGAATGCAGATGAAGTAAATGACTATAAAATAGCGGTTGATTCCAGAGATAATATCAGTCTTGACAAGGAGAAAGAATATCTGACAACGTTCTGGAATTCAAATGTTCTGATAGGTGATTTCTCTAGTATTATCGTTGAATACTTTGTGACTGGGAAACCTATAATTTATCTGACTTATAATGATAATATTGATTATACAGATCAGATGCGTAAAGTGCTGAGTAGCTGTTATATAGTCAATAATGAAACGGAATTGCTAGAAGTTATTGAACAATTGAAAAACGGAAATGATATGCTCGCCGAAAGGCGTAAAGAAGTATTTGAACAAGAGTTTTCCGGCAGTATTAATGTCAGTGAGAAAATGAAACAGATATTTGTCGAAGAATATAAAAACTGATATGATATCCCGTCAGAAAGGAAGGTGTAAAATAAATGAAAGTAGAATTTTCTGATCTGAAAAGACAGTATGATTTATATGCTTCTGAGTATGAAGAAGCCGTTTTAAGAGCAATAAGATCTGGATGGTATATCATGGGAAAAGAACTTGAGGATTTTGAAAAGAAATTCTCTGGATATTTGGGTATGCCTTATGTCATAGGTGTTAACTGTGGTCTTGATGCTCTTATATTAGCTGTTAGAGTTTTAGGTATCGGACCAGGTGATGAAGTAATTGTTCCTGCCAATACATATATTGCTTCTGTTCTGGCTGTCACTGAAAACGGAGCGACACCGGTATTTGTTGAGCCGGATGTGTTCCATTGCCTTGATGCTTCCAAGATTGAAGAAGCTATCACTGATAAAACAAAAGCTATATTGCCTGTTCATTTGTACGGTCAGGCATGTCAGATGGATGTCATCTGTGATATTGCCAAAAAACACAACCTATATGTTATTGAGGACTGTGCGCAGTCTCATGGTGCAACATTCAATGGTCAGTTAACCGGTACATTCGGAACAATTGGATGTTTCAGTTTTTATCCTACTAAACCTCTTGGAGCCTTAGGAGATTCTGGAGCAATTGCGGTTAACGATAAGAACCTTTCTGATAAGCTATATGCCATAAGAAACTATGGAAGTCATGTAAAATATGTTAATGACCTTGAAGGTGTTAATTCAAGACTTGATGAAGTTCAGGCTGCAGCCCTGAAGGTTGGATTATCTCATCTTGATTCTGGTAACGAATACAGAAGAAGAGTTGCTGAAAGATATCTTGAAGGAATAAAGAATCCTTTAATTGAACTTCCTAGAACAAGAGAAGGGAATTATCATGTTTATCATGTGTTTGCTGTAATGAGTGAATACAGAGATCAGTTACAGAAGTATTTGCTGGATAATGGCATTAAAACACTTATTCATTATCCGATACCACCTCATATGCAGAAGTGTTATAAATACCTCGGGCACAAAGCAGGTGATTTCCCTATTGCTGAAAAATATGCCAAAACGCTTTTAAGCCTTCCAATATATGTAGGTATGCCTATGGAAGAAGTTGATTATGTGATAAACATAATCAATGGTTTTAAGGTTGACTGAAATGACTGTACAATTAAGAAAACTGGAAGCAAAAGATGCTCCGTTTATGCTGGAATGGATGCATGATCCAAGCATAAACTGCTTTTTCCGTTTTAATGCATCAGAGATGACTTTGGATAAGTGTATTGATTTTATCAACTTATTTGATGGAAATGTTCATTTTGCCATTGTAGATGATAATGATGAGTATTTAGGCACTGTCAGTCTCAAGAATATTACTGAAAAAGATGCAGAATACGCTATCAGTACCAGAAAAAAAGCCCATGGAACTGGAACAGCATTACGGGCAACTGAAATGATACTTAAATATGCTTTTAGTGAGCTCAAACTTGCGAGAGTATATCTAAATGTTCTGGTTGACAATAAAAGGGCTAATGCTTTCTATAAAAAAGCAGGTTTTGTGTTCTGGTATGCTGAAAAGAATGCCATTGATATCAAAGGGGAAACAAAAGACCTTAACTGGTATTATATCGATAGTGATATGTTTCTTTAGTAAGAAAGAGGTTTCCGCTATGAATTAAAATAAAAAAGTTATAGAATAATAGTGGTTTTTCTTTTACGCTTTGGGTGATTACATGGATTTTAAGATTTTTGGTAAATCTGTACATATAGACCGCTGGAAACTGATTTCCATTTTTTTAGTTTTATATGATATATTTGCCGTAGCTTTATCATACTTTTTTGTGTTATGGCTGCGTTTTGATTTAAAGTTTTCTGTCATACCGTTTTACTATATCAATACATGGCTATACTCCATGCCTTTTGTTGCTGCATTCAGTATTCTGGTGTTCGGTATTTTCAAACTATACAACAGTGTATGGAGATTTGCCAGTTTCAACGAATTGTTCAGATCGGTTGCTGCATGGGCTATCTGTATAATCTTCAATATATTAGTAACATTAGTGTTCTTTGAAAGAATGCCTGTTTCCTATTATCTGATTGGCGGGCTTCTGCATTTGATACTTATTGTTGGTATCAGATTCTCATACCGCTTTGTTCACCTTATGCGCAGCAGTAAGGGATCAAGCGGATCCAGAAACGTAATAATCATAGGTGCCGGTGAAGCGGGACATATGGTATTAAGAGATATTAGGCATTCTACGAAGGTTCACGAAAATGTAAGCTGCATCATAGATGATAACCCTAATAAATGGGGAAGGATTATTGACGGTGTATTGATTGCAGGCGGAAGAGAAAAAATACCTGAATGTGTAGAACAGTATAATATCAGTAAGATATATTTTGCCATTCCTACTGCTTCTGCAGACGATAAAAAAGAAATACTCAGTATATGTAATGAAACAGGATGTGAATTAAAGCGGCTGCCTGGATTATACGAACTTGAGCTTGGAAACGTTACTATAAATAAGATGCGTAATGTTTCTGTCGAGGACTTATTAGGAAGAGAACCAATAGAAGTCAAGATGAATGAGGTATATGATTTCATTCATGACAAGATCGTTCTGGTTACAGGCGGAGGCGGATCAATAGGAAGCGAGTTATGCCGTCAGATAGCCATACACAGTCCTAAAAGGCTGATTATATTTGATATATATGAAAATAACGCCTATGATATCCAGCAGGAACTGAAAAACAATTATCCTGATCTTGATATGCATGTAATTATCGGTTCAGTCAGAGATTCCAGAAAACTGATGAATCTGTTTGAAACATACCGTCCGGATATTGTATATCATGCCGCTGCACATAAACATGTTCCTCTGATGGAAGATTCACCTAATGAAGCCATTAAAAACAACGTCATAGGTACATATAAGACAGCCTATGCGGCAATGATCTACGGCTGTAAGAGATTTGTGCTGATTTCCAGTGACAAGGCTGTTAATCCGACAAATATCATGGGTGCCAGCAAGCGTCTGTGTGAAATGATAATTCAAAGCTTTGATTCTAAGATCAAGGAAAACAAAGCTGAAGATATACCGTTCCTTTTCTCACATAAAGCAGAAGAAGGAATAGACATATCTAAAAGAGAACTGAAAAAGCTTCTTGCACAGACTCATACTGAGTTTGTGGCTGTTAGATTCGGTAACGTTTTGGGTTCTAATGGTTCTGTTATTCCGTTATTTAAAAAACAGATAGAACAGGGAGGACCTGTTACTGTGACTCATCCCGAGATAGTCAGATACTTTATGACTATAAAAGAGGCTGTTAATCTGGTCCTGTTAGCCGGAACCTATGCTCAAGGTGGCGAGATCTTTGTCCTGGATATGGGATCTCCAGTTAAGATTGCTGATCTGGCCAGAAATCTTATCAGGTTCTCCGGTTATGTTCCTGATGAAGACATAAAGATAACATATATCGGATTAAGACCTGGTGAAAAGCTTTATGAAGAAAAGCTTATGGATGAAGAAGGATTAAGAAAAACCGACAATGACCTTATTCATATTTGTCAGCCGCTTGAATTTGACTGTGATGAATTCTTTAAGAATCTTGAATCATTAATGATCAAAGCGAACAATAATGATCCTGATATTAAAAATACCGTTGCGGAGATCGTAGGTACTTATACAGTCGATAACGGCACGGAATAATGCAGATATAAAGTATAAAAAATGTATAAAAGAGTAATTAAAAGATTATTGGATATTATTATTTCATTCTGTGGCTTGATTGTGGCTGCTATTCCAATGCTAATAGTAGCTATTTTGATCAAGGTGGATTCTGAAGGCCCTGTTCTGTATAGACAGAAAAGGCTGGGAAATGATGGTAGAACTTTTGAAATGCTTAAGTTCAGAAGCATGTATATCAATTCTGAGTTTACAGGCTCAGGTGTTTATTCCAATGACAGTGATACCAGAGTAACAAAAGTTGGTAGATTCATCCGTAAGACCAGTATTGATGAATTGCCTCAATTGTTAAACATTTTAAAGGGAGATATGTCATTGATCGGACCAAGACCGCCGCTGACATATCATCCGTGGCCTTTAGAAAAATATACTGATGAACAGAAGAGAATGTTTGAAGTAAGACCTGGTATTACTGGCTGGGCTCAGATCAACGGCCGCAAGGATGTTGAGTGGCATAAGAGAATAGAGTTAAATATCTGGTATGTAGATCATGTTTCATTTCTACTTGATGTAAAGATTTTCTTTATTACTATTTTGAAAGTGCTCAGAAACGATGACAACGAAAACAAAGGAGAGACTGTATAATATGGCTTTGAGACTCATGTATATTACCAATAAGCCTGAAGTCGCAGTAATTGCTCAGAATGCGGGGGTAGACCGCATTTTTGTCGATATGGAGTATATCGGTAAAGACAGCCGCCAGAGTGGACTTGACAGTGTTAAAAATCATCATACAGTTGAAGATATTAAGAAAGCTAGAAAGGTATTGGATAAAGCAGATTTGCTGGTAAGAGTCAATCCGATCCATGAAGCAACATCTGATTATTGTTCTTCAAAAGAAGAAATAGACGAAACGATAGATGCCGGAGCTGATATCATAATGCTTCCTTATTTTAAAACAGTTGATGAGGTAGAATTCTTTATAAATTGTGTCGCTTGTAGATGTAAAACCATGCTGTTATTGGAAACGCCTCAGGCAGCTGAAAATCTTGATGAAATCCTTCAGTTGAAAGGAATAGATGAGATCCATATTGGCATAAATGATTTGTCTCTGGGATATCATAAGAAGTTTATGTTCGAATTGCTTCGGGATGGTACGGTTGAGCAGTTATGCAAGAAGATAAGAAAAGCAGATATTCCTTATGGTTTTGGAGGAATTGCTGCATTGGGGAAGGGTATGTTACCGGCAGAAATCATTATCAAAGAACATTACAGATTAGGCTCTTCCATTGTCATACTTTCCAGAAGTTTTCTGAATACAGATAAGACAACAGACATTGAGTATATTAAGCAGTATTTTAATACAGAAGTAGAGAAAATCAGAGAATATGAATTGTCTTTGACAAATTGTAATGATTTTGAAGATAATCTTGAATTACTGAAAGAGAAGGTTTCGATTATTACTGGGAACTGAAAATGGATCTACTGATTACAGGAGTCTGTAAACAGGCTGAAGCATAATTAGAAGAAATTAGAAACATGGGTTTTCAGGTTGATTTTCTGAAACGGAAAATGGTGAATTTTCAATAAATTAATATAATTAAGGATAAACAATACCGATTATTTAACTACGCATTATTAAAAACAGAAAAAGGCTTAATTGTTAATTTAACATAAGAAAAAGAATTATTAAAAATTATCTTCTCAAGAATGCTGAAGAATGCTATACTTATTGTGTAGGTCTATGCGTTTTTTTGCATATGTTTTTAAGCAGAAATATGATAGATGAATAAAAAAACAAGTTGGAGGGAGAATTTATGAGATTTGACTTGAAAAAAATCATCACAGTTGTATTAGCCTTAGTCCTATCAGTTTCAACCTTTTTACCTGAAAGAGTATTTGCTGAAGGTAATGGTTTGAAAGAAGTTGTTTTCAACGGAATTACTGAAAGCGGTGTTGAAGTTGAAGCGACAGTAAAGGACAAGGATTATTCTGAAGACACTGTGCTTGAGGCTGGTGATGTTTATGATGACGCTTTCTTAAGCATGTCAAAAGCTAAATTGAAGTTGGAAAATATTGAAGTTATTGCTGTCAATATTTCTTTGAAAGACGGAGATAAAGCTCATGGAAAAGAAGCGTTACATAATTGTGAAGTTAGCTTCAAGGGATTAAAAGAAAATGCGAAAGCTTTGTTATACGTTAAGGACTATAACAAAAACAGAACTGAAAAGATTGAGTTTGTTCAGTCTGGTAATACCGTTTCCTTTAAGGGACGTGGTTCTGGTACATATATTGTTGTATATGAAGCTCCTGCTGTTCCAGTTGTATTTGAATCTGATGTAAAAACAGAAGCTGCAATTACAGTAGTTGACGAAACAAATGCTTTTGCTGAAGGCACAGTAATGAAAGCTAAAGATGTTGCCGTTTCTGAAGTCAATGACTTAGTTGAAGGCGACGTTGTTTATGCTGTTGATATTTCCTTTAAGACAGATGGACAGGAAGTTGAACCAGATGGTGATGTTACTGTTACAATTGCATTAGATTTGGATCCAACTAAATCATTAAAATTAGTTCATATAGCAGATGATGGCACAGTTACAGACGTTGACAATGCTGTATTTACAGCTGATGGTGTCACATTTGTGGCCAGCAGTTTCTCAACATATGCCATTGTTGACAAAGATAATAAGACAATTACAACCATTCATTGGGGCGAAATAAAGGATGGCGCTTGGAGTGAATTTGATGCTGCTACTTTAGACCAGAGCGTGGGTAGTGTCAGCATAGATGCGACATATCCAGGATATGTTTATATTGATGCAGTGTATTATGCATCAGCACAGACATTACCTAATATTGACCATTCTTCAGCAGACGAAAACAGAACATTCATTAACAGAATTCTGACTAAGGTTACTGCTGAAGATGAGACATACACTTGGACTGCTGAGGATGCGTTGAATAATGCTGAAGTATTTACATTAGCAGTTGGAAGCCATATTTATGTTGTGTATGAAGTTCCTGCTGTTACACCTACTCCTTCACCTGAGCCAACTCCTGATGTTGATGGCCCAACGACAGAAAAAAATGTTACTCCTAATGGGGATGGGACATATACAATTCAGTTAGATATTACTGGTACAATACATCAGGAAGTACATCAAACTGGTGCTAATGTCATAATCATATATGATATTTCGCAGAGTATGTCTCAAAATGTTGGAGGTATGACTAGATTAGAAGCTTCAAGACAGGCTACGCACACTTTAATCGATACCTTAAAACCTGGTACAAATGATATAGATCTCGCTCTTATTACATTTGCTCAAGATGCCCAAACTCGTAGTTTTAGCGGAAGTAATTGGACTAAAAATGGATCAAATATAACATCAATTGTTGATGGTATCACTAATGTCGGACAGAATCTTGGTACGAGCTGGCATGAAGCTCTTGATAATGCATCTGACTTAACTCCACCAGACGATGATCCAACATATGTAATATTCATTACTGATGGCTGCCCTTCAGTGAATGGTCTTACTTCTAGCGGACACAGTCATGGAGCTGCTGGAACCAACAATACAACTGACTTATGTTATACTGCTGCTTTAGCATATGCAAAGATACTTGCAGGAACAAAAGGACAATCATATAGTTCAACTGTAACTTCAGGAAATAGATCGTGGACTATAAGCGGTAATGGTAAAGGATATAATTTGTACGGTATTTACACAGGAACTGATAGTAACAATATGCTTGGCCAGTTAGTTACTGCTGCAAATGGAAAACAAACTATTACCGCAACTAGTGCAGATGCCATTAAAACAGCCTTCCAGAATATTGCTCAGACAATCGTTGATAATCTTGGCTCAAATAATGTTGTTGTTGATGATGGTATACCTTCAATTACCTCTGTAAGTGCATCTGTTTCTGGAGCCGCTGGTGGATTTGAATATTATCGTAGTGGTGGTACAGTCAAAGATGAAGAAACCGGAGAAACATCAGAAAAGTATGATCATACCGCAAATGGTGGCTTAGGTGAAACTTGGAGTGATGCCCCAGGTGCTTCCTACACACAGGAAAATGGTGTAGTGTGGGATATGAGTAAGGTTGGTGTTGTTGAAGATGGTGTTACATATACATTAAGATTCACAGTATGGCCTAGCCAGGAAGCATATGACCTGATTGCAGACGTTAATAATGCAGTAGTCAGAGCTGAAGATGGATCCGTTACACAGTATGAAACAGCAGATGAAGCATTTTCTCATTTGGATGATACTTTAAAATCATATCTATATAAAAATAGTGCTGATGGTAAATATTATTTAAAGACAAATACTCATTTGAAGACTTCATATTCTTATAACGGTACTGCTTATACTGATATCATTGATGAAGGCGAAAATGCAATGGTACTTGCTGCAGAGCCTATCTCTCTAAAAAAGAATTGGCCTAGTAACTTCCTTGATGAATATGGAGCAGCTCAGTATCGTGATGAAAATGGTAATGTTCAAACTGCAACAGAAATCAAGCTTACAGTTGTACGTTCAGATGGAACAACTGATTCAGCTGGTAAGTTGGTTTATGAAGATTATTTGGATGTTACAGTTGGTAAGGATAATAACTGGGAAAGTGGAGATTTATACATTTCCTGCGGTGTAATGGTTGTTAAAAATGGAACTGTAGACATTAAAGAACCTGGTTTTGACTATACAATTACTGAACCAGAAGGATTCTCATATTATTGGGACCTTATTGCTGATGTATATCATCCAATGGTTATTAATGGAACATCAACAATGCTAATTCTTGATGATTCATTAGCATCTGTAGATAATGTTAACAGCTTTGAAATTAATGGTCACAAATATAAAAAGGGATCAGATCATAATACACTTGAAGGTTCTAACTATCGTAGATCTAATTTGAACCTTACCAAAGTAGTTAAAAATGGTGAAGATACTGTAAGTGGTGGTATTGATGATTATTTTACATACAAAGTTGTCGTAAAGGATTCAAATTCATCAGATGGATATGTTTGGTTCTCTGCGTGGGATCCTACTCTCGAATACACTGATGAAGAGACTGGAGAAATCAAGCATGGTGGAACATACAAAGGAACTGATTGGATTATCAGCGGTGCAACAGCAGAAACTGGAAATACAGGTTATTGGTATGCTACAAACGGTGCAGAAGTTCAGTTTAAGATTAAAGCCGGGTGGAATGTACGTTTCTTGAACCTGTATCATGATACTACATATTCATTTGAAGAAATCTTAGCAGAAGACAGCGATTATCAGCTTGATAAAGTCGAAGGTTCTGTAAGATATGATTTCATGGATGAATCAATAAATGTAGACGATTGGTTCAAAGTTGATGAAACTAATTCCAAAAAAGTATCTGGTACAATTATTGAACCAAATAATCAGTATACTGTTACATATACAAATAAGTGTGATGCATTCTATGTATATCATTCTGGAGTTGCTGGCGATGGTAACTTAGAAGTAGTATTAATGCCTAAGAATGGTGGAACTTATGACCTTACTCAGAATGTTACAGAAGGTACACTCTACGGCGGATATTATATGGATTATGCTGGTAAGGGAAGTTATGCTGATGATGGTGTAGCAAAAGATGATGGTGTAGTTTATTCAGGTTGGAATTATACATGGACAGATCCTGAGACAACTAAGGGTACAGAAATAACTCCTGTTGTTGGCGAAACTTATTATATTAAGGAAGTTCCAGTGTGGTTCCTGAGAAACTACTATCAGATTAACTACCTCAAGACTAGTCAGGAACTTACTGGTTTATATCTAATTTCCGATGTCGATGACTTGAATTATGATGAAACAGGTTTCATTCTGACAAAAGAAGAAAATGGTGTTAATATCGTAGCAAAGGTTAATTCTACAATTACAGTAAAGAATACTGCAACTAACAAGACAGTCACATTAAAACCAAGTACAGTCTTTAAGAGTATTGGAGTAACTAGTGATGATTGTTATCTGACATTATTGAATGTTACTGAGGATCCAAATTACTTTGCTGCAGATACTACATTCTCAATGAAACCGTATTGGGTAACTCCAGATGGAATTGAAGTCAGTGGCATTAAGACTCGTACAATTACTATTACAGATCTCGTGAAGAGTGGTATTAGTAAAACTGAAGATTAAAGGAGGATGAAGTTATGAAAAACTATAGATTCCCTGTAATGTTTCTTGTTGATGATGGTCAAGGAGAAATTATATTAGATGGTTCTGAAACAACTGCTCCAGACGATATCTTTAACATTAAAGAGTGGGATGAAAAGATTTTTGATGATTTTGATCCTGATATAATTTCATTATGGTTAGACCATTATGATGTTGAAGAAATTGATGCTGACCAAAATGGTATAATTACTTATGATGAATTTACTACTTGGTGCAATGCAAATGAACCTTGGTAGGATTTGAATTTATTGTTTCAAAAGCGTAGAGGATTCTCTACGCTTTTGTTAATATGGAGGTTATAATATTGAATTATTATAAATTTGAATGTGCTGGTATTAACATCTACTACAGTTTTAACTATGAAGAAACAATAGATTTTTTTCGTGATTATATAAATGGTCCTTATAACGATATAAATGGAGTGTACATAAATCTTTCGAAAGACTATCTTGATGAAAATAGATGGTTAATTTCAGAAAACGAAAAATCTAATGCATTTTTAGAATATAAATGTTTAATGCTTGCAACCGGAAATAGTTTATTAGAATATAATAGAGCTGTTTTTCATTCAGTTGCTGTTTTATGGAAGGATTACGCATGGATTTTAACAGCGCCTTCTGGTACTGGTAAAACAACACAGCTTCGTCATTGGAAAAAGATATTAGGCAAAGATGCTGTTGTTATCAATGGAGATAAACCAATTATTGAAGTACGTAATGATAATTCAGTATGGGTATATTCTTCTCCATGGAGAGGAAAAGAGCATGCTGGATCGCCTGGATTGAAAGCTATCCTTGGAGGAATTATTTTATTGCAACAGGGAAATGAAAACAAAATAAATAGAATATCCGGATCTGATGCTGTTATCCCATTATTTTCGGAATTTATTTCTTATCCAGAAAACTCTCTACAGATACGAAAGCAAGCTGAAATATTAAACAATATTTTAGATTCTGTGCCAGTTTGGAAACTTATCAACTTAGGAGATTTGGATTCTGCGATGCTGACAATAAATTCACTTCAAGAATACCTGGAGGATATAAATGGATAAAATTAGAATAAGATCCGGAATTGAACTTGTGGAAATTCAAGGCGTTCATCTTCTTGTCGCTGATCGTCAGGCCAGGGAAAAATGTAGGTATATACAAAGAATAAATGAGGTTGGTGCATCGATTTGGAAATTTCTAGAATCAGGTGCTACAATAAATGAAATAGAAGAATCAATGCGTTCAGAATATGAAATTGAGGAAGATTATGATTTAAGAAGTGATATATATGGCTTTGTTAATAGTCTTAAAGATAATCAATATATTGTGATACAGAGTAATAATAGTGAATCAAATATTTGAAATGCTGAAATTATGATTGTATAATCTATTTGCATATTTTATTTTGCTGCATATTGGAGGTAATATGAAAATAAAGAAAAATATAGTTATTATCTTAGTATTAATGCTATGTTTAAATGGATGTTTTTGGAAGAAAAAGCCTAATAATAACAATAATTCAGCAGATAATCAAAATGTAGAAAAACAAAATGATACAGTTGAAATATCTGATGAAATCATTATCCCTGTTGAAGAGGGTGAGGAATCTTTTGGTGAATAGTTCACTAGATTTACCGTTAATATGAATAAATCATATGAGACCATTATTACCCTATTGAATAGCTTTATTTTTAATAAAGCTTTTTCTATTGACGAGAATGTTTCCTGGAAAGAAATATATTATTATTCAAAGATACATAACATAGCAGGTATAGTTGGTCATGTGATAAATACTTTTTATGACAATTGTGAAACATTAAATGATAGAACTCGCTTAAGATTTAAGGATCAAGCCATAAAAGATTTTGGGAAGATGTCATTAAGATTTGATCAAGGTGCTTTTGTAAGTCATGAATTAAGCAAAAATAATATTGATCATGTTGTGTTGAAAGGGTATGTGTTAAGAAATTATTATCCTGTCAAAGAACTCAGAGTATTTGGAGATGTAGATTTTTTAATACATACTGAAGATAGAACCAAATCAGATGAAATAATGAAAAAATTAGGTTTTGAACAAACACATAATTGGGAACCTAGTTATGCATATAAAAAGAGTATCAGTTGTATAGAAATACATACAGATCTTTTTGATACTGACATATCAGCAAATTTTAGAGTAAAGCAATTCTTTAACAATAATATTTATCATAATACTAATTTAGTTCATGATCATTGTTATGAATTCAATAAAGAAACACATATTACTTTTTTGATTGCTCATATTGCTAAACACTGTTCTACAAGTGGAGCTGGAATCAAAATGTTTTTGGATCTAGCATTATTGATTCATAACGAACATGATATAGATTGGGGTACTATTGAAATAAATCTACATCAAATGGGGATGTGGCATTTTTCATCATTTGTATTTCGTTTGCTTAAAGAACTGTTTCTTATAGATATACCTGTCTCAATAGATAATATTGAGAAAGATGAGTTTGATATATTTGTAAACTATATATTTGAAGCTGGATCTTTTGGCCAATATAAACGTGATATTGGAGCAGTACAGTTAGTTAATGATAATTCATCAAAAATGTCAGCCATTATTCACAGCTTCTTTCCTACTGCTAAAACAATAGAAAAGAGATATACATATTTATCTAAATATCCTTATCTGTTGCCTGTTGCATGGATACACAGAGCAGTTTTGAATTCTAAAAAACTTAAGAGTTTTTTTAGAAAGAATCAAAAAGTCCTTACAGCGGATACTAGTGAAACGAAAAGACTAAAAAACATCCGTACAATGATTGGATTGTAGAGGTTATCATATGAGATTTTTATATAAATACAAAACCAAAGAATATTTGGGAGAATATATACTTATTCCTACTGATGAAAACATTTTCGATGATAAAGCTTTACTGTCTTTGAATTATTTTGGATATTATATTATTTCTCTGATGAACCAAGATATTACTGAAGAGGAAATTCTAAAAAAAATAACAGAACATTTTGGTAGTGATGAAGAAACCATAAATGCTTATGAAAGTTTGCGTGATACTCTCATTAAAAAACAACTTATAAAATAATATTTGAATTAGAACAGTCATCATATGGGAATTATGGATATTGCTTTATTGATATGTTTGATTATTTGCATATTTAAGATATCAGTTAATCTTAAGGGTTTTTACACTGATTTTCTTAGACATGAAAATACTGTTATAATAAGTGGGTTATTTGTTGTTTTTGTATTCTTTAGTCATTTCAGCTCATATGTTAAAGTTGATCATTCACTAATTTATCCTTTATTTACAAAAGTTTTGGGTCAACTGATTGTTGCACCTTTTTTTCTTTTTTCAGGATACGGTGTTATGAAATCAATAGAAAACAAAGGGGATATATATATAAAATCATTTTGGAAGAATAGAGTTTTAAAGGTTTGGATACACTTCGCTTTAGCTTTATTGTTATTTCTGGTGATTTCCTTCATGAATCATAGCAAATATGGTTTAAAAAGAATTATTTTATCATTTATAGGACTGTCATCAATTGGAAATAGTAACTGGTATATGTTTACCATTTTGTGCCTCTATGTTATTACCATGATCAGCAGTTTCTGTTTTAGAAAGAAGAAGACACTAATTCCTTATTCAGTTGCTGTTTTTGTGATTATTTATATGTTTGTGATGAGAATGAACGGAAAGGCATATTATTATTACGACACTTCTTTTGCTTATGCTTTTGGAATGCTATTTGCAGAGTATGAGAATAAAATAAATGATTATTTAACAAAGAATAACAAAAAATACATGGTGTGCTTTTTGATAACTATCATACTTTTTATTGTTGCAAGTTTATGGAGATCATATACGCACTTGATCAGTTCTTTTATCTTTTGGGTAAGCTGCTTTTGTTTACTAGTTCTAATGCTTTCAATGAAAGTTAAAAGTTATAACATAATACTTAGAGCGCTTGGTAAATATTCTTTTGAAATATATATTCTGCAACGTATTCCAATGAATTTGTTTGTGAAAATGATTCCTAATGTCTATGTTTACTTTATAATATGTGTGGCATCAACTGGTATACTATCTTTGATTTTCAACCGAATTGAAGTGTTTATTGATACATTACTTTTTGGTTATCAATCATCTTATAAATAATAGTAAGCATCTAGTTTTTTGACACATTTCCTATTTAAATGTATAATACAAAATACCATCAGTGATGGTGGGAGTGGAAATGAAAAAAATAGGTTTAGTAGTAACCATATTCAGCTTAATGTTATTCGGGGGCAATGTTGAAACTGGTTACGCAGAGTACATGCGGAGCATTAAGGAAGACTTCGCCCAGGACAAATGGGCGTCTTTAAACATGACTTTCAATCCTGCTCCGGTACTTGAATACAGCAGTAAAACATTTGATCCGGCTGATATGGTCGCTTCTCATACCGGTGAACTGGAAGTTCTTAGTGATCCTTTTGATCTTAAGTCGACAGGAATGCATACTCTCAAGTACAGACTGACCGATGTTGATGAATTCGGACAGGAAGTCAGCAAAGATTATAAACGGTATGTATATGTAAAGGATACGGTTGGACCAACTATCACCCTTAAGGAAAGTGACGTCAGCGTCATCATTGGTAACGGTTATAATCCTGCCAGCAACGTTTCTGTTGTAAGTGACCCGGTTGACGGTAATCTCAGATTATCCAATACGCTGGAAAAGGGAACATATGTCGTAGAAGGCAGTGTTTCAACCGGCAGTATCGGTACTTATAACGTAAATGTCAAAGCCATGGACATGAATGGCAATACTTCTTCTAAAACATTCAGAGTAGCAGTCAGCTATGGTGTATACTACGGAACATGGACCGGCCAGAGACTTACGCCAACCCTTGGTACGATCAATGGACCAAGCGGTAAGGAAACTTATTACAACCTTAACATGAGCGGTGTCATAGCCATCATGAGAAGAATGGGCAATACAGATCCTTATTGGGTCAGAGAAGACGGCTGTAAGATGTTAGGACCATATATCATGGTAGCGGCTCACTTAGGCTTAAGACCTAGAGGTTCCCTAGTTGAAACATCATTAGGTACTGGTATCGTCTGTGATACCGGCGGATTTGCCTTAACAAATCCATATCAGATCGATATTGCGGTTAACTGGTAAAGAAAGAGAAATCTTTCTTTTCATTTGGTCTATAATATAGTTATTGAAGGAGAACTTGTAATATGTTGGAAACAGGAATCAAAGCCCCTGATTTTACCTTACCTGATCAGGATGGCGTCTTACATTCATTAAGCGATTATCTGGGAAAGAAAGTGGTCTTATATTTCTATCCTAAGGACAATACATCAGGTTGCACCAAGCAGGCTTGCAATTTCATGGAACTGATGCCGCATTTCAGCGAGAACAACGCTGTTGTCTTAGGCGTAAGCAAGGACTCTGTAGCTTCTCATAAGAAGTTCCAGGAAAAGTTCAATCTCAACTTTACACTGCTGGCTGATATCGAAAAAGAGGTAATAAAGCTGTATGATGTATGGCAGGAAAAGAACATGTACGGCAAGGTGACCATGGGTGTGGTAAGGACTACCTACCTGATCGATGAAAACGGCATTATCACCAAGGCATTTGGTAAGGTGAAGGCCGCTGATAATCCGGCCGACATGTTAAGAGAAATAGAGAAATAACAGAAAGATAAACCGGGAAACCGGTTTACTGATTGAGGTGATTTATATGAATGAACAGATCATTAGGGAACTGGCTGACAGCCTGAAGATCAGAGTTAATCAGGTTGAGAATACTCTGAACCTCTTACAGCAGGATAATACCGTTCCGTTTATTGCCCGTTACCGTAAGGAAGCTACGGGCGGACTTGACGAACAGCAGATCCTGGCCATTTCCAAACAGTATGAATATGAAGTAAAACTGGCTGAAAGAAAGGAAGCCGTCCTTAACCGGATAGCTACCCAGGGTAAGCTGACTGATGAGATCAGAGACAGCATCAATGCTGCTACCAAGCTTTCAGAAGTAGAAGACTTATATCGTCCATATATACAGAAAAAGAAAACCAAAGCGGCCATGGCTATCAAGAAAGGCTTACAGCCACTGGCTGACTGGATGCTTTCACTGCCAAAAGAAGGCGATCTGAAGAAGGAAGCTGAAAAATATCTGAATGATGAAGTAGCTGATGTCAAAGAAGCCATTCAGGGAGCTGAAGACATCATTGCTGAGACGGTGAGTGATACAGCCAAGTTAAGATGGAGTTTCAGAGATTTCATCTACAATACCGGCAAGATCGTCACCAAGGTGAAAAAGAACGCAGAAGACGAAAAGAAAGTCTATGAAATGTACTATGACAGAAGTGAAAGAGTCAATGCGATCGCAGATCACCGTGTCATGGCCATAGACAGAGCCGAAAAGGAAAAGGTTCTGACCGTCAGCTTTGAATATGATGACAAAGCTTTAATTGAAGAGGCATTTGATTCTCTGGTAGGACCGGTAAAGAGTGTTATTAATGATGAAATTCATTTTGCCTGTGAAGACGGCTGCAAGCGTCTGTTATTCCCGTCTGTAGAGAGGGAAGTACGTTCACAGTTATCTGACAGAGCACATGATAAATCAATTGAGGTATTCTCCATGAACCTGGAGAAACTGTTACTGCAGCCGCCTTTAAAGGGCAGAGTAGTAATGGGCTTTGACCCGGCCTTCAGAACAGGCTGTAAGCTGGCCGTTTTAGACAGTACGGGTAAATTGCTGCACATAGATAAAATATATCCTCACGAGCCTGTAAACAAGGTCCGGGAGGCAAAGAAGATCTTACTGGATCTGATAAAGAAGTATAAGGTCGAAATAATCGCCATCGGCAACGGTACAGCCTCACGTGAAAGTGAAAAGCTGGTGGCTGATCTGATCCATGAGAATTCATTACCAGTAAGCTATGCCATCGTATCGGAAGCAGGAGCTTCAGTATATTCAGCCAGTGATAATGCCCGTGCGGAATTTCCGACTCTCCATGTTGAGGAAAGAAGCGCCGTATCCATCGGCAGAAGACTGCTGGACCCGCTGGCAGAATTAATCAAGATCGATCCTAAGAGCATCGGTGTCGGTCAGTATCAGCATGACCTGCCGCAGAAACAGCTGGAAGAAAGACTGGATGAAGCCATCATGATGTGCGTCAACAGAACCGGAGCTGACCTTAATACCGCTTCTGTTGAATTACTGACTCATATTTCAGGTCTTAACAGCAGCAACGCTAAAGAAATCGTTGAATACCGTAATAAGAACGGTAAGTTTGCCAACCGTGAACAGCTTAAGCAGGTTAAGAAAATGGGTGAAAAGACCTTCCAGCAGTGTGCCGGCTTCTTGAGAATAGCAGACGGCGATGAACCTCTGGATAAGACTTCCATTCATCCGGAAAGCTATGAAGCTGCCCGTAAAATCATGGCAGTATGCGGTATAAAGCAGTTAGGCGACCCTGGCATTGAGTTTGATGAAGCCAAGGTAAAAGCCTTAGGCATTGACAGTTTCACGCTGAATGACATTGAAACAGCCATTAAGCAGCCTTTAAGAGACTACCGTGATCAGTTTGAAGGAGCATTACTCAAGAGTGATGTTCTGGAGATCAGCAATCTTAAAGTCGGTGATGCTTTGGCAGGTACGGTCAGAAATGTTGTAGACTTTGGTGCTTTTGTGGATATCGGTCTGCATGAAGACGGTCTGGTACACATTACCAGAATGAGTATGAACAGGGTAAATCATCCTTCCGAAGTAGTATCTGTCGGTGACATCGTAACGGTATATGTGGCTGAAATAGATGAAGCCAGAGGCAGGGTACAGTTATCATTATTGCCACTGGATCAGCTCAATAAGAGAAACACCAGCAGACAGGAAAGAAATCATAAGCCTA
Organism: Erysipelotrichaceae bacterium; assembly: GCA_017405675.1. Next base: position 120,021 of record JAFRAB010000015.1, read on the forward strand.
AGAACAAACCTAACAACAGTAATAAAAAGGACTTCAAGAAGAAAAAGCCGGAAGACGATTATACTTATGAAGATGCCATGAAGAAACTGCTGGAGAGATTTGGCAAACATTAATTGTTTACATATTTTGCTGTTTTATATTATACTAATAATGCTGCCGGTTTAGCTCAGGGGCAGAGCACTTCCTTGGTAGGGAAGGGGTCGACAGTTCAATTCTGTCAACCGGCACCATTATGGGTAGTTTAAAAGAGTTCATAACTAGATGAACTCTTTTTACTATATATGCATCTATAAATAAATTTGATCATATCAGTAATATACACAAATGTATGGTCTTTAGTTTGATAGTTTTAAGGCAAAGTATTTCTCTAACTGCTCAGTAATAATTCTGCTTTCAATTGCATCTGGTTCAGTAATTATTCCATTTGAAATACTGTAATAATTACCTCCAGTTCCAATATAATAATGTTCAAAAAAAGTTGAATTATCATTATCTTGATTAAAAAGACTGTTTCCCAGAAAATAGTTTTTCGAAGTGATATCAAAATAATCAAGTACTGTTGGTGCTAGATCAACAGATGTTTTGCTTTTAGCATCAACTGTTTCAGGAATTATTCCTTTGTAATAGATGAAAAATGGTATACGGTCACAGAATAGACCAGTCCTTTGAATGTTTGGAAATGTTTTTGCAAAAGCATCATCGTAATATGTACAGTGATCGGCAGTATAAATAATTACTGTATCATTTGAACAATCTGATTTATTGAATTTTCCATAAATTCACCAAATTGAAAATCAGCATCATAAAATTTGTTTAATTCTGGATTTGCTCCATCACCATATTTTTCATCTATAGAATCTAAAGATACATGTGATCCATATGTATATAAAACACAAAAGAAAGGCATGTCATCATTTTTGCGTTCTTCTATCGTATCATATAACAGTTGATAAATCTCTTTATCAGATAACGAATTTGAATATCCGGAATAATCATATTGACTGGTGTTAATAAGATTGTCAAACCTCATATCTTTTAAAAACTTTGTGAATAGAGAATTGTTAGGCTCAGCATTGATGAAAATCGTCTGATATCCTTCATTTTTCATTATTTCTTGTAATGAAATCAATTTATTGATATCGTAGTTTTGAAATTGAAAGCCAGAATATAATTGACCACTTAATCCTCTGTATGTAGCAGCAGTTTGATTATAATAATTTATAAAATTCAACGAGATATTTTCATATGCTTTAACATTAGGCATAATAATTCTTTCATCTTCTACAATATGTTGGGAAACACCTTCTGTAAATATGAGTATTACATTTGGCTGTGCTACAAGCGTACTGTCTTTATCTCTATAGTTTGGAATAGAGTCTTTATAGAATTCTGCAATATTTGTTTCTAAATTTTCTATTTTCTTCTTTATTGTTTTTTCGGAATTGTATTGAGAATATAGTCTCTTATATGCTAAAAAAGGAGAATACAATCCATCAGTCACTCTATTACAATACAAATTCATCATAAGTAAGCATACAAAACACGATATGCTGACCCAGACAGGAATGTTAAACTTTTTAGTAGGCAAAAAAGATATAATCAAAACAATTATTGCTGTCAAAATATAAAAAACAGCTCTACCAGATAATCCGTTCAGTGAATCGATGTTTTCTAGAAATAAAAGAATTAAATATGAATGACTAAAGATGAGAAAAAATATTTGGATGTTAAATAACAAAATCAATATTGAATTTGCTAACCATCCAAAAATTTGAATTTTGAGTATAATATTTGATAGAACTATTACCATTAATAGCTCAATCAAACCAATAATCAAATACCAATTATGACGGAGTGTATTAAATGGTTTAGAAGCTATTAATAGTACTACTATAGTAATTGAGTATTTTATTATAGTTGTAGCTAAATATATATAATGTTTATCTTTCTCGGTGTTTTTGCTCATAACTTCCCCTAATACTGTAATACTTAATTAGATTAATTTCTTATGAATTTTAACATATTTTTGAAATATCTACATAAATATATAAATTTTTATGATTTTACATAAACGCCTTGAACTATTCTTCAATATGTTTCTACGTGTTATTTAGAATATATTATTCCAAAGATGTATTTTTATTATTTATAAAAATATATTAATTCATAACAGAGTTTATAATACTCTTGGATATTTCCAGTGTGTTTTCCGTTATCTTGCCGACCAGGACAGGATAATTACCGGCACTGTAGCATTTGTCGTAACTGTAATAACAGTCAGGCTGGTAAACATTGAACTGCCAAGGACGGTTGTCAGTCAGGTCATAGTTCTTGAGAGCGGTTTTAACTATTGTCATTACATCCAGGTCAGTAGCTGCTGCCTTATCCAGAGAATCGATGACATTGATTATTTTTTCAGGTGTACCCATTATTTCGGACAAACCTGTTGGACGGAGCGTTTTGAATTTGTTAACGATGGCTTCAGCGACTTTAGTGGTGTTTTCCATCTGATCGGTATACATGCCGGTAAGATGCATCAGCTCACGGATGAATAAGATCGTATATGGCCCGTCAAGAGTCAGGTTTCCGGCATCAAAGTAATGCTGAGGTGAGATGTATTCATCACCGATCTTCACATCGCGGTAAGTCTGGAAACCGTAGGAGTTATCCAGTTCAATACCGCCTAAGGCATCGATCAGCTTTTCCATGGAAGAATAGTTGAAACGCATGAAGTAGTCGATGCGGCAGTTTAATAAATCACTTACGGCATTTATCCATTTATCAATGCCGTGCAGGGAAGTATAGGTCAGACGGTCTTTGTGGTTAGCTTCTCCGTTATAGTTAATATAAATATCTCTTGGAATCATGACTACACCGATCTTACGGTCAGGAAGATCGACAGCTAACAATATATTAATATCAGATCGGCCCAGATAATCGCTGTCGCTGCGGGAGCCTCGGACATCATTACCGCCAATCAGAACGGTAAACGGCTCATTGAAGACGTCAGGCTTTTCGTTCTGAATGATACCTGTTGATACTTCCTTACTGACAGTATAAACAGGCTTGAGCATGGACATCAAGTAGTCAGTACGCCAGACATCGCCGCCCATTTCCATGTAATCCTCGCCTATAAGAACGGAATTCTGGATGAAATGCTGGTGAACATCCTTGGTATTAAGAACTTCAACGATCTGGAAGATATTGCTGAAAGGTATGACTGAAGCCGATTTGGCTTTGGAGTTTACTTCACTTATGGCAGCATTAATATCATGGAACATGTCATTGCTCAGGATGGCATAGTTGTATGAACCATCTGCTATATTGTCTGGAGAACTGTCGGTTATGCGGTCATACAGAACAATGTTTTCCATGGTGGTTTCCGGCATGGTAGTAAAGATGTTTTCCAGATGTTCAGATATACCATTCAGCATAGATATAGCCAGAGCCGCCGGTATTGTTACCACTAAAAGTAACAAAGACAGGATAACCTGAAGCCATTTTCTTTTCATGAAGATGGTTAAAAACAGGCACAGCATGTTAATTACTGCCAATGCTGCCATGAAATACGTAATAATCTGTTTTGGCATGAATTCATTTTTCATGGCTGAATATATGCTGAAGGCTGAAGCGCCTGCTGCCAGAAGGAAGATTAGAAACGGAATAGGTTTAATTATTATCTTTTTGTTGTTCATAGCGGGTTTCTCCTGATGAAATCATTATAACATCTTTAGTTTTTTGCGCCTTTCAAATGCAAAGCTTATTTATGCAACAATGACCAAAAGCACAAGTTTTACAGTTTTTGTGCGTTTGACGTGAAAAGAACAGTTGCCTGTGCTAAAATGCAGACATAAAGATTGGAGATTAATGAATATGAACGCTACAAATAGACGATTAGCTATTTTTGACAAACTCCTGGTAGAAAAAAAAGTAGTAGTTACTAATCTCGCAGAAGAGTTTAATGTAACTCCTATGACCATCCGCCGTGACTTAAGTGTTCTGGAAAAGCAGGGTGTCATAACTACCTATTACGGTGGCGCCAGCCTTAACGAGGGCGCTGCCAGTGAGCCGTCATTCATGCTTAAAAACAAAAACTCTCTTGACGAAAAGATTGCCATTGCCTATGAAGCCAGCAAGCTGATTAACGAAGGTGACTCCATTTACATTGACTGCGGTACGACCTGCTATAATATAGGCCGTTTCATCAAAAACAAACGCATGACGGTAATGACTAACTCCATCCGATTTATTGAAACAATCAAAGATAAGGAAAAGATCGATATTGTTATCGCTCCGGGTGTCTACAGCCGTATTTCCGAAGCTACCCTGAGCTCCAGTACCGTGGAATTCTTTGCTTCGCATTATATTGACAAGGCTTTTGTGACATCACAGGGCTTTGATATTGAAAGAGGTGCTTCCGTGCCTGAGGAAATGGACGGCAAAGTCAAGGCTTCCATTCTGAAGGTATCCAAGATGAAGATCCTGCTCATTGACCATACCAAGTTCGGTGAAAACTTCTTCAGTGTACATGGTCTGCCAAATGAATATGATATGATCATCACTGACGAAGGAATCGATGAGGCAACCAGAAAGAAATGCATTGAAAAGGGACTGCCTCTGGTCGTAGCCCCGTATATTAGAAAGAGGGACAATTAATGGAACTTTCAGAAGTTATCAGAAAGCGTTATTCAGTCAGAAAATATGCTGAAAAGGAAATACCTGAAGAGGTGATGGCAGAAGTAATTGAAGCCGGAATGCTGGCTCCGACAGCCAAGAATTCACAGGCCCAGCGCGTTTATGTCATTAAGAGTGCTGAAGGCATTGAGAAGATCAGAAGTCTGTGCAGAAGCGCCTATGATGCACCGACCGTATTATGCTTTACGGCTTCTGCTGACGAAGTGTATAGGAATCCTTTTGAAGAAGGCTTCAATTCCGGTCATCAGGACTGCAGTATTGTTGCTACCCATATGATGCTGAAGGCTGCTGAACTGGGTTTAGGAACCTGTTGGGTAAATCATTTCCCAAGAGCAGAAGTCAGACAGCGGTTTGGTATTCCGGAGAATGAAGAACTGGTACTTTTAATGCCGATAGGATATCCGGCTGAAGATAGCGTACCTTCTCCTAGACATGCCGAATCAAAGGCTGTTGAAGAAGTAGTAAGATATCTGTAATATGTAAGACCGCTCAGCGGTCTTTTTTTGTGAAAAAGAAAAACGAACATGTAAAGCGAGGCAAATGCGTGAGTTTCCTTATCGATTTACTGTCATGAAGAAATTTGGATGTGTTTTGAAGCTGTAACTGTTAAACTGATGATGTGAGGTGTCGTTATGAACAAACTGCTTAGTTATGTACCATCAACCAATGAATGCGATTTTGACAGAATAGCCAGACTGCAGAACAAAATGTATCACCGCAAGGCTACTTTATGTGCGGAAAGAGCAGAAATCTACACGGAAGTCTTCAGGGAGACTGAAGGTGAAAGCATGATTTTAAGAAAGGCCAAGGCCTTCAGGAAAACGCTGGAAAAAATGACGATTTATATTGAACCGGATTCACTGATCGTCGGCAATCAGGCTTCCAGCAACTTTGCAGCACCTGTATTCCCGGAATATTCAATTGACTGGATAATTGAGGAAATGGATCAGTTCGCCTTAAGAAGCGGCGACAGTTTTGACGTTGATGAAGACACCAAGGAAAGAATCAGAAAGATCGCCCCATACTGGATGGGCAAAACGCATAAGGATGAAGTGCTGAAGAATCTGCCTCCTGTTAACAGACTGGCTGAAAAGCAGAGTGTCCTGCACCGTGGAGGTATCAGCATGTCCGGTGATGGCCATATCGTTCCGAATAATGAATTTGTTCTGACTCACGGTTATGGCGGCATAAAGGAAATTGCCCGTAAGCATCTGGAAAATGATGCTGATCTGACTGATGAGCAGAAGGATTATTACCGCTCTGTCATCATTGCCATGGAAGGGGCTCTGACTTACATTGAAAGATTATCCAAGCTTGCTTATGAAACAGCTCAGAATACAGCTGATGAAAAGAGAAAGAACGAACTGCTGGCAATTGCCGAAATGATGGGTAAACTGATGCAGGGACCGGTTGATTCTTTCTACCGGGCTGTGGAAACAATCTATCTGACTCATGTACTGATGATGATTGAAAGCAATGGTCACTCATTCTCATTCGGACGTTTTGACCAGGATGTATATGAATACTATAAGAACGATGTCGAAAAGGGTATTATCAGTGAAGACAAGGCCTTAGAGATAATTACTCATTTCTTCATCATGAGCAATTCACTTAACAAGATCAGACCTTGGGATCATACCCAGTATTCCGGAGGATATCCTTTATACTCCAACCTGATGGTTGGCGGCATGAAACCTGACGGTACTGACGGTACCAATGATCTGTCATATCTGTGTCTGGAGGCCATGGCTCTTAATGGCCTTCCTGAGCCTAACATGTCTGTCAGATACAATGAGAATACGCCTCATTCACTGATGAGGGATGCGGCCAAACTGATCAGAAGAGGCTTCGGCATGCCGGCCATTTTCAGTGACGATGTCTGCATACCGGCTATGGCTTCCTTAGGTCTGCCTATTGAAGTAGCCAGGGATTATACCTCCATAGGTTGTGTGGAAACGGGCATACCGGGACGCTGGGGTCACCGTGCCACCGGCATGACCTATATCAATTTCGGCAAGATCCTGGAACTGGTCATGAATAACGGCTGTGATCCGGACAGTGGTATCCAGCTGATAAAGATCAACGGTAAGGAAGGCCGTGACATTGAATACAGAAATTACGATGAACTGTGGGCAACCTGGAATCAGCTGCTGGAATTCTACAGTGATCTGGCTTACCGGTGTGATTTGGTCTGCGACCGCTCATTAAAGGTTTATGATGCTGACCCGTTTGCTTCATCATTAATTAATTGCTCGCTGGAAAGAGGAAAGACTTTGAAAAACGGCGGGGCTGAATATGACTTTGTCAGCTCATCCAATATCGGACCAAGCGTCGTCGGTGACTCACTGGCTGCCGTAAAGAAACTGGTCTTTGATGATAAAGTCCTGACTCTGAAACAGTTAAGAGAGGCCATGGACAGCAACTTTGAAGGTCTGGAAGGCGCCAGGATCAGAAAACTGTGCCGCAAGGCTCCGAAGTTCGGCAATGACATTGACTATGTTGATGAAATCGTCGGGAATGTCTATGAATCATATCTGAGACTTCTGCCTAAATATAAGACAGACAGATACGGGCAGGGACCTTTCGGCTGCGGCTATACCATGTCTACCAGCAATATCACATCATATGTACCTAACGGCTTTGATGTAGGTGCGACACCTGATGGCCGATTGGCCGGGAAACCGCTTAATGAAGGCGCTTCACCATGCTTAGGTGCCGACACCAACGGTCCTTTAGCAGTTATTAACTCAATAGAAAAACTGCCTAACAAGAGAATGGCAGGCGGGCAACTGTTAAACATGAGGTTCTCACCGGGGTCTCTGGAAGGAGATGACAATCTGGAGAAGTTCACTCATTTCCTGGAAACCTTAAGAAAGAAGAATATCTTCCATGATCAGTTCAATGTGGTAGACTCAGCCACTTTAAGAGCTGCCAAGGCGCATCCGGAAGATTATCCGGATCTGATGGTCAGAGTGGCAGGATACTGTGCCTTGTTCTCAACGCTGATGCCTGAAGCTCAGGATGCCATCATCGCCCGTACGGAGCTGTCATTATAATGAAGGGTTTTATAAACAAGATTCAGCATTATTCAACCAAAGACGGACCGGGGATTCGCTCCACGGTCTTTATGGTGGGCTGCAATCTGCGCTGTTTATGGTGCTGTAATCCTGAAAGCATGCTGCCGGGATATAAACTGATGTATCATGCCGTAAAATGTCAGAAATGTCTGACCTGTGTGAAGTGTTTTCCTGATACTGTCACAATGACTGAACAGGGATGCGTAATCAACAGGGAAAAAGCTGACTTTGACCGGCTGACAGACATATGTCCCTTTGATGCATATGAGAAAATGGGTGAATGGATCGAGGTAGAAGAACTGGTTAACAGACTGTTAAGATACCGCGATTTCTATGAAGGTTCACGCGGCGGGGTGACTTTTTCAGGGGGTGAATGTCTGCTGCAGAGTGAATTTGTGGAACAGTGCACTGATCTGCTACATGAAAACGGTATTGAGATCTGCATTGATACTGCGAGTAATCTGCCATGGGATCAGATCAAAGGAGTTTTAGGCAAGTGCGATACCGTACTTTTTGATCTGAAGGCCTGTGACAGTAATCTGCATCAGAAACTTACATCAGTCAGTAATGAACTGATCCTGGATAATATCAGAAAGATAGATCAGCTGGATAAGGAACTGTATGTCAGAATGATAATTGTTCCGGGACTTAATGATGATATAAATGATTTGAAAGCACGTGTTGACCGGGTCAGGGAACTGAAGAGTCTGAAACAGATCGATTTTCTGAAATATCATAAGCTGGGCGTGGGTAAATACCAGGAACTTGGCTTGAGATATCCACTGGATGACATCGGTGAAGTCAGTGATGAACTGCTGGCTGAGATCAGGGAATATGCCGGAAACATCACAACTACGATCGGCGGATAAAACAAATAACACATATTTAAACAGAAGATAGTGAATTCCTGATGTTTCAGTTGGATTACGGTAATAATCAGGCTGATTACATATGGTAAAATGTTATTAACAAAAAAGCTCCATTAGGAGTTGGGAGGAATAATATGGTAACAATGCTGGACTGCATCAGAAGAGTAGCTCCAATCACAAAGGAAATCGTTAAGAATGCTCAGGTAAATACCGATGAAATGGTAAGGGAACTGGGTGCTGACATCAGAAAAATCAATGAGATCATCATCTGCGGGGCCGGTTCCAGTAATACTTCAGCCATTACGGCTGCCGGATTAATGGAAAAGGTTACCGGTCTGCAGGTTCATACCTTCATGGCCAATCAGTTTGCCAGAAAGTCAGTATACAATCCTGATGCTCTGTATATCTTTGTTTCCCAGACCGGAACTTCAACTCTGGTTAAGGAAATGGTAGCCAAAATGAATGCAAAGGGCTATTTCACCGTAGCCGTTACGGAAGATGAAACCACACCTGTCGGTAAGGAAGCCAAGGCACATGTCAACATGGGCTGCGGTTATGAGGAATACTGGTTCCGCACCATCGGCTACTGCTCAAGTTCTGTTACCCTGATGGTTATCGGTTTGAGAATTGCTCTGGAAAGAGGAACAATTTCAGTAAAGGAATATAATGAATATATTGCTGAAGCACTGGCTGCTGCTGAGAATCATCCGGCTGTAGTAGACAAAGCCGTTGAATGGTTCAACGCCCATAAGGAAGAACTGGTAAAGGGCAGAAGCTTCATCATCTACGGTTCAGGTACATTACACGGTGTTGCTCTGGAAGGGGCCCTGAAGATACTGGAAACAGCTAAGAGCTTTATGGCCGTAGGCTATGAAGCAGAGGACGGACTGCACGGACCTAACCTGGGCTTTACGAAAGATGAAGTCATCATTTCACTGAATGACGGTATCAATGATGAATGGATGGGTCACGGTGTCGTTGAATATGCCAAGAAGGAACTGACTCAGGGTTATATTTTCGGCGCTCATCCGCTGGATGAAAACGATCTGGAATTCGAAGTAAAGGGCGGCAGCTTCCGCTGTCTTGAATTTGCGGCTGCTGTTGAAGTACTGGCTTACATGTTGGCTAAGGCGATTGGAACACCTGTATTGCCAATCGGTGAATACCAGGATCATATCTCCGGAAAGTATTTTGAAACCCACAGAGGTTAGATATTATTACTGATGAAGTCCCCAGGGACTTTTTCTGTTGGCAAAAAACGTGCATTAGAGCGACTCTAAGATTATTGAAAATACGTTTATAAATAATAAAAACTGTTTTTGCTTTAAAAAAGCATTCTGTTTGTGTATTATTAGTGATAGTTATTTCACAGAGGACCTTATGGATATATTTGACAACGAAGAGGGTAAAGCCCGTCTGATCATTACCATCAGGATCATGCTGGCAGCCATTTTATGGCTTCTGGCCCGTTTTGTTCTGGGCGGAAGCTTTCAGACTGCTGCCTTTGCCCTGGCTTATATGACAGCCGGTTATGATATTGTCCTGGAAGCTCTGGAAGGTCTTGTTACCTTCAAATGGACCAATGAGGAACTGTTGATGACAGTTGCCTCCATGACCGCTTTCTTTACCGGTGAGGCGGAGGAATCAGTCATGGTAATGTTACTGTACCAGCTGGGAGAACTTCTTACAGACATCGCTGTAAACCGCTCACAGAAGAATATCGAGCAGCTGCTGCAGCGTAAGAAGGAAATGGTACACTGGCTGCTTGATGGTCAGGTAATAGATATAGAAGCCGACAGGATCGCGGCCGGAATGCTGCTGCAGGTCAATCCCGGTGAAAGCATAATTGTCAAAGGTACGGTCAAGGAAGGCTCATCCGCTGTTGATATGACAGTTCTGGATGAAAAGGATACGGAATTAAAAGAAGTCAGTGTCGGTGACGAACTGACTGTCGGCAGTGTTAATGTTTCTGAGACTCTGGTTATGGAAACCGCTGAAGCATACAGTGATCCGGCTGCCGGTCACATTACGGAAGTTGTGGAAAACTGCCGTAACAATGACAGCGGCAAGACAGAAGGAACACTGAATAAGTTCATCAGATTCTATACACCGTTTGTCATGATCGCTGCCATTGCGATTGCTGTTTTCGGGTCAATGGTAACATCTATCAGTTATCGTGAAAGCGTACAGATCGCCTGTACGTTATTGGTTATTTCCTGTCCTTGTGCCCTGGTCATTTCAGTTCCGCTGGCTTTCTTCTGTGGGGTAGGCAATGCCGGTAAGAAGGGTATCCTGGTCAAGGGTGCAGAATATCTGGAAGCACTTAACGATTTTGATTATCTGGCTCTGGAAAAAAGAAAACTGCTGACCTTGGGTGAATATGAGGTTGAAGCAGTTGAAGCGACCATGGATGTGGAAAAGCTTCTTAAACTGTGCGCCAGCATGGTAAAGGACATAGATGATCCGCTTTATAAAGCCATCAACGAGAAATACGGTGAAGGCAGGGAATACAGCATTGTCAGGAATATTGAAGCCGGTAAGGATGGCATCAAGGCCCGAATCGGCAATAAGGATTACTTCCTGGGCAGCTATGACTACATCTGCAATTATACAGCAGAAAAGCCGGAAGAAAAGAGTGGCAATGTAATGTATTTTGCTACCAGAAAGGAAAATCTTGGCAGTATCACATTTGTTGAAAAGGTGATTCAGAACACCGTTGATATCCTGAAGGAACTGAAACGGAAAAATGTCAATCAGATTAATGTCTTCACTTCTGAGCCGATGAAGCTTAATGAGAAGCTCATATATGTTGACGGTGTTGACATGGTGATCGGTGACGCTGATCAGCAGCTCAAGATAAGGGAATTAGATGAAGCCCGTAAAAAGGGCAAGAAGACAGCCTTTATCGGTAACAGCGGTGATGATGTTGCTGTCATGAAGGCCGCTGATGTAGGCGTTGCCTTAGCCGGCTTAAGTACGGAATCAGTAATTGCCGGCAGTGACGTTGTTCTGATGAGCAGTGACCCTGCGCCGTTAGTAACAGGCAGAAATATCGCTGCCAGAACAGTTGGTATCGTCAAGCAGAATATCCGGTTCATCATTGGCTGCAAGCTGCTGTTTATCATACTGTCATTAATGGGCTCTCTGCCGATGTGGATGGCGGTATTTGCGGATGTCGGTGTAACACTGATAACGGTACTGAATTCAGCCAGATTATTGAGAATTAAGTAATAGGGTTCTATTACTTTTTTTCATTTAATAGTAAAATTATTCATAGAGGAACAATTTATGCCAAATATAATCGCACATTGCTGGTGTGGGGAAGTAGCCTATACCAAAACCGAAACCGAAAAAGTCAGAAATGCCATTAAGAATTATCATGGCGTCTATATGCTGGGCTGTCAGGGACCGGATCCTTTCTATCTTTATCACCGTCTGCCTTGGCAGAGCAAGAAGGATTTCAAGACCGTATTGCACTATGGAGATGTACTGCACAAATTGCATATTAATGACACCATGAAAATGTTACTGGAAGAAGCCAAACGGAGCGGCAATGAGCTTGATATAGCCTATGTCATGGGCTTTATGTGCCACTGGTCTCTTGATGCCGTAGCACATCCGTATATTTTCTATGAAACGGATTCACTGACTGAGGATATCGGTAATTTCCATCAGCTTTTTGAATCGATACTGGATAAGGGGGTTCTGATTACCAACAGCATTGATGTCAGAGACTTCCAGACCTACAAACTGTTAAAGCACCCGGCTGAAACGGCTGAAAGAGTATGGAATCTCTTAAAGCCGATATTCAAGGAACTTGATGATATCGATCTGCCTCTGGTTCATGTTGAGGAATCAATAAAAGATTTCCACAGCCTTCAGAAACTGTTCTATGACCCGACCGGCAGCAAGCATAAATGGGTAAGTCTGCTGGAGAATGCGGTAGGGCAGAAGGGCATGGCTACCGGCATGATGGTTCCGCAGGAATATGACTATGACATGGATCCGATGAACTTCAAAAAGAGAGAATGGCTCCATCCGTGTGACAATACCATTAAGTCAACGCAGACTTTTGAAGAAATGCATAAGTTCGCAATCAACAGAACATTACAGCTGATGACGCTGTTTGAGGCTTATCTGAATGATAAGGCTGAGGTCAGCGACATCCTTGAAATAATCGACAACAGGACATTTGATACCGGCATGGCTCCGGGTACCGAAATGAAATACTTCCGCAAAGACCTTGAAAAATGAAAACCTATAGAGTAGACCTGCACGGTCTGACCGTAATTGAAAGCAAAATCGAACTGAATCACATTCTGGATTCTTTGTCGTGGGACTATACCGATGTTCTGGTAGTGCATGGCTATCACAGTCATATTCTGATGGATTTTGTCCGTAATGAATACAAGCACAAAAGAATAAAGAGACTTGTGTATTCTCTGAATCCGGGCGATACTTCCATTATTCTTAAGACCAAGAAGGAATTTGAAAACAACGAAGAGTACAAGGAAGAAAAAAGCCGTAAGCACGTCTTTGAAAGTGAAAGACTGGGCTTTGCCAGATGGCGGAAAAACGACTTGGCCTTAGCCCGTAAATTATGGATGAACAGAGACATGTGCGAGTATCTGGATATTGACGGTGCATATTCACGGCAGGAAGTACAGGCCAGATTAAGGGAAGAACTTAACAATGAGGAAAAGTACCATGCCCAGCACTGGCTGCTGTTTGACAATACTAAGAAATTCTTTGTAGGATGCTGCGGTTTCGGTGACAACAGAGGTAATACCAGATATTATGAACTGGAAGTCTACATTCTGCCGGAATACTGGAACAGGGGTTATGGCAGGGAGGCTGTAGAAAGAGTAATCAATTATGGCTTTGAAGAGCTTGATGCCAGAAGCATTACGATAACCTATCACCCGGAAAATACCGCCATGGAGAAGATCGCTGAAAGGTTTGAATTCAAGCTTATGGATGAGGTTTACAGCCCGGTTAAAAAAGTTTTTATGAAAATATGTGAATTAAGTAAATAGTTGTGTTATACTCTATTTACGGATGGACGCTTAGCTCAGCTGGGAGAGCACTTCCTTGACGTGGAAGGGGTCAGGGGTTCGAGTCCCTTAGCGTCCACCATTTTTTTATGCTTATAACAAAAAAGGCTTCAGTTATTTCTGAAGCCTTTGTTTTGCAATGGTCGGAATGATGGGATTTGAACCCACGACCCCTAACTCCCGAAGCTAGTGCACTACCAAGCTGTGCTACATTCCGTCTTAATATATCTTAATACATAATTCTTTGTTTTGCGAGAGAAAAACAAAAATATCTAACCTTCGTTGTAGATATACAATTACATCTTTAGTATATGACCTAAGTTTGATCCATGAGTATAGGCGTTTAGTTTACATAAAATATCGTGATAAATTCTTCCTTTGTAAGAATTGGTATATGATGCACCAGTTGTACCATGACGCCCAATTACGTATGGCCAAACTCTAAAACATCCAATATCAAGTTTATCGAAATTTTCAATAATCAAATTATAATAGTTACGTTCTATGTTAACTTTTGTTTCCATAATTCTTTTATCAGCATCACGGAAAACCTGGAAATAATCTTGTTTGTTGAATTTGAATACGTGAGTATAGCACCATCTAAACTTATCCATTATTAAAAACTCGTTTTTGTGCTTTTCCATTGTTTTCACAATAGCATGAGAATTCTCAAGAAAAACTCTGCCAGTTAGTTTATATATAGTAGAAGCTTCACATAGAATTTTGCTTTTTTCTAATGCATCAGTAATCAGTTTTGATTCTCCATATGATTTTCCGTACTTTATGGTATCTTCTACATATTGAGGACAGTTAAGATATTCAAAACTTTTTCCATATTTCTTAGCAAGTTCCGTATAAAAATCTACATTAAAAGGGTATCCATTGTTTTCCGCGACGACAATATCAGTAAAAACACTTTCTTTTATATATCTCTGAAATGAATCCTCATACTGATTTAATCTTTCCTCAGCATTTATGATGACAGTATTTACATTATTGTATACAGATGGATTGATGGTAGCTGTCAACAATGCATAGATTCTTTTTGAGTTTTGTCTGCTTTTCATGGCTTATTCCTCGTAGTCTATAAACAATTTTATCAAAAATACAGAAACATAAAAAGGTACTGGTATTTCATATTTGAATATTTACAGTTTGTATTGTTGAAAATATAAATAGTTTTCTTAGTTTTTAATTTAAAAGGATTAATATATGATATAAATAAAGGAGAAAGATGAAGGTAGGTATTCATATGAAGCACATTTTTATTATCAATCCAGCAGCGGGCAAGGCTGATTCCACCAATGAAATTGTCGGACAGTTAACCAAAATAAAAGATCTTGACTATCAGGTATACATTACCAGAGTACCTAAGGATGCCACTGAGTACATTAAGAATACCTGCAGTGAGAATCCTGATACCGAATACAGGTTCTATGCCTGCGGGGGAGACGGCACCATCAATGAAGTGGCTAACGGTGTAATGGGTTTTGCGAATGCTTCCATGACTGCTGTTCCTGTCGGTTCGGGCAATGATTACGTAAAGTATTTCGGCGGCAGGGAGAAGTTCATGGATCTGGAGAAGCTGGTAAACGGAGAAGAGATAATGGTTGATGTTCTTAAAGTCAAAGATCATTATGCTCTTAATGCCGTTCACTTCGGCTTTGATACCGTAGTGCTGAAGACCATGATCGAAGTAAAGAGAAAACCAATCATAGGCGGTAAGAATGCCTACTACACCGGTGTCATCAAAGGCCTGTTCTCAGGGCTTAACAATAAGTGCATGATTACTGCGGATGGGGAAGCCATGAATGACGGCAACTACATGCTCTGCACGGTATGCAACGGTACCCATGTCGGCGGTTCATTCAAGAGCGCTCCAAGATCGGTAATTGATGACGGTTATGCTGAAGTATGCTGCTTCAGAGTTGTTCCGAAGATAAAGATCCCAGTCCTGATTGGCAAGTATTCCAAGGGTACTCATCTTGATGATCCTGACTGCCAGAAGTACATTACCTATAAGAGAGCCAAGGTCGTTGAACTTGAAAGTGATGAGGTAATGGACATCAGTGTGGATGGAGAATTAATGTCAGATAAGCATTTTGTGATTGAAAACCTGGAAAAGGCTCTGAAATTCGTTATTCCCAAAGAATAATGAAGAAAAATGTTGACAACTGACTTGTAAATACATTAATATTAATAGGCTTGAATATATGGCTCGAAAGGGCCATATATATGGGAGCAATTAGGCACACCCGGAAGTGTGTACAGAAAGGAGAAAGAAATGCCAACTATTAACCAGTTAGTTCGTAAAGGACGTGATAGCAAGCAATGGAAATCAAATTCACCTGCCCTGAACCGTGGCTACAATACCTTAAAGCGTCGTGTTACTGCAACAAGCTCACCTCAGAAACGTGGTGTCTGCACACGTGTAGGAACAATGACTCCTAGGAAGCCTAACTCAGCTTTACGTAAGTACGCCCGTGTCCGTTTAAGCAACGGTATGGAAGTTACTGCATACATTCCAGGTGAAGGCCATAACTTACAGGAACACAGTGTTGTTCTGATCCGTGGCGGCCGTGTTAAGGATTTACCAGGTGTCAGATACCATGTATTACGTGGTACTATGGACTGCGCCGGTGTCACTGACCGCAAGCAGGGTCGTTCATTATATGGTACTAAGAGACCAAAAACCAAATAATCGTTGATTGTGAAAGGAGATTAGAAAATGCCAAGAAAAGGACATATAGCTAAAAGAGATGTATTAGCAGATCCAATCTATAACTCTAAGTTAGTTACTCGTTTAATCAACAGAATCATGATCGACGGGAAGAGAGGAACTGCACAGACAATTTTATATAACGCATTTGAAATTGTTGAAGAAAAGACAGGCCGTCAGCCTATGGAAGTATTCGAACAGGCACTTGAAAACATCATGCCGGTTCTGGAACTGAAGTTACGCCGTGTCGGTGGTTCAAACTACCAGGTACCGGTTGAAGTCAGCCAGGACAGAAGACTGACCTTAGGTTTAAGATGGTTAGTAAACTATGCCAGATTACGTAATGAGAAGACCATGGAGCAGAGATTAGCAAACGAAATCATCGATGCTTCAAACGGTATCGGCGGCGCTTGCAAGAAGCGTGAAGATACTCATAAGATGGCAGAAGCCAACAAAGCATTCGCACACTATCGTTGGTAGGAGTCAGGATTATGCCAAGGGAATTCGATTTATTACATACCCGTAACATTGGCATCATGGCTCATATAGACGCTGGAAAAACAACTACAACCGAACGTATTCTGTACTATACCGGCCGTACTCATAAAATAGGCGAGACCCATGACGGGGCTGCCACAATGGACTGGATGCGGCAGGAGCAGGAAAGAGGTATTACAATTACCTCTGCTGCTACTACAGCTACATGGAAAGGTTGCAGAATCAATATTATTGATACTCCAGGTCACGTTGACTTTACAGTAGAAGTTGAAAGAAGTTTAAGAGTTCTGGACGGAGCAGTCACGGTACTTGATGCCAAAGCAGGTGTTGAGCCTCAGACTGAAACCGTATGGAGACAGGCTTCTACATATGGAGTTCCGCGTGTTGTATTTGTCAATAAGATGGATGCGACGGGTGCTGACTTCTTTATGTCTGTTGACAGTATCGGCAGGAGACTGGGTGCGAAAGCATGCCCGATTCAGCTGCCGATCGGAGTGGAAGCAAACTTTACAGGCATTGTTGATATCGTAGCCAGAAAAGCTTACAGTTTTTCTCCTGATATCGATAAGCTTGACACTGAGATAGAGGTCCCGGCCGACATGGTCAACATGATGGAAGAATACCGTATGAAGCTGTGCGAAATGATAGCTGATTACGATGATGACTTCATGATGAAAGTACTGGAAGGCGAGGACTTAAGCGTTGATGAAATCAAGGCTGCAATAAGAAAGGCTGTTATAACCGGTGAATTCTTCCCGGTAATGGCAGGAGCTGCCTACAAGAACAAGGGCGTCATCCAGATGCTTGATGCCGTTGTTGACTACTTGCCTTCACCTGTTGAAGTACCTCCTTACAAGGGAGTTAACAGCAAGGGTGACATGATCGAGGTAGTCGCTGATGACGGCAGCAGATTTGCAGCGCTGGCTTTCAAGATAACAACAGATCCATATGTAGGAAAACTGACATACTTCAGAGTATATGCCGGTACTGCCAAGGCAGGCTCCTACATCTACAACTCTACCAAGGGTCGTAAGGAAAGATTCGGCAGGATCATGCAGATGCATGCCAATCACCGCCAGGACATCGATGAGGTCCATTCCGGTGACATCGCTGCCGCAATCGGTTTCAAATATACAACAACAGGCGATACCTTATGTGCTGAAGGCTATGATATCAAGCTGGAATCAATGGTATTCCCTGAACCGGTTATCAACATGTCTGTGGAACCTAAGACACGCAATGACCAGGACAAGATGGGCAATGCGCTGGCTAAGTTAGCCGAAGAGGATCCGACTTTCAGGACATATACCGATACCGATACAGGACAGACCATCATTGCCGGCATGGGTGAGCTTCACCTCGATATCATCGTTGACCGCATGAGAAGGGAATTCGGTGTTGAATGTAATGTCGGTAAACCGGAAGTTGCCTACAGAGAGACCATTACCAAGGCTGCTGAATGTGAAGGCAGATTTGTCAGACAGTCAGGCGGTCACGGTCAGTACGGTCATGTCTGGATCAGATTTGAACCGAACGAAGACAAGGGTTTCGAATTTGTGGATGCAACGATCGGCGGCACGGTTCCTAAGGAATTCATCAAGCCGACCGAAGAAGGTTTAAGAGCTGCCTTAAACAGCGGCTTGCAGGCAGGCTACCCTGTAATTAATATCAAGGCAACATTGTTTGACGGTTCATATCATGAAGTTGACTCAAGCGAGAATGCCTATAAGATCGCGGCTTCACTGGCCCTTAAGGAAGCTGCAAAGAAGTGTGCTCCAGTCATTCTGGAACCAATCATGAACGTGGAGGTAACTGCACCGAGTGAATATCTGGGTTCCGTAATGGGTGATATCACTTCAAGAAGAGGTCAGATTGTTGACCAGGAAGAAAGAGGAAATGCCATCGCCGTCAAGGCCATGGTTCCGCTTTCCGCAATGTTCGGTTATGCGACAGCGTTAAGATCAGCTACCCAGGGAAGGGGCACGTATGTAATGCAGATGAGTCATTATGCACAGGTCCCATACAGCATTACCCAGGAGATCATCAAGCGTAATGCCGGTTAACCGATACTTGTTGATTTATTATTTACAATGCTTTAAAATGTTTATTGAAATAGAAAAGACGGAGGGAAAATAAACAAATGGCAAAACAGAAATTTGACAGATCTAAACCACATGTCAACATTGGTACCATCGGACATATCGACCATGGCAAAACTACTTTAACTTCTGCAATCACAAGAGTACTTGCTAAGCAGGGTAAGGCACAGGCTATGGCTTATGACCAGATCGACGGTGCTCCAGAAGAAAAGGCTCGTGGTATTACGATCAATACCGCACACGTTGAGTACGAAACAGACAGGCGTCACTATGCACACGTAGACTGCCCGGGGCATGCTGACTACATTAAGAACATGATTACCGGTGCTGCTCAGATGGATGGTGCTATCCTTGTTGTTGCAGCTACAGATGGACCAATGCCACAGACTAACGAACACGTTTTATTAGCTCGTCAGGTTGGTGTTCCATGCATGGTTGTTTTCTTAAATAAGTGCGATATGATGGAAGGTCAGGAAGACTTCATCGACTTAGCTGAAATGACAGTAAGAGAATTACTGGACAAGTACGGATTTGATGGCGACAACACTCCAGTTATTCGTGGTTCAGCATTAAAGGCTATGGAAGGCGATCCAGATGCAGAAGCTGCAATCCTTGAATTAATGGATGCTGTAGACACTTGGATCCCAGACCCAGTTCGTGAAGATGACAAGCCATTCTTAATGGCAATCGAAGATACTATGACAATCACAGGTCGTGGTACTGTTGCTACAGGCCGTGTTGAACGTGGTGTTATTAAGCTGAATGAACCAGTTGAAATCGTTGGTATCAGAGAAACTCAGAAGTCAGTAGTAACTGGTCTTGAAATGTTCAGAAAGTCTCTGGACTATGCTCAGGCTGGTGACAACATCGGTGCATTATTACGTGGTATCTCACGTGACCAGGTTGTTCGTGGACAGGTTCTGGCAAAACCAGGCAGTGTTCATCCTCACAACAAATTCAAAGGTCAGGTTTACGTATTAACTAAGGAAGAAGGCGGACGTCATACTCCATTCGTAGCTAACTATCGTCCACAGTTCTACTTCCGTACAACTGACGTAACTGGTGTTATCGAAGACTTAGGTGGCGCTGAAATGTGCATGCCTGGCGATAACGTTGAAATGACTGTTGAACTGATTCACCCAATCGCTGTTGAACAGGGAACTAAGTTCTCTATCCGTGAAGGTGGACGTACAGTAGGTTCAGGTTCAGTTACTGAAATCATCGCTTAATTAAAAGCATAAAAAACAAAAAGGACAACTTTGTGAGAAGCTGTCCTTTTTTAGTGTTATAATCAAGAGGTAAGGAAGTACATAAATATGATAGGAATACTTTTACTGAGTCACGGACCGACAGCTCAGGGGCTTTTGGAATCCAGCAAGCTGTTTTTCGGAGAGGACATCCCGAACATGGAAGCAATCAATTTCAACTCGGACGACGTTGATGCCTTTGACACGGAAATAGATAAGGCCATAAGACGACTGGATGACGGATCCGGGGTACTTGTCATGTGTGATGTTTTCGGCGGCACACCGGCTAACAGATGCGCTTACAAGCTGTCCTGCAGGGTAAAGGTGATAACCGGAATGAATCTGACCATGGTACTTGATGCCTTAGGCCGCAGAATGAATGTGCGTCACATTTCAGAACTGGATGTAAAGCATATTATTGACTCTGGAAAGAAGAGTATTGCCTGTCTGAATGACTTTTACAAGCAGTAATAATGCTAAAAAAGACGTTTCTTTCACAAGAGAAAAGGGTTAATATTAGTTGATAAATAGTTAGAATTTATATTTTTAAATATTTTATATATATAATAGTGAAAATTTTCAAAAAAGTGCTTGAACAGGCACTTTTATTGTGGTAAGATATTCAAGCGACCGCATAGACGTGCGAGGTTGCCGGCACACTGATATTCGTTGTCATGGTGTGTAGCCGGGGAATTCGCATCGAGCGGGTCTATCATGGAAATAGACACAGCAAAAGGAGGAAATATCCATGGCAAAAGCAAAGAACACTGTCCGCATTCGTTTGAAAGCGTATGAACACCGTTCACTTGATTCAGCATGTCAGAAGATCGTCGGCACTGCTATGAATCACGGCGCTAAGAAAATCGTTGGACCAGTCCCACTGCCGACTGAAAAACAGGTAGTAACAGTATTAAGAGCAACTCATAAGTACAAAGATGCTCGTGAACAGTTCGAAATCAGAACACATAAGAGATTGATCGAAATCGTCGGCGCAAGCAAGGAAACGATCGCTGCATTAAGCAGCCTCGAGTTAGCAAGCGGCGTTGATATCGAAATCAAGCTGTAGGACATTGGAGGTAAACATCATGAAAGGATTATTAGGACGCAAACTCGGTATGACACAGGTCTTCACTAGTGATGGTACATTAATTCCAGTGACCGTTGTAGAAGTGACACCTAACGTTGTTACTCAGAAGAAAACATTAGAAAACGATGGCTATGTAGCATTACAGCTCGGTATGGAAGACATCAGCGAGAAGAGAGCTACAAAGGCCAACAAGGGCCACGCCAAGAAGGCCGGCACCGCTCCAAAGAGATTCTACCGTGAAGTCAAGAGCGATGAGATGGCTGATCTGGAAGTAGGCGCTGTAGTTAAGGCTGATCTGTTCACTGAAGGTGACATGGTCGACGTACAGGGCACTTCCCGTGGTAAAGGTTATATGGGCGCTGTATACCGTAACAATCAGGCCTTACAGCCAAGAAGCCATGGTGCATCCCTGGTACGCAGAGCAGTTGGTTCATTAGCAACCATCGGCCGTAACAACGGATACATCAATAAGGGCAGAATGATGGCTGGCCATGAAGGTGTATACACAACCACAAACCAGAATCTGCAGATCATCAAAGTTGACACTGCAAACAATGTATTACTGATCAAAGGTAATGTTCCGGGACCACGCAAGGGATTAGTTATCGTTAAGACAACTACCAAGCCTGTCAAGCATGTAGCTCCAGTTGAACTGATCAACTACATTACCGATGAGGCAAAGGAGGCTTAATGTATGGCAACTAAGAAATTAACCGTTAAAGTTCTGGATCAGACCGGTAAGGAACTGAAGGAACTGGCATTAAATGAAGCAGTATTCGGAATTGAACCGAATCAGCAGGCTATGTTTGATGCAGTTGTTATGCAGCAGGCATCATTACGCCAGGGTACAGCTGATACCAAGGGCCGCAGCGAAGTAAGCGGCGGCGGCAGAAAGCCTTGGCGTCAGAAGGGTACAGGCAGAGCCAGACAGGGCTCAATCAGAGCTCCACAGTGGAGAGGCGGCGGAATCGTATTCGGACCTACTCCTAGAAAATACAATTACCGTCTTAACCGCAAGGTTCGCAGACTGGCATTACGTTCTTACTTATCACAGATGGTAGCTGACAATGAACTGGTAGTCGTAGACAAGATCCAGTTAGACGCTATCAAGACCAAGGACTTCGCCAAGATCATGAAGGATCTGAACGTTGAACGTAAGGCTCTGTTCGTCTTCGATGTTGAAGAAGACTGGGAAAACGTATGGATGAGCATGCGTAATCTGCAGAATGCTACATTCACAACAGCCGAGGGGTTAACTTGCCTGGATATGGCAAATGCATACCACATGGTTGCTACTGAAGCAGCAGTTAAGAAGATTGAGGAGGCATTACAGTAATGGCAGCACGTGATATTATCATTCGCCCGATCGTAACTGAAAAGTCATTAAAGAATCAGGAAGAAGACAATAAGGTAACATTCGAAGTTGCCAAGGACGCCAACAAGACAGCCGTTAAGCTGGCTGTTGAGGAAATCTTCAACGTCAAAGTTGAAAAGGTAAACATTGTCAACACACCTACCAAACAGAAACGTATGGGACGTTATGTGGGAACAGTTGGCGGTATCCGCAAGGCAGTTGTAAAGCTGGCTGACGGTTACTCAATCAACCTGTATACCGAAGGTTAGAAACCTTAAAGAAAAACTATCGGAAGAAGAACGCTATTTCCGGAAAACAAACGCGTAAGGAGGAGTAAACAATATGGCGATTAAAAAGTATAAGCCTACGACAAACGGTCGCAGAGGCATGACGTCATTAGATTTCAGTGAAATCACAAAATCAACACCTGAACGTTCATTATTAGCTCCTGTTAATTCAAAGGGCGGACGTAACAATACAGGTAGAATCACTACCCGTCACCAGGGTGGTGGACATAAGAGAGCATATCGTATCATTGACTTCAAGCGTAACAAGGACGATATCCCTGCAAAGGTTGCAGCAATCGAATACGATCCAAACAGAAGCGCAAACATTGCTCTGTTAAACTATGCAGACGGTGAGAAACGCTACATCATCGCTCCTGAAACATTAAAGGTCGGTATGACAGTCGTTTCAGGCGACAGCGCTGACATCAAGGTCGGTAACTGCTGTCAGTTATGCAACATGCCTGATGGTACCTTCATTCACAACGTTGAACTGAAGCCTGGCAAGGGCGGTCAGATCGCCAGAAGCGCCGGCTGCAGTGCTCAGATCCTGGGTTCTGAAGGCAAGTATGTATTAGTAAGATTATCAAGCGGTGAAGTAAGAAGATTCTTAAAGAACTGCAGAGCTACAATCGGTGTAGTCGGCAACGGTGACCATTCACTGGTTAACCTGGGTAAAGCCGGCAGAACTCGCTGGTTAGGTGAAAGACCTACAGTCAGAGGTTCAGCTATGAACCCTGTCGATCACCCTCATGGTGGTGGTGAAGGTAGAGCACCAATCGGACGTAAGTCACCAATGACTCCATGGGGCAAGAAAGCCATGGGTGTTAAGACACGTAGTAAGAAGAAAGCTTCTAACGACATGATCGTACGTCGTCGTAACAGCAAGTAATTAGGAAAGGAAGGAAAGAAAAATGAGTCGTCGTGTTAAAAAAGGACCATTCGTAGATCAGCATCTGATGAAGAAAGTTGAAGCTATGAATAAGAGCGGCAAAAAAGAAGTCATCAAGACCTGGTCACGCCGTTCAACAATTTTCCCTGCTTTCTTAGAGCACACATTCGCTGTTTACAACGGTAAGGAACATGTTCCAGTTTATGTTACAGAAGATATGGTCGGCCACAAGTTAGGTGAATTTGTTCCGACAAGAAAATTCGGTGGACATACCGAAGAAGATAAGAAGGGCAGATAAGGAGGTAGTTCAAGATGGAAGTAAAAGCTACAGCTAAGGAAGTACGTCGGTCAGCCCGCAAGGTCAGATTAGTTCTGGATCTTATCAGAGGTAAGGACATCAAGGAAGCACAGGCTATCTTAAAGTTCACGCCGCGTGCTGCCTCACCAATCATCTTAAAGGTTCTGAATTCTGCAGTAGCAAACGCTACACACAATCACAACCTGGATGAAGAAAAATTATTCGTCAAGGCATGCTATGCCAACGAAGCAAGAACTTTAAAGCGCTGGATGCCAAGAGCCAAAGGCTCTGCAAGTCCAATCATGAAGCGTCAGAGCCACATCACAGTGGTTGTTGACGAAAGAGAATAGGAGGAAGGAATATGGGTCAGAAAGTATCACCGGTAGGATTACGTGTAGGCGTCATCCGTGACTGGGAATCAAAATGGTATGCTGAAAAAGAATATGGCACATTATTACAGGAAGACGTTAAAATCCGTAAGTTCCTCTTTAAAGCTCTGAAAGACGCTTATGTAAGCCATGTAGAAATCGAAAGACAGAAAAACAAGGTTGACATCGTTATCAAGACAGCCCGTCCGGGTGTTGTTATCGGTACAAACGGTGAAAACATTGAAAAGATCAAAAAAGAACTGGTTAAGTTAACCGGTGGCAAGACAGTTGGAATCAGCGTAGTTGAAATTGCCAACCCTGATCTGGACGCAACAATCGTTGCCAAGAGCATTGCTGAACAGCTCGAACAGAGAGCCAGCTTCCGTACAGCTCAGAAGAAAGCCATCCAGAAGACAATGCGTGCTGGTGCCAAGGGCATCAAGACAGCAGTTTCCGGCCGTTTAGGCGGAGCTGACATTGCCAGAAGCGAAGGCTATTCTGAAGGTGTTACCCCATTACATACATTAAGAGCCGACATCGACTATGCATTAGCAGAAGCTGCTACTACATACGGCAGATTAGGTGTTAAGGTATGGATCTGCCGCGGCGAAGTTGCCAGAGGCGAAATGGTTAAGGATCCTGAAGCTCCAAAGTTCAGCGGCCAGAGAAATGATCGCAGACGTAACAACAGACGCGACAACCGTGCTCCAAGAGAGAACAGACAGGCTGCTGCACCAGCAGAAAACAAGGAGGTAACAGAAAATGTTAACGCCTAAAAGAGTAAAGTACAGAAGACCTCACCGCGTCAGCTATGAAGGACGCAGTAAGGCCGGCAGAGAAGTAACATTCGGCGAATACGGCTTAGTTGCTGAAGAAGGTGCCTATATCACTAATAACCAGATCGAGGCTGCCCGTGTTGCGATGACTCGTAACATGAAGCGTGGCGGTAAGGTCTGGATCAAGATCTTCCCTCATATGGCTAAGACAAAGAAGCCATTAGAAGTTCGTATGGGTAGTGGTAAAGGTGCTCCGGACAGCTGGGTTGCAGTCGTACAGGCAGGACGTGTATTATTCGAAGTTGCAGAAGTTCCTGAAACAGTTGCCAGAGAGGCATTACGCCTGGCAGCTCAGAAGCTTCCAATCAAGACACGTTTCGTAATCAAGGGACAGGAGGCTAAGTAATTATGGAAAAAATCAAGGAAATCCGTGAACAGAGCGATCTCGATTTAAACAAGCAGATCGATTCACTGAAAGAAGAATTATTTAACCTCAGATTCCAGCAGGCTACAGGCGTTCTGGAGAATCCAGCCAGAATGAAGGAAATTCGTAAGACAATCGCCCGCATCAAGACAGTTCTGACCGAACGTCAGAATGGCAGGGCTTAGAAGTAGAGGAGGAGCTAAGATATGGAAAGAACACATCGTAAGGTTTATCAGGGCGTAGTTGTATCTGATAAAATGGATAAGACTATCATAGTTGAAATCTCTACAAGCAGAAGACACGGTGTCTATGGCAAGCGTGTTAAATATTCAAAGAAGTTCGTTGCTCATGATGAGAACAATGAAGCCAAGTTAGGTGATACAGTTACCATCATGGAAACAAGACCTTTATCAGCAACCAAGCGTTTCCGCTTATTAAACGTTGTTGAAAAAGCAGTAGTGTTATAAGGAGGATGACAGCTTATGATTCAGAATGAAACAAGGTTAAAAGTCGCTGATAACACTGGTGCCAAGGAACTGCTGGTCATCCGCTGCTTAGGCGGCAGCCGCAGAAGAAGCGCTTCAGTAGGTGATGTAGTAGTTGCAACTGTAAAGTCAGCAACTCCTAACGGAACTGTTAAGAAGAGTGATGTTGTTAAGTGCGTTATCGTTAGAACAACATATCCGGTAAGAAGAGAAAACGGAACTTACATCAGATTTGATGACAACGCTGCAGTTATCATCAAGGATGACAAGTCACCGGTTGGAACCCGTATTTTCGGGCCAGTTGCCAGAGAAGTAAGAGAAAAGGAATATACCAAGATCGCTTCTTTAGCTTCTGAGGTATTGTAGGAGGTAGTCACATGAAAATCAAAAAAGGTGATAGAGTTATAGTTATTGCTGGCAAGGATAAGGGTGTGACAGGTGATGTTATCGCTACATTCGACAAGACCAATCAGGTCGTTGTTGAAGGCGTCAATATCCGCAAGAAAGCCTTAAGACCTACACAGATCAATCCAGATGGCGGCATTCAGTCTCAGGAAGCTCCAATCGATGCTTCTAACGTCATGTTATATGATGCCAAGACAAAGAAGGCTGCACGTATCGGATACGCTGTTAACGGCGATAAGAAAGTAAGAATCAACAAAAAGACCGGCAAGGAAATAAAGGCCGACAAGAAAAAGAGATAGGAGGAGCTAAATGAATCGTTTAAATCAGAGATACAACGAAGAAATCGTTAAGAAAATGATGGAACGTTATGGTTACTCTTCCGTCATGGAATGTCCTAAGTTAGTCAAGATCGTTGTCAACATGGGTGTTGGTGATGCCATCGGCAATCCAAAGGCTCTTGAAGAAGCAGTATCTGAATTAACCGCAATCACAGGACAGAAGCCTGTTATCACAAAGGCTAAGAAATCAATTGCTAACTTCAAGTTACGTGAAGGCATGGAAATCGGCTGCAAGGTAACTTTAAGAGGCGAAAGAATGTATGACTTCTTTGATAAGCTGGTATCAATCAGCTTACCAAGAGTAAGAGACTTCAGAGGCGTTTCCAGAACTGCATTTGACGGCAGAGGAAACTACACATTAGGTGTTAAGGAACAGTTAATTTTCCCTGAAATCAATTACGATAAGGTCGCAATCGTCAGAGGCATGGATATCGTTATCGTTACCACTGCCAAGACAAATGAAGAGGCATATACATTATTAGAAGAATTAGGTATGCCTTTCACAAAGTAGGAGGTTGAACAATGGCAAAGAAAGCAATGATCAATAAGGCTAACAAGCCTGCCAAGTATTCAGTAAGAGAGTACACTCGTTGTGAGCGCTGCGGTAGACCTCACTCTGTATTAAGAAAATACAAATTATGCCGTATCTGCTTCCGTGAATTAGCCTATGCAGGCCAGATCCCGGGAGTAAAGAAGGCCAGCTGGTAGAAGGAGGAACAGAACAATGATGGTTACAGATCCAATTGCCGATATGCTCACTCGCATTCGTAATGCTGTGCAGGCAAGACACGACAGCGTTGTCATTCCTTCCAGCAAAGAAAAGCTTGAAATCGCCAGAATCTTAAAAGAAGAAGGCTACATCACTGATTATGTAGTTGAAGGCGATTCTCATAAGAATATTGTTGTTACATTAAAATATGGCAAAAACGATGAAAAGGTCATTACCGGATTAAAGCGTATCTCTAAACCTGGTTTAAGAGTTTATGCTCAGGCTGATAAGTTACCGAGAGTATTAAACGGTTTAGGTATTGCTATCTTATCAACATCACATGGTGTGATGACTGATAAGGAAGCCAAGGCTAAGCACGTTGGTGGCGAAGTTCTTGCCTATGTATGGTAAAAAGTAGAAAGAGGTAAGAGAATGTCACGTATCGGAAATAAAGCGATTACCATTCCTGCTGGAGTTGAAGTTACAGTTTCAGAAGGCAATGAGGTGACTGTTAAAGGCCCTAAGGGCACTTTAGCTCGTCAGTTTGATTCAAGAATGACTATTGATGTTGATGGTGCAGTAATCACTGTCAAGCGTCCAAATGATGAAAAGCATGTTAAGCAGTTACACGGCACAACAAGAGCTTTGATCCACAACATGGTTGTTGGTGTATCAGATGGATTCAAGAAGGAATTACAGATTACAGGTATCGGTTACAGAGCCGAAGCCAAGGATAACAAGTTAACCCTGAACATGGGTTTCTCACATCCAGTAATCATCGTAGCTGAAGAAGGCCTGAAGATCGAAACTCCTAAGCAGGATCAGATCGTTGTATCAGGCATCGACAAGCAGAGAGTCGGCGAACTCGCTGCCAATATCAGAGCTGTCAGAAAACCTGAACCTTATAAGGGCAAGGGTATTGCTTACAAGGATGAACACATCCGTCGTAAGGAAGGCAAGAAGGCTTCTGCATAATAGTAGGAAAGGAGATAGGATATGTATAAAACAAGATCTAGAAATGTTGACAGATTACGTCGTCATGCACGTGTACGTACTAAGGTATCCGGCACTGCTGAATGTCCACGTTTAAATGTTTTCCGTTCCAACGCTAATATTCAGGCTCAGATCATTGATGATGTTAAGGGATTTACCCTGGTATCAGCAAGCTCTGAACAGCTGAAGCTTGAAAATGGCGGCAATGTAGAAGCAGCTAAGACTGTTGGTACAGAAATCGCTAAGCGCGCACTTGAAAAGAACATCAAAAAAGTAGTATTTGACCGTGGCGGTTATTTATATCACGGAAGAATAAAAGCACTTGCTGATGCAGCAAGAGAAGCTGGTCTGGAATTCTAGGAGGTTAGTCAATGTTAGAAAATGAAACACTCGCTACAGAAGAAGTAGTAGAAAAAGTTGAAGAAGCTCCTGCTGAAAAGAACGAAAGACAGCAGAGACGTCCGATGAATAATCGTCGTAACAGCAATAACAGAAGAAACGAACGTCAGGAAAAGGAATTTGAAGAACGCGTTGTCAAGATCAACCGTATTACCAAGGTTGTTAAGGGTGGCCGTAGAATGCGTTTCAGCGCTCTGGTAGTTGTAGGTGACAAGAAGGGCCGTGTCGGCTTCGGTACAGGCAAGGCTAAGGAAGTCCCTGATGCAATCAGAAAGGCTACTGAAAATGCTCAGCGCAACGTCTTCAGAGTTCCTCTGGTAGGAAGCACTCTGCCACATGAAATCGTTGGCAAATATGGTGCTGGTTCAGTTGTATTACGTCCGGCTGCTACTGGTACTGGTGTTATCGCCGGTGGTGCAGTACGTGCTGTATTAGAACTTGCAGGTATCACTGACGTTATCTCAAAGTGCCTTGGTTCAAGAACAGCTGTCAACGTTGTAAGATCAACTGTTGACGGTCTCAAGAAAATGGTTACTTTGGAACAGGTTTCCGCATTAAGAGGTAAGAAGCCTCAGGAAATCCGTTATTAAGGAGGTCGCACCAATGAAATTACATGAATTAAAGCCTGTTGAAGGCGCACGTAAAGATGGCTTCAGATTAGGCCGTGGCCATGGCAGCGGTAATGGTAAGACTGCTGGCAAGGGTAACAAGGGTCAGAAAGCCAGAAGTGGTGGATTAAGAAAATTAGGTTTTGAAGGTGGACAGACTCCACTGGCAAGACGCTTACCTAAACGTGGTTTCAAGAACATCAACCGTAAGGAGTACGCGGTTGTTAACTTAACTCAGCTTAATAACTTCGACAATGAAGCCGAAGTCAATCCAACCGTTTTAAAAGAAATGGGTTTAGTTAAAGACGCTAAGGACGGAATCAAAGTCTTAGGCGAAGGTGAATTAGAAAAGAAGTTAACTGTTAAAGCTCATAAGTTTTCTAAGTCCGCTCTGGCCCGGATTGAAAAAGCAGGTGGAGTTGCTGAGGTACTCTAATTATGTTTAAAACGTTGATTTCCTTTTTCCAAAATAAGGATATACGTAGAAAAATCCTGTTCACACTGGGGATGCTGTTTGTGTTCAGACTGGGAGCTGCTATCACGGTTCCTAATATCGACACAACCAAGCTGGTTACCGGTCTAACAGGAAATGACCTGATTACGATGATGAATATGCTGGGAGCAGGCTCCTGGCAGACATTCTCAGTCTTCTCCATGGGTGTGGGACCTTACATCACAGCCAGTATCGTTATCGAACTGCTGGCCATGGATGTAATTCCGCCTCTGGCAGAACTGGCTAAGGATGGCCAGAAAGGCCGTCAGAAGATGGATCAGATCACCCGTTACCTGGCAGTAGCCTTAGGCTTCTTACAGGCCTATACATTAACTTACACATTCGACAAGGCATATGGCATATTGGTTAACAGCAGTGTCAGCTCATATCTGTATGTTTCAACCATTCTGACAGCAGGATCATTCTTCCTGGTCTGGATCGGTGACAGAATTGCTAGTTACGGTATTGGAAACGGTATCTCAATGATCATCTTTGCCGGCATTGTTGCCAACCTGCCTTATCAGTTCTATTCATCATACGTAACACTGGTACAAGGTGCAGCAGAAGGAGCAGCCTTCACAGGCATTCTGAAGTTCGCTCTTCTGGTTGTAATGTATATTGCAATCATCATCCTGGTAATCTATGAAACACAGGCTACCAGAAAGATTCCTATTCAGTACACATCATCAACCAACAGAAGAAACAGTGCAAACCTCAACTATCTGCCTCTGAAGATCAACTCTGCATCTGTAATTCCGGTTATCTTTGCATCAACAATCATGGTCGCTCCTAAGACATTAATGGCCCTGATCAGCGGTGCAAGCTTCTATAAATCAACTGATTTCACCAGAGCTCTGATAAAGATCTTTGATTACATCTCAGACTTTACCAAGATCGGTGGTCTCCTGATTTATGTAGTCCTGATTTTCTTCTTCACATTCTTCTATACCAACTTACAGGTTGACCCTGCTAAGATTACAGAGAATCTGAATAAGAACTCATCTTATATACCTGGTATAAGACCTGGAACAGAAACTCAGACATATATTTCTAAGGTTCTGAACCGCATTACCTTACTGGGTGCGTTATTCCTGTGTTTTATCGCAGCACTGCCTCATTTACTGGCTATGTTTACAGACATTCCTAGTACAATCACTATGGGCGGTACAAGTATCATCATCGTCGTTGGCGTTGCATTAGAAACGATCAAGGACCTTGAAGATCAGTTAACTCAAAAAGAGTATAAAGGTTTCATGAAGAGGTAAGAAAGACTATGCTAAATATATTGATTATGGGTCCTGCCGGTGCCGGCAAGGGAACAATGTCTGAATTAATTGAGAAGCATTACGATGTTACTCATATTTCGACTGGCGATATGTTTAGGGAAGAGGTCAAAAACAACACTAAGTTAGGACAGAAGGCCAACGAATACATGCAGGCTGGCCTTCTGGTTCCTGATGAACTTGTCATCGACATGGTTGTTGACCGCGTTTCCAGAAGAGACTGTGACAACGGTTATCTGCTGGACGGTTTCCCAAGATCATTGATCCAGGCTAACGTTTTTGATACAAAGGTCATTGGAACATCCAGAGACATTTCTCTGGTTATTAATCTGACTGTTGATCAGGAATTACTGATCTCAAGAATTGAAAACAGACGTGTCTGCAAGAACTGCGGTGCTACATACAATTTACTGACTCTGCCTCCAAAGCAGGAAGGCATCTGTGATGAATGTGGCGGCCCATTATATCAGAGAAAAGATGATAACCGTGAGACCCTGGAAAAGAGACTGGAAAGTTATCGCATCGAGACTGAACCGGTTCTGGAACACTATCGCAAACTGAACCTTGTTCACGACATTAATGCTTCACAGAGCATTGAAAAAGTCTGGTTCGATATCGAAAGAGTTATCGATAACTATCTGTATGAGCAGAAACACAAGGAGGATAAATAATTCCTGATGGCAAAGCAAGACAAGTCAGAAGTTATTGAAGTTGAAGGCATAGTAGAGGAGTGTCTCCCAGGGGCTATGTTTAAAGTGAAATTGCCAAATGAGCATGTTGTTATGGCCCACGTTTCTGGTAAAATCCGCATGAATTACATTCGCATTTTACCAGGTGATCGTGTCTCACTGGAAATTTCACCATATGATTTAACACGTGGGCGAATTACGTATAGACATAAGTAATTTAGGAGGTAAAACTTATGAAAGTAAGACCATCAGTCAAGCCTATCTGTGACAAGTGCCGCGTTATTAAGCGCAAAGGTCGCGTTATGGTTATTTGTGAAAATCCTAAACACAAACAGAGACAGGGTTAATCGGAGGTAAAAGAAGTAATATGGCTCGTATAGCTGGCGTCGACTTACCACGTGAAAAGTGTGTGGGAGTCGCATTAACTTATATTTATGGTATCGGTTTACCTACAGCAAAGCAGGTTCTCGCCAAGGTTGGCGTTGATGAAACAATCAGAGTTAAGAATTTAACAGAAGCTCAGGAAACTGCAATCCGTCAGGAAATCGATAATATCAAAACCGAAGGTGATTTAAGAAGAGAAACTAACTTAAACATCAAGCGTTTAATGGAAATCGGCTGTTACAGAGGAATCCGTCACAGAAAGGGATTACCTGTACACGGACAGAGAACTAAGACAAATGCACGTACACGTAAAGGACCACGTCGTACAGTTGCTAATAAGAAGAAATAAGGGCAGGAGGTAGATATTTTATGGCACAGAACAAAAAGACAGTTAGACGTCAGCGTAAAGTACGTAAGAATATTGCTACTGGCGTTGCCCACATTCATTCAACATTCAACAATACAATCGTTACAATCTGTGATGAACACGGTAACGCAATTGCCTGGTCAAGTGCTGGTGCAATCGGTTATAAGGGTTCACGTAAGTCTACTCCATTCGCTGCTCAGCAGGCTGCAGAAGCTGCTGCCAAGGCTGCAGTTGACCATGGAATGAAGACTGTAGAAGTAAATGTTAAGGGACCTGGTCCGGGAAGAGAATCAGCTGTAAGATCATTACAGACTGCAGGCTTAACAATTACAGCAATCAATGACGTAACTCCTATTCCACATAACGGTTGTCGTCCACCAAAGAGACCACGCGGTTAAAATATACAGGAGG
This sequence comes from Erysipelotrichaceae bacterium, assembly GCA_017405675.1. Next base: position 153,326 of record JAFRAB010000015.1, read on the forward strand.
AATAGTTGATGCAACAATTTGAAAGAGCAGATTTTAGAATCGAAGAATTCGTTGAAGATGAGCATTATGGTAAATTTGTTGTAGAGCCACTGGAAAGAGGTTTTGGAACAACACTGGGAAATGCAATCCGCAGAGTACTATTATCAGCAATGCCAGGCGGTGCTGTATATTCAATCAAAATAGATAATGTCTTCCATGAATTTACAGCTATTCCGGGAGTAGTTGAAGATGTAACAGCAATCATTCTTAACATTAAGGATATGATTCTTGATATAGATGATGATCCTCATACATTAAGACTTGATGCTGTTGGACCTAAGACAGTTACAGCAGGCGATATCGAATATCCTGCCGGCGTAACCTGTCTGAATCCAGAACTTGTTATCGCTCATGTTGCTGAGGGCGGTAAGCTGGAAATGGAATTAAGAGCACGTAAGGGACGTGGATATGTCAGTGCAGATGAAAACAAGAAGCTGTACCAGGGTTCTTCTCAGGGTATCGGTACGATCTACACTGATTCAATTTTCACTCCTGTCACCAAAGCAACTTTCGCAGTAGACCGGACACGTGTCGGTCAGAAGGCTAACTATGATAAGTTAACTCTGGAAGTATGGACAGACGGTTCCATCACTCCGCAGACTGCAATTGCTTTATCAGCAAAAATTTTAATTGATCACTTTGAGTTACTGACATCAGTTAAGGAAAGTGTTAATGAGATGGGTAATGTCATTAAGGATTCAACCGACGAACCTGATGCTAAGGGCTTCAATATGGTTATCGAGGATTTAGATTTATCAGTACGTTCATATAACTGTTTAAAACGTGCTGGCATCCAGACTGTTGAAGAATTAACTCAGAAAACAGAAGAAGAAATGATGAGAGTACGTAACTTAGGCAAGAAGTCTCTGAAGGAAGTTAAGGACAAGTTAACTGCTTTAGGTAAAGGCTTCCGCACTTCTGATTTATAAGATAGGAGGATTTCCAGAAATGCACAATCGTAAATTAGGTCGTAAAGCAGACCATCGCAAAGCATTATTACGTAATCTGGCTACAGATATGATCGTATATGAAAAGATCGAAACAACTGAAAAGAAAGCTCTGGAAATGAGAACAGTTGTTGACGAATTAGTTACTCTGGCTAAGAGAGGCGATCTCCATGCCAGAAGACAGGCATTAGCTTTTGTTCATGATGTACCAGTTGGTAAGACAGGCAAGACAGCTGTTCAGAAGCTGTTTGAAGAAATCGGACCGCGTTTCGCTGACCGTAAGGGCGGATATACAAGAGTTGTAAAGACTACTGTAAGACGTGGCGATGCTGCTCCAATGGCATACATTGAATTCGTAAAATAATGTTTTAAAAAGAGGCTGCTGAAAAGCAGCCTTTGTTATGAAAAAAATGTTAAAAAATTAACAAATATCTCTATATTTCACATTCATTTCATATAGATATTGTATAAATTAAGTAGGTCAAAAAAGAAGAGACCCATTTCCCCCTTCTTGAAAAAATAAGAATAAGAGAGTGTCTGGTAAACACTCTTTTATTGTGCTGATTTCAGTTTTCTTATAGATAAAAAACACCAAACTTGATACAATTAATAAGGATGTTTTTCATGGGAGTAAGTAATGGATAAAAGAATTCTGATTGCATTGATAGTATTACTGCTGGGACTCGATGTCTTCATTTTTACCAGGCCTGATAAGCCGATACAGGGTGAAGTACCGCAGGAAGTAATGCTGCCGGCAACAGTACGGATAAAGAAAGAATCAATCGTTGTAGTAGTGGATGATAAAACTACCGATGAACTGATCGAACAGCGAATCAGAGACAATCTTTCCGTTCACCATGGCAGGATCATTGAAGTCAGAACCTCAGCCAATATAGAAAAGGCAGGGGAGTATCCTGTTAAAGTCGTTATTGTAGGTGATGACTACAGTCAGACTACTGCTGAATTCTCGATAATAATATCAACTGACGGTTCCATTGATCCATCAACCTGCGGAAGAGTATGGGTGATCGATTCACCGGCACATACTGAACAGCGTTATGTTGTTGATGTGGAATATCAGCCAGCCGTAACACAGCAGCATTATGTAAAGGATGCTGATGCCATTCCTGAAACCGGACATTATGAAGAACAGTGGATCATTGATGTTCAGGGTAAGGATCCGGTATATGAATGGGTAGTAGACCAGCCCGCTCACTTTGAAACACAGATCATTCATCATGATGCCATTCCGGCTGTAACTCATGAAGAACCTGTTTATAAAACAACAACACTTTATACATATTATGATGCGGAAGGAAATGTCGTCAGAACGCGGACAGCTGAAGATGTCGGCAGTGATCCTACCAATGTCATGTTTGAATACGATCATTATACAGTTGACAGTAACTATCAGGTTCAGACGGGAACAGTTACTATCATTGATCAGGCGGCTGTTGAGGCCTGGGACGAGGAAAAACAGGTATTTGTGGCTGAACAGGGACATTATAACTATTCAAATGTCATTGAAGAAGGTGTAGAAGAACAGGGACATTACGGCGAAGTATGGGTCGTAGATACTCCGGGTGTACCTGAGCAGGGCCACTGGGAAACAACGGTTATCAGAGAAGCAGTAGAGGAACAGGGCCACTACGAAGACGTTGAAGTCGAAGAGCAGGGACACTACGAATTTACTGAATGCTAAACATACATACAAAGTCATAAGAAAAGATCATGATAACCATGATCTTTTTTACTGAATAAATTAAATCTTAATCTCTGATCCGATATTTTTCGATGAATTCAGGATTGAAAAGATCAGTATCTGTCTGACAGTCATATACCTTTCTGCCGTTGGCGTAGGTTGCTACACACTGATAGTCATCAGTGATGACAGCCAAGTCAGCATCCTTACCTAATTTGATTGATCCTTTTTCCCGGTCAAAACCGTAGGCTCTGCAAGGGTTCAATGCAGCCATTCTGATGACTGTTTCGATAGGCATGCCCAGTTTTTCAACCAGGTTGCCAATGCCGTAGAGAACAGGCTTACTTGATCCTGATATCCTGCCGGTAGTTTCCAGACAGAAGCCTTCTTCAGTAACGACTCTTTCACGGGTATTGCTTTCATTGCGGTATCTGCCGACAGGGGCTCCTGCCACCTGTACATTATCGGAAATCATGATCCATTTATCCATGTTATCTTTGACCTTGAATATTATCTGCAGCATCTCCGGGGAAACATGCATGAAGTCACAGATGATCTCATTATACAGATTCGGGTCAAGCAGGCAGGCTCCCAGACCGCCCATGTCTCTGTGATGAATGCCTCTCATGACGTTACAGGTATGAGTGGAAACGAAGAAACCACCCTTGTCAAAGGCTTCCTTAGCTTCCTGGTATGAGGCCTCGGAATGCATGAAGGCAACTTTTACGCCTTTGTCATTGAGATAATCAATGGCTTCCTGAGCGTTTTCCTTTTCCGGGGCAATACCGCACAGCTTCAGTAAACCGCCGGACTGTTCCCAGGTATTTCTGACCAGATCCATGTCCACAGGGAATTCACCGATAGGAATGCCTTTTTCACCGACTCTGTGTCCCAGTCTTTCGGTATCTTCGGAATGAATGCCAAGGATGGTTGCTCCATCCAGCTGCTGTCCATATAAACGGGTGATTCTGGCATAGTTATCTGTTCCGTCCATATAGGCTATGGTAGGGAAGACATTGGTAACACCGGTGCTGGCAAGAGCCTTAAGATAGCATTTTACTTCTTCTTCGCCTCCGCTGAAACCATTAGGCGTATAACCGTGAGTACCATGGTTATGTGTATCAAAGATGCCCGGTATGATACGGTAATCGGAATAGTCTACGTAGTCCTTTACCTTGGCGCTGGCATCAATAAAACCGACGATTTTCCTGCCGGCGATCATCAGATAACCGCTGCGGCATCCGTCTTCAAAATAGATTCTGTTTGATTTGATTAGCATATTGTTGTACCTCTGATTTTATTATACTTACTGATAATGAAAAATATATGTATTTTGATCATAAGAAATAAAAAAAGCCTTTTTGCAAAGGCTTGATTTTCTATTGGCTGGGAATAAAGGATTCGAACCTTTGAAATGACGGAGTCAGAGTCCGTTGCCTTACCACTTGGCTAATTCCCAACGTGCTTATTTATTATACACGCTGTTTAAAAAATAGTAAACAATTAATTTTCCTGTTTTTGGAAAATATCGCCGTAATTCGGAGCACAGATATCCAGCTCTGTCATAAACTGCATTGTTCCGTCCAGCTGAATGGCAAATGAGACCAGATCTTCTTCAGGTTTATCAGAGAATGAATAGTGCGGGCTTCTCAGATATATGCGGTCTTCAAACATTACGTATTCGCCTTCGACAGCCGACAGAATGGAACAGCCGTTAAGATAAAGGGTAAAGGTATTGTTTTCATTCAGTGTCAGGGTAGGTGCCTGGCCTGATGTATAGGTTATATCTGTATAATTACCGGCAATCTGCTGCTGGAAGGATGAGGAATCACCGCTTTCAATGACAATGTTAACAGTCTTGCTGGAAGTGTTGCCGAAACTGTCGGATACTGTTACCAGTATTTCATAAGTGCCTTCCTTATAGGCGTTTACGGCACCGCTGTAAGTGATCTTACCGGTCAGATCGCCTTCACGGGAATCGGTAGCCGTAGCATAATTGCTGATTGAGAAGGACTGTCCCTGTTTTAATTTGATTTCATCAGGAATCGTAAGGGCTGGAGCATCATGGTCCTTAACTTTGAACAGGAATGTCTTTTCAACTGATTTCTTTCCATCAGGAGAGGAGATCTTATATGTTACAGAATAATCTCCCGGTTTGGAAACATCTATGGTGTTATTGAGAACTTCAAACTGAAGTCCGACGTTTTCTACATCATCGATAAGATTCTCCGGTCTGTATGACTCGTTAAGGTCCAGAATTTCCTTTGTCTGAGTAACAAAAGGGGTAAATTCCTTACCCTTGCAGCCGCTTAGAATCAGTAACAGAATCAGTGAAATAAAAGATAGTTTTTTCATGAATTGCTCCCTATTCAATCTTTTATAATTCGGTTATTTATATTATAATACATTTAAGTTATGATGACTATAATTATGAAAAAGAGGTGTGTTAGATGAAAAGGTTTATTAGAGGCATTATATATGCTGCAGCAATCGCAAGTGCAGTAGTTACCTATCTGAATAAAAAGGCTGAGGAAGAAAAAGAAAAAGAAGAGCCAATGATCAAAATCGAAAAGCCGGAAGAGGAAACTGCTCCGGTTGAAGAATATGCTGAACCAGAGGTAATCGTTCCTGCAGTTGAAGAAACTCCAGCAGAAGAAGTATGTGAAGAACCTGCATGTGAAGAAGTTCCAACTGAAGAAGTCTGTGAAGAACCAGCATGTGAAGAAACTCCAACTGAAGAAGTCTGTGAAGAACCTGCATGCGAAGAAGCTCCGGCAGAAGAAGTATGCGAAGAACCTGCATGTGAAGAAGCTCCAACTGAAGAAGTCTGTGAAGAGCCAGCTTGTGAAGAAGTTCCAACTGAAGAAGTCTGTGAAGAACCAGCATGTGAAGAAACTCCAGCTGAGGAAGTATGTGAAGAACCTGCATGTGAAGAAGCTCCAGCTGAAGAAGTATACGAAGAGCCTGCATATGAAGAAGCTCCAGCTGAAGAAGTATGTGAAGAACCTACATGCGAAGAAGCTCCAGCTGAAGAAGTCTGTGAAGAACCTGCATGCGAAGAAACTCCGGCAGAGGAAGTATGCGAAGAACCTGCATATGAAGAAGCTCCAGCTGAAGAAGTATGTGAAGAACCTGCATATGAAGAAACACCTGCAGAGGAAGAACCAGCAGTTGAAGAACAGCAGCCTGAAAATCCTTTAGAAGACATGCCTGAAGAATATTTCGAACAGCCTGAGGAAGTTGAAGAACCTGAAGAAGTTCTTCCGGCTGAAGATGTTGAAGAAATGGAAATCCCAGAACAGTTCGCTGAAGAAGCTGAAGTAAATCTGGTTACTGAAGATCATTCAGAATTAGAAGACCTGCTTAACGAGATCAACAACAGTGCAGAAGAAGCAGTAGAAGAAATTGAAGAGCCTGTTGAAGAAGTATTTGAGGAAGTTAAAGAAGCAGTAGAAGAAGCTGAAGAGACTGTTGAAGAAACATTTGAAGAAGTCAAGGAAACTGTAGAGGAAGTAGTTGAAGAAGCAACTGCACCAGCAGTAGAAGACATCATTGAAAATGCTGAACCAATTGAACAGATCGATGTTGTTACAAGCAATCTGGATACTCTGGATGAAGCCAGCCTTGAAAGCATCATCAATGAAGTAATGGAAGGCAATATGGGTTATGAAGAACCTGTAGCTGAAGAAGTTGCTGAGGAGATTGCTGAAGTACAGCCTGAACCAGTTGAAGAAGTTGTTGAGGCACAGCCGGAAATCACAGAAGTTCCAGTCGAGGAAGTTACTGCTGAAGAACCTGAGGAAATTGTTGATGACAGCTTTGAAGAAGCACCTGTAGTTGAAAAGGTGGAAACTGTTAAGGATATCGTTCCTGACTACAACCCATTCCCACATCTGACTGAAAACAAGGTTAAGTCAATTAAGGATAAGGTAAACGTAATGCTGAATGTTGTCAGCCCATGCCGTGAAGTTGAACTGCTGCACTATGCAATCTTCAGCAATAAGAATGATTTCAACGCTTACAGAGCAATAGCCTTTGGTTTAGGTTATGATGTTGAATCAGAAATCAACAGTAATGGTGAAGTATATCTGTCAAATACTGTGGTAGCTGACAAGGATAAGTTGAATCATTCAATCCTGACGCTGGCTGATACATTAAGCGCCTACAACGGTACTTATAAAGGCTGGAAGGTAAAGGATATCATTGAGTAAAAAACAAGGTGATTAAAATCACCTTTTTTTTCGACTTTTATATCGTATAATTAAGTATATGAAAAAGAACATCTATAAGCCGGTTAAATTTGAGTTTACTGAACAGCAGCAGCTCATATACGATGAGTTTTATGCTGACCTTCAGAAGCATATAAAAATGGCCAAATCACAGGAATTTCTGCTGATTGAGGACTTTAACCGTGCCATAAAGTATTATATGGAACAGGGACTATCGCTTGAAGAAGCAGTTGAAAGACTGAAGCCAAGTCAGCTGGGAGGATTTTATAATCATCCGCCGATCAGCTGGTATCCGCTGGATAATGCCGCAATCATATATCCTCTGTCCATGCGATTCGGGAACGTACCGATGTTCCGTGTTTCCATTTATCTGAAAGAGGAAATAGTTCCTGAAATACTGCAGATGGCTCTTAACTTTACGATCAAGAGATTCCCGAGTTTTGCTACGACATTGAAGAAAGGATTCTTCTGGCATTATCTGGACTCTACCAAACGCCGTTTTACAGTTGAACCGGAAAGGGTAATACCTTTGAGATCACTGAAAATAGAAACAACAGGATCACAGTCTTTCCGAGTCAGTTATTTCCGCAACAGGATAAGTGTTGAACTCTTCCATGTGCTTACTGACGGTTCAGGAGGTATCATCTTCTTAAAGACGCTGGCGGGTGAATATCTGCGTCTGCTGGGCCATCATGTCAGCTGTACGGAAGGTGTCTGGAATATTGAAGATACACCGCGGGAAGGAGAAACTTCCAATGAGTTTGCCAAAGCCGAAGTCAAGGAAGTAACCGGCGGTTTCATGAATAACGCTGCTGCTCAGATGAGCGGTCATCTCAGTCCGTTAAGACCGGTACAGGTCCTGCATTTTGAAATGGATTCTAATGAGCTTTTACAGACTGCCAGAGACAATAACGCCACTGTTACAGCCTATCTTACGGCTCTGATGACAGTAGCTGCCAGGTATGCCTGTGAAGAGGTAAAAGGGGAAATAAAGATCCAGATACCGGTAAATATGCGTAAGTTCAACCATTCCAAAACCATCAGAAACTACTCCATGTATTTTACCGTTGATACACCTGTTGACAGAGTAACCAATAAGAAAGACATTCTGCCTGATGTCATAAAACAGATTAAATATAAATCCGGTCAGGAAGAAATGGAGATCATGATGGGTACCACCGTCAAGCTGGTACAGTCTCTGAAACTGATCCCGCTGAATATAAAAAGAACTGTTGCCAAGATCGTGTATGGTTTCCTTGGGGACAGAGTAAATACGACTTTCCTGTCTAATCTGGGAGTGGTAAAGCTGCCGGAAGACATGAGTGAACATGTTGAAAAATTCGATTTTATTCTGGGGCCGAGCGAAATATGCCGCGCCAACTGCTCGCTGATAACCTTTAAGGACAAGTCAGTTTTCAGCATCACCAAGATGACCAGTGATCCTGCCTTTGAGGAAAAACTGCTCAGTCTGCTGAAGGAAGATGGCCTGCATGTTGAAGTGAAAGGAAGTGCTGTCTATGAAAGTTGAGATCACATATCCTGAACTTGACAAGGTCAATATTCTTTTCCTTAAGTCACGCCGTATAGTAAAGTGGCTGTTTCTGATGGCCGGGGCGGCATGTGTCATAGTTAATATCTCGATCAAGGGAAAAGCCTGGAGTGTCGTGGTTATCTGGTCTTTGCTGACAGTCTGGGACATGGTCTTTTCGCCTGATAATGTTGAGTTTAACTTCATATCACAAATTGTTAAGACCGTATTCCATGTCTGTGTCCTGCTGGCTTTGATCGATGTCTGTCTGGCTCCGGGCTGGTCAATGTTTGTAATACCGATCATCCTGTTTGCAGCACTGATTTTAACTACATTAGTTCTGCTGATTGACTACAAATCACAGCTTCGGAATACCATGCCGATGATGTGGCTGGTGGTCTTCTCACTGATCCTGACGGTTTTCTCCATCATTGGCATAACTGAATTGAACTGGCCGATAATTGTTCTGGGCAGCATTGCCCGGAGCGTTATGATCCTGTTCATCTTCTTCCACAATGATTTCGTCAGAGAACTGAAGAAGAGATTCCATACAAATTAAATAAAAGAATAGTAATGTCTTATATACAGAGCCTCCGTAAGGGAGGCTTTTGTTTGTGTTGACGTTAATAATGAAACTATAATATAATATCTAACTGGGTTAGGTATTATATGGACTACAGAAGAGAAGCAGAAAGATTACTTGAAAATCTGAGAATTATATACAGCCTGCCGGTACAGCGTAAGATGCTCTCCCTGACAAGAGGGGAATTATGCGTACTGACTTCTTTAGTAGTGCATGGAAACTCCACACCAAGCGAACTGATCAGTTATACGGATTCCAGCAGTGCTCATGTAGCCAAGATTCTGCGCAATCTGGCCAGCAAGGGTGAGATCAACCGCATGAAGGATACTAATGACGGCCGCAGTGTCATCATCTCTATTACGGAAAAAGGTCAGCAGCAGGTTAAGGAAATTTATGACAGCATCATCGAGTACATGACTGCCATTTTAACACAGCTGCAGGAAGATGATACGGCTTCACTGCTGAAGGTAACAGACAGGATCATAGGTATTCAGGAGGTGACAGAATGATTGAACTGAAAAACATCTCCAAGGAATACGTCATGGGCAACAATGTAGTCCATGCTCTTAAGAACGTGTCCGTTTCCTTCCGTCAGAATGAATTTGTGGCTGTTTTAGGGCCTTCTGGCGGCGGTAAGACGACCATGCTTAACATCATAGGCGGTCTGGACAAATACAGCTCCGGTGACCTGGTAATCAACGGCAAGTCAACAGTTGATTTCAGAGACCGTGACTGGGACAGCTACCGTAACCACACGGTAGGCTTCATTTTCCAGTCCTATAACCTGATACCTCATCAGAATGTCATTTCAAACGTTGAACTGGCTCTGACAATTGCCGGTTTAGGCAAAAAAGAAAGAGTGGAAAGAGCTAAGGAAGCTCTGGAAAGAGTCGGACTGGGTGATCAGTTATATAAGAAGCCTAATCAGCTTTCAGGCGGACAGATGCAGAGAGTGGCCATTGCCAGAGCTTTGGTCAATGATCCGGAGATCCTGCTGGCTGACGAACCTACCGGTGCTTTGGATACTCAGAGTTCCGTCCAGATCATGGAACTGCTGAAGGAAGTAGCCAGCGACAGACTTGTCGTCATGGTAACTCATAACCCGGAACTGGCTAACCGGTATGCCAACCGCATTGTGCAGTTAAGGGATGGGCAGATCATCAGTGACTCCAATCCATATTCAAACTCAGAAGCAGAAAAAACAATAGACAATTTCGGTAAGGCTCACATGAACCTGTTTACTGCTTTTGCCTTATCTTTGAACAATCTATTAACTAAGAAAGGCAGAACCATTCTGGTTTCCTTTGCCGGTTCAATCGGCATTATAGGCATTGCCTTAATAATGTCTTTAAGCAATGGCGTAAATAAGTATATTGACGATGTTCAGAGAGATTCTCTGAGCGCTTATCCGCTGACTATCGAAAACTCTGATGTGGATATGACCAGATCAATGCTGAATATGATGTCAGCAGCTGCCAATCAGGAAAGAGAAGAAGGCAAGATCACTGAAAGATCAGTAATTGCTGAAATGTTCAATCAGGTTGGTACAAATAACCTTAAAGCTTTCAAAAAACACATAGAACGGAATTACAGTACCATAGATGATTATCTGGTAGCTATTCAGTACAGTTATGGAATTACTCCTAATATCTATAAGGCTGATGACAGGGACAATGTCATCAAGGTCAATCCAAGCAATATCTATTCCAGCCTGTTCAGTTCATCGCTGGCCAGCTATTCACGTTCGGCTTTCCAGCCTCTGATCGATAATCAGGAACTGCTTGACAGTCAGTATCAGGTCATACAGGGACACTGGCCGCAGAAATACAATGAGATGGTACTCATAGTAAACAGCGAAAGAACCATATCTGACTATATTACCTATGCCTTAGGTTTAAGAGATCCGAAGGAACTGGAAAAGTATATCAGCCGGATGCTGCGGGGTGAAAGCTATGAACTCCACAACAAGCCGATGTCTTTTACCTGGGATGATTTCATGAAGCTTGAATACAAGCTGATCATTCCGGCCGATTTCTATGTATATGATGAAACATATGACGTCTGGAAAGACATGTCGGATGACAAGGACTATGTAAACGGCTTACTGGATAACAGTGTTACTCTGACCATCTGCGGGATCGTCAAACCAAAAGAGGGTACCAATTCAGCAGTTATGATGCCGGGTGTCGGTTATTCTACCGAACTTACAAAGTATGTCATCGCTGAAGCCGGTAACAGAGAAGTAGTTAAGCAGCAGCTGGCTGACAAGACCAGAGATGTTTATTCACGCCGTCTGTTCGAAGATATTAATTCTGACAACCGCAAGAAAAGCAACATCAGTTTTGATGACATGATATCCATAGATGAGAACATGCTGTCACAGGCCTTCAGCGTAAACGTTAATGCCAGTGACATCAGCAATACCATGAATAACTTTGTTTCCAATGCCATGAATGACGTCATTTCCGACAGCGGCGATGCTGCCAGGGAAGTGTCCGTTTTCTTAAGAACCATGGCTGTGGAAATGCTTAATGATTACATTGAGGAAAATGGAAGTGACGGAACCGCCATCATTGACGGTGATGCCATTGAAAAGATGATCGATGATCAGATGGCCAAGGAATCAACAAAGAAAGAAATCACCAAACTGGAGAATGATTTCGGATTGCCTTCCGGTTATATTGAAACAGTCTTAAGACCAATGCTGAAAAGCGCTCTGAACTCCTATATTGAAATAGGAAAGGAACTGATTCCGAGCGGTGATACTCCTATTACTCAGGATAAAGTGATTGAACTGATCAATGCCCTGATGAGCAATGAACGGATGGAAGAAACTCTCAAGAGTGTAATTACATCCATCTTACAGGGCAGAATCAGAAAAACAATGGGTAACACCATGTACAATATGAGTTCTTATCTGGCTTCTACCATGAATAATGCCTTCAGCTTCAATCCTGATGCCTTACAGAAGGCTTTCAAGTTCAACATGACAGAAGAAGAGCTGACCAGATTAATGATGACTTACATGAATACTTCTCCAAGCGATGTCAGCCGGGATGGAAACCTGAAGAATCTGGGATATGTCGACATTGATTCACCTGTCAGCATTGCTTTATATCTCAAGGATTTTGATTCCAAGGAATCATTCAAGAAGTTCATTTCTGATTACAATGATGCCAGGGAAAACAGCGGACATAAGGAAGATATCATTCTCTATACCGATATTACCGGTATTCTGATTTCTTCTGTCAGCAATATCATCAATGCCATAAGCTATGTCCTTATTGCCTTTGTTTCTGTTTCACTTATCGTTTCTTCAATAATGATAGCCATTATTACATATATCTCCGTTCTGGAAAGAACAAAGGAAATTGGTATATTAAGATCACTCGGTGCTTCCAAGCATAATGTTGCCAGCGTGTTCAATGCCGAGACTTTCATTATCGGTCTGTGCAGCGGTACCATCGGTGTCATTCTGACCATGCTGCTGTGCCATCCGATCAACTGGATAGTCAGAAGGGTAACCGACATAGAGTCTCTTACGGCTTATCTGCCGATAAGAACCGGACTGATACTTATCGTCATCAGCATCGTTCTGACTGTCATTGCCGGTATCATTCCTTCACGCATGGCCATGAAATGCGATCCGGTAACGGCCTTAAGAACCGAATAACCGTGCGGTTGTAAGCACTGTATAAAAATGATACAATTTATAAGATGAAAAGCAGCAGATACCGGACTAAGAAGTTTGACAGTTTATTTGTTATAGCAGTTATTGCAGTGGTTGTCGCAGCAATTGTGGCAAGCACTCTTTTTAGTGGTAATTCATACATTCCGGATAAGCCGCTGCCTGACAAATCAGACAATAACATAACCAAACTGGTCATCAGTGAACTGATGAGCAATAATGGCGGAATATATGTTAACAACAATAATGAAGCCTGTGATTATCTGGAGCTGTACAACGGCACCGATAAGAAGATCAACCTGGCCGGTTATGGCTTATCTGACAAGCAGGATACCGTTAAATGGGTCTTCCCAACCACAGAGCTAAATCCGGGAGAATATGTGGTAGTCGGTCTTACAGGACGTCTGGAAGACGGACTTAATGCTCCGTTCAGACTTACTTCCAAGGGAGAAGAAAGAATTATTCTTGTTAATCCTAACAGCAAGGTCATCGACGCTGTTGATACCGTGGCTCTGGATAAGAATCAGGCCATGATGAGGGATAAGGACGGTAACTGGTTCATTTCTGATTTCGGTACGCCTGGCTACGCCAACAGTAAGGAAGGGCAGACGGCCTACTATGAATCATTAAAGAGCGATGAAGCCAGTGAACTGGTCATCAATGAATTCCTTAACCGCAATAAGGCTAATTTCATGAAAAACGGAACGGCTGCCGGTTTCATTGAATTCATTAACATCAGCGATCACAATGTTGATCTTGGTGAGTATACTCTGGGTAAAACCACGGATAATCCGTTCCTGCATAATCTTGACAGCAGGATCCTGGCTCCGGGAGATATTTACTGCATCTTTACCGGCAGCGGTGATGATAGTCTGGGTTTCCGTTTTGAAAATGAAAACGGTACGGTCATTCTGAGTAAAAAGGGCCGTATCGTCGATGAAATTGAATATCATGATCTGGGTTCAGGTGTTGCCATTTCCCGTAATGATGACGGCAGTTATGCCTATACCAATATCGTTTCACCGGGATACCGCAATACGACAGACGGTGTTGAATCCTTCCAGAAGGAATATCTGAAGAATCCTAAGGATCTGATGATAAATGAAGTCATGAGTTCCAATCACAGCTATCTGCCGCAGAACGGCAATCAGTTCTATGACTGGATCGAACTGAAGAACAACAGCGGTATTGAGATAAACTTATCTGATTACTGTCTGAGTAAAAACGACAGCAATCTTGAACAGTATCAGCTGCCTGATGTTACTCTTGCTCCGGGTGAGTTCTATATTCTGATGGCTTCAGGGGATGAGAAGCTTACCAATAATTCCTATTATCACACCAACTTCAAGATCGGCAGTTCCGATACCATATATCTGAGCCGCAATCACCGCATTGTTGACTGCGTCAATCTCAGTGACATTCCGTATCAGTACAGTTATGGCCGTGGAAAGTCAGACGGCTTCTTCTATCTGTCTGAACCTACCCCAGGCAGTGAAAACGGAACAGGTTACCGCATGGTGGCTGCCGTTCCGGAAATAGTCACCGGAGGGGTATATAACGGCGTAAGCAGCGTTGCAGTGGAAATAAAAGGACAGGGAACGGTTAGATACACCACTGACGGCAGTTTTCCCACTGCCTACTCAGCCGTATATACCGGTCCTTTCAACGTTACAGGGACAACTGTTGTCAAGGCCAGAAGCTATGTGGAAGATGCTGTTTCCAGCAATTCTGCGGTTGCCAGTTTCATCGTCAATGAAAATCACAGCCTTCCGGTAATGTCTGTTTCAATGGATCCTGATGATTTCAGTTATCTCAATTACAATTCCAATACCAGAGGCTTGGAACTGCAGGCCTATGCACAGTTATATGACGGGGATGATGGTTTTTCCATTCCTTGTTCCATTGCCTGTTTTGGCGGGAACTCACGTAATGACGAGAAAAAGAGCTATGCTCTGAGATTTGACAGTGACTGGGGTGCCAGTGATCTGGTTTATCATCTGTTTGACAACAGAGACAACAGTGTCTTTGATGCCATCGTTCTGCGTTCCGGTTCAAATGATATTAGCCGTACCATTTTCCGTGATATCCTGGCTACAAGTGCCGCTGATCCTTACATGGATGTACAGGCTTATAAATCCTGCGTGCTGTATATAAACGGTGATTACTGGGGCATTTACAATATCAGGGAAAAGATCAACAGATCATTTATCTGCGATCACTACAACGTTGATAAGGAAAAGGTCAATATTGTTCATGTATCAGGCTATGTGGAAGCCGGTACAGACGGTATCAGTGAGATCTTTGACTGGGTCAGAAGCCATGACATGTCCAATGATGCCAACTACCAGTATGTTTCAACGCTGATCGATATTGATAACGTCATTGACTACTGGATCTATATGACTTACTACGCCAACCGTGACGTAGCCAACATCCGCTATTTCTCACATCCTGATGTTGATGGCGGTCGCTGGAAATACATTTTGTATGACGTGGATTACGGATTCCGTTATCCGACATATAACTATTACTATTCATACTTGACCAATCCAAACGGCATGACCGGCTGGGTTGAGAACACTTATGATAATGTCATCCCACGCAAGCTGTTCAATAACTCTACTTTCCGTAATAAGTGGCTGGAGAGAATGAACTATCTGCTGCATCATGAGCTAAGCATCAGTTCACTGACGGAAAGATGCAATGGCATTATCAATTCCTATGCCCCTGAAATAGCCAGGGACAGGGAAAGATGGTATGGATCCTATCTTGCCTATGACTTTGGTATACCAATTACCTTAAGTTCATATAATCAGCAGAAACAGATTGTTCTGGACTACATAAAAGTCCGTCAGTCTTATGTGCTCAGTCAGACTCAGGAATTCTTTGGCTTGTCCAGTGCCAGTATGAAACAGATATTCGGTGATTTATGGTAAAGGATATTGAGTACCGTTATGAACTTAAGTTCGTGATATCGGAAGCTGTAGCCGAAATGCTGAAACGGCAGCTGAGGAATGTAATGTATCTGGACTCGCATTCTGTCAGCGATGAGTACTCATATGATATCCGCTCAATTTACTTTGATGACATCTATGCATCAGCATTACGGGAAAAGGTCAACGGTGAAGAATACCGTGCCAAGTACCGTATCAGGATGTATAACAATGATCCGAGCTTCATTTCACTGGAATGCAAGCATAAGGATGAAAACATGACCTATAAGGAATCCTGCCGCATATCCCGTGAAGTAACAGAAGCACTGTTAAACAGACAATATACCCGCATTAACAGTAAGAACAGCTTCATGAACAGATTCCTGGCTGATGCCATCAGCCGTAATCTGGTACCAAGCGTCATCGTTGACTATCGCCGTCTGGCTTTTACCTACCCGGTCAGCGAAGTCAGAATAACCTTTGATGAAGATCTGCATTCAGGCCGTTACAGCACTGATTTCTTCAACAGGGACATCAATACCATAGCCATGTATCCGGATGGAGTATGCGTTATGGAAGTCAAATGCAATGAATACATACCTCAGCATATCCTGGCAATTCTTAATTCCGTGCCTAAGTTAAGACAGGCCGTCAGCAAGTTTGCCATATGCCGGAGCATAAAATAGGAGGGACAATAAAATGATAGATACAATTAAGGAATTAATTCTGAATCAGTTTGCCGGTCCGGTAACTGTAGGCATGATCGTGACATCACTGATCGTAGCCTTCATCTGTTCACTGTTCATCGTGATCGTATACCGCAAGACCTTTACCGGTATTGTTTATAACCGCACCTTGCCGCTGACAATCATCATGCTGGCGATGGTAGTAGCTATGATCATCAGAACCATCAACTCCAATCTGTCACTGTCCTTAGGTATGGTCGGTGCTCTCAGTATCGTCCGTTTCAGAACGGCAATCAAGGAACCGCTGGACACTTCATTCATGTTCTGGGCCATTACCGCCGGTATCATGTCCGGTGCGGGACTGTATATCATCGCCATTATCGGTTCGCTGTTACTGGGTGTTGTTTATTATGTATCATATATGATTTCAGCCAAGGCTAAATCACAGTATCTGTTAGTGGTAATGTACAACGCTGCATGTGAAGAACAGGTCATGGAGACTCTGAAGTCTGTTACCAAAAAGCAGCTTAAGAGCAAGTCTTCAAACAGTCAGCATGTCTGTGAACTGACATATGAAATAGAGTATTCAAAGGGAACTGATGCCTTAATGGGTGCCTTACAGAACATTGAGGGTGTCAGAAACGTCAATCTCGTCAGCTACAATAACGAGATCGGTCTGTAGAATGTATCTGCAGATGGGGAATTAACTCAGTTGGCAGAGTATCTGGTTCGCAATCAGAAAGTCGCGGGTTCGAATCCCGTATTCTCCACCATGAGAAAACAGCCTCTTCTGTTATTGTGACAGAAGATGTTTATTATGATATTTACAAGGAGACCAGCTATGAAGAAGTCAAGCATTTTTAAAAATATGCTTGAAGAAGGAAAAAGGCACGACGAAAAAGCCTAAAATAAAGGCCTCGAGAATAGTTCTTTGAGAATATCGCTTAAATTAATTCACAAAATCGAAAT